>NZ_JBUZJI010000041.1:0-15976 GCF_055282735.1 Nocardioides sp. B129/18 | reverse complement strand
CAACCGCCACCCAGGCGGCCTAACCCAACCTGTCACCTGATCGTGCAGCAGTCCCAACTCATCGAGGAGACCCATTCGGACGGCCAAGGCACCACCCTGCGGCGCGACGTTGCGGGCCTTGTGACTGAACTGGCCTTGCACGGATTCTTGGCGATCATGTCGTCGTCGACCGCAGCCGAGAAGATGGCAGACACGTTGGAGAAGATGACGCGCCGGTAGGTCTCCGCCATCTCCATCGATCGCAGGAGCTTCTGAATCGTCGACGGCTTGATCTGTCGCAGTTCGAGGTGTCCCAGCGTCGGGAACACGTGGAGCCTGAGTCGCAACTCCGTCGCCTCATAGGTCAGTGGGCTGAAGGTCCGGCTGTCGAGCCACTCCTCGGCATAGGCCCGAAACGAGATCCTGCCGGCGTCGACATCAAGGTAGGTCCCACGGAGCTTGTCCGCTTCAACCGTGTTGCGGAACGCGACCGCCTCGGCTTTGCGTCTGAAGGTCTTGCGGCGCTGCCGCCCCTCGGGATCTCGATAGTTCACAACGTAACGAGGGCTCCCGTCGTCCGCTGGCCTACCGGGACTAACGCTGGCCATGGCTGTCCTTGGCAGACTCCGACCGGGTGACCAGCGATGCTGACGAGCACGTGCGCCCTGGTGACTCGGGAACCGATTGGGCCTGAGGCTGATGGCCTCTCGATATCACTGATTCTCCTCGAGTTGCACCGTCCAATTGATCACGGTTGCTGCCCGCCAACGCAGGTGCTTTCCGACACGGAAGCCGGCCGGGCCGTAGCCCGTCGTCCGCCAGGAGTAGATGGTCTGCTTGGTCACGCCAAGGTAGGACGCGACATCGTCGATGTCCCACAGCTCTTGGGCATCGACCAGTCTGGGTGCCCGGCTGCCGCGACCTCCGCGCCGCCGCGCCCCAAAGGTTCCCGGTTCCATGGCAGGTACGTTCGAGTTCGTTGCCATCATCAAGCCCCTCCTTGCGGCGTTGACGGACAGTTGGTCTACGGGCACCTATGTCCGACGGCAGCATGGGAGCGATCACGTCGGTGGAAATGATGTGGCAGCAAGATGGCTCGGGCATCGCGGCGATGGTCGCCGAACTGTGCGATGCCAGCCTGGTGGCTCGAGCAACCGACCCGGGCCACAATCTGCCCGGAGCGCCTCCTGAGGACCGTGTGGCAAGGGATAACGCCACCCAAATTTGTACCGGATTTGTAACAGACGAGCGGCTACCAACAGCAAACGCCGCCGAGCGACCAGAGGGTCGCTTGGCGGCGTTTCTGCAGGTCAGCGGCTGTTTGTTGCGGTTGTTCGGCGTTGTTGAACGACCGCAGCCGAAGGCCCGGTTAGATGTCGTAATACAGCTCGAACTCGTGCGGGTGCGGACGCAGCTGCACGGGCGCGATCTCGTTGGCGCGCTTGTAGTCCACCCACGTCTCGATGAGGTCGTTGGTGAACACGTCGCCGCGGGTGAGGAACTCGTGGTCGTCCTCGAGGGCGTCGAGGACGGCGCCGAGCGAGGTCGGCACCTGGGCGATGTCGGCCATCTCGTCCGGCGGGAGCTCGTAGATGTCCTTGTCGATCGGCGCGGCGGGCTCGATCTTGTTCTGGATGCCGTCGAGGCCGGCGAGCATGAGCGCGGAGAAGGCGAGGTAGGGGTTCGCCGACGGGTCGGGGAACCGGGTCTCGATGCGCTTGGCCTTCGGGTTCGAGCCGGTGATCGGGATGCGCACCGACGCGGAGCGGTTGCGCGAGGAGTACACCAGCGAGATCGGGGCCTCGTAGCCGGGCACCAGGCGGTGGTAGGAGTTCACCGTCGGGTTGGTGAAGGCCAGCAGCGCCGGGGCGTGCTTGAGGATGCCGCCGATGTACCAGCGGGCGAGGTCGGAGAGGCCGCCGTAGCCGGTCTCGTCGTAGAAGAGCGGCGAGCCGTCCTTCCACAGCGACTGGTGGACGTGCATGCCCGAGCCGTTGTCGCCGAAGATGGGCTTGGGCATGAAGGTGACCGACTTGCCCTGCTGCCAGGCGGTGTTCTTGATGAGGTACTTGAACTTCATGACGTCGTCCGCGGCCTTGAGCAGCGTGTCGAAGCGGTAGTTGATCTCCGCCTGACCGGCCGTGCCGACCTCGTGGTGCGCGCGCTCCACCTGGAGGCCGCACAGCTCGAGGTTCTTGACCATGTCGGCGCGCAGGTCGCTGTAGTGGTCGTAGGGCTCGACGGGGAAGTAGCCGCCCTTGAGGCGGGTCTTGTAGCCGAGGTTGTCCTCGCCCTCCTTGCCCGAGTTCCACCAGCCCTCGACGGAGTCGATGTGGTAGAAGCCCTCGTTCACGCCGGTGGAGTAGCGGACGTTGTCGAAGATGTAGAACTCCGCCTCGGGCGCGAAGAACGCGGTGTCGGCGATGCCGGTGGTGCCGAGGTAGGCGAGCGCCTTCTTCGCGATGTTGCGCGGGTCGCGCGAATACGCCTCGCCCGTGATCGGGTCGTGGATGAAGAAGTTCAGGTTGAGCGTCTTCGCCTTGCGGAAGGGATCGATGTAGGCGGTGGTGACGTCGGGGAACAGCGACATGTCGGACTCGTTGATGGCCTGGAAGCCACGGATGGACGAGCCGTCGAAGCCGAGGCCGTCGTCGAAGACCGACTGGTCGAACGACGAGGTCGGCACGGTGAAGTGCTGCATGACGCCGGGAAGGTCGCAGAAGCGGACGTCGATCATCTCGACGCCCTCGTCCTTGACGTACTTGAGCAGCTCCTCGCTGTTCTGGAACATTCGTCCTCCTTGGCCGTCCCGCGAAGGCCAGCCGCCAAAGATGTGGGTGTGGCAGGGCGCGACGCTGCGCACTGCTGAGTGCCGCCACTGTAGGAGTGGAGCGGTTTCTGGACCGTATCGCCTTTGTTGCAGGCATGTAACAGGTCGTCCGTCGGTCTCCCCTCGTGGACGCCTTCGGCCCGCCCCCTAGGGTTGGGCCGTGGACCTGCAGACCGCATCCTGGGCCCGGCGCATCGGCGCGCTCCTCGTCGACTGGTTCGCCTCGCTGGCCGTCACCGGCCTCTTCGTGCCCGTCTACGGCGAGGACGCCGCCGGCTGGGCGGAGTTCGCGGTGCTCGGCGTGTTCGTCGTGGAGTCCGCGGTGTTCATCGGCCTCGCGGGCGGCTCCTTCGGCCAGCTGGTCACCCGGCTGCGCGTCGTGCGCGCCGACGGCGACCCGCGTCCGCCCTCGCTGCTGGTGGCCCTGGCCCGCCAGGCGCTCATCGCGCTGGTGATCCCGCCGCTGGTCTTCCGCCCCGACGGCCGCGGTCTCCACGACCTCATGGCGCGCACCGCGACGGTGCCGCTGGAGGAGTACCGTCGACTCACCGGCCGCTGATGCCTCGCGGCCTCGAACCACCGACCCTCGGGAGCCCGCCATGACCGCACGCCGTCCCCTCCGCAGCCTGGCCGTCGCCGCCGTCCTGCCCCTGACGCTCGTCCTCGCGGGCTGCAACGGGTCCGACGACTCCTCGGCGAAGGGCTCCAGCAGCACGCCGTCGGCCTCCGCCTCGAGCAGCGCGGGCGCCACGACCGACGCCGGCTCCACCTCCGGTGGCTCGGCCGGCTCGGCCGGCTCGGCTGACGCGGCCGACGCCGCCCAGCCCGGTGCGACGCTCACCCCTGCCGACCTCGCGGCCCTCTACACCCGCAGCTTCTCCGGCAAGGACGCCACCGTCGCCATCTCGATGAAGAGCTCCCTCGGCGAGCAGGAGACCACGGCGGCCGGCGTCGCCGACTTCACCAGCGCGGAGCCGCGCATGCAGTACTCCCTGACGATCCCGCAGGCCGGCAACGCCTCCATGCGCCTCATCGACGGCACCGCCTACCTGCGCTTCGCCGCCACCAAGGGCAAGTGGATGGCCTTCTCCACCGACGCCAAGACCGGCCCGATGGCCGCCTTCGGCGAGCTCGCCAAGCAGTACGACGTCCGCTCCTCGCTCGAGGCGCTCAGCAAGAGCGCCAGCGACATCGTCTACGTCGGCCCGAAGAGCGTCGGCGGCACCCAGACCCGCCTCTACACCTTCACCGTCGACAACTCCGCGGCCATCGAGGGCCTCTCCTCGCTGACCTCCGCGCAGAAGGGCTCCGTGCCGAAGACCAGCGAGCAGGAGCTCTACGTCGACGGGGACGGCAAGATCGTCCGCTCGGTCACCAAGACCGGCCAGATCGACGTCACCGTCGACTACTCGCAGTGGGGCGTGCCGGTCTCGATCGAGAAGCCCGCGAAGGGCGAGGTCGTCGACGGCGACCAGATGATGGGATCCTGACCCACATGCCGCCACGCCGTCTCGCGCACGCCGCCGTCGCCACCCTGCTCCCGCTCAGCGTCCTGCTGACCGGGTGCGGGTCCGGGGAAGAGGACCCCCTGGCGAACATCACCCCCGGCATGAACAGCGGCCAGTTCGACGACCCCTCCGACGCCGCGCCCCTGGCCGGGCTCCCGGCGCGCAAGGGCAGCGAGATCGGCGACACCCGGATCCTCAACCTGTTCACCAACAGCTTCCAGGCCGCCACCACCGTCCAGGTGCGCCTCACCAGCGCCACCGCCAACGGCGGCTCGAGCGGCTCCGGCGCCGCCGACCTCACCGGCACCCAGCCGGGGCTGGCCATGGAGCTCACCGTCCCGCAGCTGCAGGGGGAGAAGGTCGACCTGCGGCTCATCGACGGCACCGTCTACCTCAAGATCCCCTCCCGCGGCTCCACCTACTACCGCGCCGAGCTCGCCGCGCTCGGCGGCCAGGCCGCGTTCGTCGGGGCGCTGCTGCGTCAGCTCGACCCGCGCACCTACATCGGCGCGCTCAAGAACGGCCTGCAGAGCGCCACCTACGAGGGCCGCGAGACCCTCTCGGGCCGCCGCGCCGACCACTACCGCCTGATCCTCAGCACCCGCACGATCCTCACCGAGGTGCAGGGGCTCACCGGCGAGGCGCTGCGCCTGGCCGCCGCGCAGCAGCCCAAGACCACCCAGCAGGACGTCTGGTTCAACCTCGACGGCACCCTGGCGCAGTCCAGCACCGGCATCAGCGGCGCGAAGACGGTCGTCTCCTACCGCGGCTGGGGCAAGAAGGTCGACGTGTCCCCGCCGAAGACCTCCCAGCCGCTGCCGGCCGGCTTCGGCCTCTAGTCCCGGACGCACGAGACCCCCGCACCGCCCAGGGCGGGTGCGGGGGTCTCGACGTTGCTGCAGGGTCAGCGGCCGCGCATGTTTTGGCGCATGCCCTTCATGTTGGTGGGCACCGGACCCTTGGGCAGCGGGATGTTGCTGCGGGTGTTGTCGAGGGCGCGCAGGCGGGCCAGGACGTCGGTCTGCTCGGCGGGCTTGATCTTGCGGCCCAGCTTCTGCACGTGACGCATCAGCTTCGGCAGCGGCACCTGGCCGTCCTCGCGGCCGACGACGACCTCGTGCACCGGGGTCTCGCCCGCGACGCGCTCGTGCTTGCGACGCTCGGCGGTGAGCAGGGTGCGCACACGGGTGGTGTTGCCCTCGCCGACCAGCACGATGCCCGGAGGGCCGACGACGCGGTGGACGACGTCCTGCTGACGGGTGAAGGCCACCGCCGGGGTGACCTGCCAGCCGCGACGCAGCATCTGCAGGGCGGCGGCGCCGGCGCCGGGCTGACCCTCCATCTGCGAGTACGCGGCGTTCTGGGCGCGGCGGGAGAAGACGATCATCGTGGCGAGCGCGCCGATGAGCAGACCGCCGATGACGGCCAGCACCCAGCTGAGCACGCCCTCGCCGGGCAGCAGGTAGAACAGGCCGAAGCCGAGCGCGAACGCGACGACGAAGACCGCGAGCAGCCGGCGTCCGATCGAGGGGTCGGACCGCTTGGTGATGCGGTAGGTCTCCACCAGCTGCTGGCGGCGTCCCATCTTCGGGGCGGCCGCCGCAGCGGCGGGCTTGTCTTCCTTCTTCTTGGCCATCCGGGGCGTGCTGCCTTTGCTCGTGGGCCGTGCCCGAAGGGCGACGGCGGGTGGGGATCCGGGGGTCAGGCGGTGGGGACGCCCTCGCGGGCGTCCATCGCCTGACGGTACAGGCGACCGGCGCGGTAGGACGAACGCACGAGCGGGCCGGACAGCACGCCGGCGAAGCCGATCTCCTCGGCCTCGGCCGCGAGCTCGACGAACTCCTCGGGCTTGACCCAGCGCTCGACGGGGTGGTGGCGCACCGAGGGGCGCAGGTACTGGGTGATGGTGATCAGCTCGCAGCCAGCGGCGTGGAGGTCGACCAGCGCCTGCGAGACCTCCTCGCGGGTCTCGCCCATGCCGAGGATGAGGTTCGACTTGGTGACCAGGCCGAACGCGCGGGCCTGGGTGAGGACGTTGAGGGAGCGCTCGTAGCGGAAGGCCGGGCGGATCCGCTTGAAGATGCGCGGCACGGTCTCGACGTTGTGGGCCAGCACCTCGGGCCGCGACTCGAAGACCTCGGCGAGCAGCTCGGGCTTGCCGTTGAAGTCGGGGATGAGGTTCTCGACGCCGGTGTCGGGGTTGAGCTCGTGGATGGCGCGCACGGTCTCGGCGTAGAGCCAGGCGCCGCCGTCCTCGAGGTCGTCGCGGGCGACGCCGGTGATGGTGGCGTAGCGCAGGCCCATGGTCTGCACGGACTCCGCGACCCGGCGGGGCTCGTCGCGGTCCAGCGGCTGCGGCTTGCCGGTGTCGATCTGGCAGAAGTCGCAGCGGCGGGTGCACTGGTCGCCGCCGATGAGGAAGGTGGCCTCGCGGTCCTCCCAGCACTCGAAGATGTTGGGGCAGCCGGCCTCCTGGCACACCGTGTGCAGGCCCTCGGACTTCACCAGGCTCTGCAGGTGCTTGTACTCCGGGCCCATCTTCGCGCGGGTCTTGATCCAGTCGGGCTTGCGCTCGATGGGGGTCTCGGCGTTGCGGACCTCGAGTCGGAGGAGCTTCCTGCCATCAGCGGTGGGCGTTGCAGTCACATCGGCGACTCTACGCCGGTGAGGCAGGTCACCCGAACTCGACGAAGGCCCGTGCGGGTGGGCGTCCGGAAGGCGGGGACGAGGCCCCGCAGAGCGGTGCGTCAGGCGACGTCGCGACGCCGGAAGGTGAGCACCGAGGCGGCCAGGACGACCGCCGTGACGCTGCCCCAGTAGCCCGCCCCGTGCCAGCCGGAGAGGTAGGCCGAGTCGACGCACTCCGGTGCGACGGCGCGCGGCGATCCGGTCTCGGCCTGGACGGCCGCGTCGTCGTAGCAGCGCGGCGGGACCTCCACGTAGTACGTGGTGCCGTTCTGGACGATGGCGGCCATGTTCGTGTCGGGCGCCCAGCGCCCGTCGATGCCGACGATGCCCATGAACAGCCCGGCGGCGGTGACGACGGCGAACAGGACGCCGAGGGTCGCCACCGTGCTGCGCAGCAGCGTGGTGAGGGCGAGGCCGCCGACCGCGGCGCCGACGATCACCGCGGTGGCGCGCAGGTCCTGCTGCAGCGCGACGCTCAGCGCGTCGCCGCGGGGGAGTCCGCGCTCGCGAGCCACCGCCCAGAGCGTCAGCCAGTAGGCGGTCTGCGTCGCGAAGGCGACCACCAGCGCGACGAGCCCGACGGCGAGCGCCTTGGCCGACCACAGGCGTCCGCGGCGCGGCTCGAAGAGCAGCTGGTTGCTCATCGAGCCGGTGAGGTGGTCGTGGCCGGCGAAGGTCGACCCGGCGAGCAGGAGGGCCAGCCCGAGCATCGTGATGACGAGGATGCCGGAGTCGTCGACCTCCGAGCGCAGGTCGAGCGGCGAGCGCTCCCACGAGGCGAGGGTGTCGATGCACTCCGCCTCGGTGGCGCCCTCGACCGCGCCGAAGTCCAGCGGCGAGCGCACGCACGCGGCGACCTCGGCCGCGCGTTCCTCCGCGACGCTCGCGCGCACGGCCTCGCTCACCGGCCGGGTGTCCCAGACTCGCAGCGCCGCGAGCGCGGCGGTGCCGGCCACGGCGAGCAGCAGCAGGACGACGACCGCGCGGCGCCACCGCAGGCGGGTCAGCTCGACGCCGACGAGGCGGGGCAGGCCGCTCATGCGGCACCGCCCTGGCCGGTCGCGCCGTCGGAGTCCGTGAGGCCCGCGCCGGCGGTGAGCTCGAGGAACACCGACTCCAGGTCGCGGCCCTGCGGGGTGAGCTCGCTGAGCCAGATGCCCGCGGCGCCCAGCGCCCGGGTGATCTCCTCGGGCCGTTCGGAGCGGACGAGGATCTCCTCGCCGGGATCGAGGGCGAAGCCGGCGTCGAGCAGGGCCTGCCGGGCGGACGCAGTGGCGTCGGCCTCGCCGGGCACCCGCACGCGGACGAGGCCGCCGGTGCCGCCGACGAGGTCGGCCACCTGGCCCGAGGCCAGCAGGCGTCCGCGGCCGATGATCGTGGCCGAGGTGCACACCTGCTGCACCTCGGCGAGGATGTGCGAGCTCAGCAGCACCGTGACGCCGGCCTCGCCGAGGCTGCGGACGGTCTCGCGGATCTCGCGGATGCCGGCCGGGTCCAGGCCGTTGGTGGGCTCGTCGAGGATGAGCAGCTCGGGACGCTTGAGCAGGGTCGCGGCGATGGCGAGCCGCTGGCGCATGCCGAGGGAGTAGGTGCGGTAGCGGTCGCCCTCGCGTCCGGCGAGGCCGACGGTGGCCACCGCCTCCTCGACGCGTCCGGGCGGGGCGGCGATGGTGCGCGCCAGCAGCGTCAGGTTCTGATGGCCGGTGAGGTTCGGGGAGAACTTCGGGCTCTCGACCACCGCGCCGATGCGACCCATCACCTCCGGCAGCCGCTCGGGCACCGGCTGGCCCAGGAGCCGCATCGAGCCCGACGTCGGCCGGGCCAGGCCCAGCAGCATGCGGATCGTCGTCGTCTTGCCCGAGCCGTTGGGCCCGAGGAAGCCGTGGACGCCGCCCACCGGCACCGCCAGGTCGAGGTCCTGCACGGCGACGCGGGCGCCGCGCCGGGTGCGGTAGGCCTTGCGGAGGCCGTGGGCCTCGATGACGAGCTCGCTCACAGACGTGATCGAACCAGTCGGGGCGCCCGGCGACGCCTCGCCGCGCCGCGGAGGGGCATCAGCGCGAGGGGCTGAGGATCTCCACCCGCGGGGCCCGGCCGGGCTCGGGGCGCGGGTCGTAGTCGGGCGTGGCCTCGTAGGGCGCCCAGGCGAGCATCGTCTCGAGGTGGCGGGTGAGGACCGGCAGCACCTCGGCGACCGGGACGTCGCGGCCCAGCTCGCGGGAGAGCGAGGTGACGCCGGCGTCGGCGATGCCGCAGGGCACGAAGCGGTCGTACCAGGCGAGGTCGACGTCGCAGTTCAGCGAGATGCCGTGCATCGTGACGCCGCGGCTCACGCGGATGCCGATCGCGCCGATCTTGCGCTCGGGGCGGCCGATCGGGTCGGCGGGGTCGGCCTGCAGCCACACGCCGCTGCGGCCGGGCACGCGGGCGGTGGTGACGCCGAGCTCGGCGCAGGCGCCGATCATGGCCTCCTCCATGCGGCGCACGAAGTCGACGACGAGCACGTGGTCGGGCAGCCGGACGATCGGGTAGGCCACCAGCTGACCGGGGCCGTGGAAGGTGATCTTGCCGCCGCGGTCGACGTCGATGACCGGCGCGCCGCCGGTGTCGACGGGCCGCTCGTGGGCGTCGGTGCGCTTGCCGGCGGTGAAGGTCGGCGGGTGCTCCAGCAGCAGGACGGTGTCAGGACGCGTGCCCTCGACGACCTCGGCGTGCACCTCGCGCTGGATCTCCCACGCGCCCAGGTAGTCGACCGCCTGCTCGCCCAGACCGATGACCTCGCACCGCACCTCGCTCATGCTCGCGAGCCTACGCCTGTGGACGACGACGCTGACCGGCGGCGCTGCCGGGTAGGGGAGCCGCATGCGCTCCCTGCTCGGCACCGCCCTGCTGCTCCTCCTCGTGGCCCTCGGCGGCTGCGCGGAGGAGCGCTCCTCGCCCGACGACGCCGCGCTCGCCGGCTGGCGGTCCTGGGACGAGCGACGCGCCGAGGCCTGGGCCGCCGGCGACGAGCGAGCCCTCGCGTCGCTCTACGCGCCGGGCTCGAGCGCCGGCCGTGCCGACGTCGCCGCCCTGCGGGCCTGGACGACCCGCGGCTGGCGGGTGGTGGGGCTGCGCAGCCGGGTGCTCGGCGCGATCGTGCGCGCCTCGGCCCCGGGACGCCTGCGGCTCGAGCTCGTCACCCGCACCGACCCCGCTGCCCGGGCGGAGCGGCGCGACGGCGGCGCGTCGGCTCGGCTGCCGGACGACGCACCGCGTCGTCACGTCGTCACGCTGGTGCGGCGCGACGGCGCCTGGCAGATGACCGGCTGAGGGCCGCTCAGGCGCGGCCGAGACCGGCTGCCACGACCTCCGCGACGCCGGGGTCGGCGAAGGAGTAGCCGGCGTCGAGCAGCGTCTGCGGCCGGACGTTGACCGAGCCGAGCAGCTCGGGCGCCATCTTGCCGGTGGCCTTGCGCAGGATGGGCGCGGGCACGGCCGCGAACGCCGGACGGTGCAGCGCGCGGGCCAGGGTGCGGGTGAACTCGGCGTTGGTCGGGGTGGTGACGCAGCACAGGTTCGCCGGCCCCGAGGCGCTCGGGTGCTCGGCCAGGTGGACGACCCCGCCGATCCAGTCGCGCAGCGAGATCATCGGCATGTGCTGGCGCCCGCTGCCCAGGCGTCCGCCCAGCCCGGTCTTGAACAGCAGCGAGAGCGGCTTGAGCGGCGCGCTGGAGCGGTCCATCACCGGCGCCGTGCGCAGGTGCACCACCCGGGACCCGGCCTGGGCCGCGGCGCCTGCGGCGGCCTCCCACTGCCGGCACACCTCGGTGAGCAGCGCGTGGCCGCGGGTGTCGCCGGCCTCGGTGAGCACCTGCTCGCCGTGGTCGCCGTAGTAGGCGATGCCGCTGCCGGCCAGGTACGCCGGGGGCGTGGCCGCCTGGGCGATGGCCTCGGCCAGCACGCGCGTGGTGGTGACGCGCGAGTGCAGCAGCTCCTCGGCCCACTTCGCGCTGTGCGGATTGCCGAGGGTGGGGGAGCCGGCCAGGTTCACCACGACGTCGGCCGCGGCGATCAGCGCGAGGTCGACGCGCGCGGACGGGTCGTCGGCGTAGGGGTCCCACGTCGACTCCTTCGGGCCGGCCGGACGCCGGACGAGGGTGGTGACGCTGTGGCCCCGCTCCCGCAGCGCGCTGACGAGGTGGGTGCCCAGGAACCCGGAGGATCCGGCGACGACGACGTGCAGGCTCATGCCCGCCAGCGTGTCATGCGGCTGGCTGGGGCCTGCTCACCCGCGGGGCTCAGCCGGCCAGGTGCGACCAGCGCGCCGAGATCTCCTGCCACGGCCCGATCTCCGCGACGCGCCCCTCCTGGAGCACCACCACGCGGTCGGCGCGCGCCAGTGCGGCGGCCTTGGAGGTGGCGCCGATGACCGCGCCGCCCCGCTCGCGCAGCGCCGCCCAGAGCTCGAGCTCGGTGGCGGCGTCGAGCGCGGAGGAGACGTCGTCGGCCAGCAGGACGTCGGCGTCGCACGCCAGCGCCCGGGCCAGCGCGAGGCGCTGCACCTGGCCGCCGGAGAGCCGCACGCCGCGGTGTCCGACGAGCGCGGTGGGACCTCCGGCAGCGACCAGGTCGCGGTCGAGCCGGGCCGCGGCGAACGCGGGCTCGACCTGGCGGTCGAGGTGGTCGAGGCGCACGTTGTCGAGGAAGGAGCCCGAGAGCACCCGCGGCACCTGGGCCACGTGCGCCACGTGCGGCGGACGCAGCCAGGTCTGGGGGTCGTCGACGATCTCGCCGTTCCAGCGGATCTCGCCGCTGGCGGCGATCAGGCCCGCCAGCGCGGAGAGCAGGCTGGACTTGCCCGAGCCGATCGGCCCGACCAGCAGGATCAGCTCGCCGGGCGCGACCTCGAGGTCGACGCCGGACACGCCGACCGTGCCGTCGTCGTGCACGGCGGTGAGGTCGGAGAGCACCAGCGAGGTCATCGGCTGGTGCGGCAGGGTGACCGGCGCGGGCGCCACGCCGGCGACGAGGTCGACGCCGGCGGGCAGGTCGGTGAGGAAGCCGCCGCCGGCCAGGGGGCTGGTGGCGTCGATCCAGGCGGTCGTGCCGGGCGCCTCGGTGATCGCCGAGCCCGCGACCCGGCCGAACCAGTCGAAGCCGGCGACGGCGTTGGCGACCAGCAGCGCGGTGGCCAGCCCCCAGACGCCGAGGTCGAAGGCGGCCCAGGCGGCGACGACGCCGGCCTGCACCATGATGATCGGCACGCCCTCGAGCAGCGCCTTGACGCGGTACTCCATGACAGTGGCGCCGACGCGGCCGGCGTCGACCTCGCTGAGATGGCGATGGACGTCGTCGGTGGCGCCGGCCAGCTTGACGGTGCGCACCGACTCCATCGCCGAGACCAGCGCACGGCCGAACCCGGCGCGGGCCGTGGCGGCGGCTGCGGCGGAGCGTCCGGCCACCCGGCGTCCGAGCGCCGAGGAGCCGGCCGAGGCCAGCATGACGACGACGAGGACCAGCCCGGCCAGGGGCGTGCCGCCGACGATCATCGTGACGATGACGATGCCGATGCCGTTGAGCACGTCGACCCAGCGGTCGGCGTACTGCGCGAGCCGGTCGGCGTCCATGGCCCGGCTGACGACCTCGCCGGCCGGGGTGCGGGTGAGGCGGCGGGGCGTGATCTGGCCGGCCAGCACCGCGGAGCGCACCCGCAGCTTCACGTCGACCCACCAGCGGATGTAGACCGACAGCGCCTGGGAGAGCAGCACCGGGCCGGCCAGCAGGAACACCACGATGACGCCGACCAGGCTCCACGGGGTCTGGTCGCGCTGGAGGTCGGTGACGATGTGGCCCCAGACCCAGCCGGTGAGGGCGCCGAAGGCGCCCAGGAGGGCCGAGAGCAGGAACAGGGTGAGCCCGGCGATGCTCCATCGGCGCATGCTCAGCAGCGCGTGGGTGGTGGAGCGGGCGAGGTTCGGGACCGGGCCGGTGGTCGGCGCGGGCGGCGGCTCGGCGGTGCGACGCACGGCGCCGACGCCGTCGGGCACCGCCGGCTGGTCGAGTCCGGGCACCCCCTCGAGCGACGCGGTGACCTCGCTGCCGCCGTCGGTCTCGTCGGAGGCCTCGAGCAGCTCGCGGAACGGGCCCGGCTGCACGGCGAGCTCCGCACGACGTCCGGCCTGGGCGACCCGGCCGTCGTCGAGGACGGCGACGAGCTCGGCCCGCTCGGTGGTGGAGAGCCGGTGGGCCACCAGCAGGCCGGTGCGGCCGGCCAGCAGACGGTCGGCGGCCTGGACGACCTGGGCCTCGGTGACGGGGTCCATGCGGGCGGTGGCCTCGTCGAGCACGACGATGCGGACGTCGCGCACCAGCAGGCGGGCGAAGGCGACCAGCTGCTCCTCGCCGGCCGAGAGCGTGGTGCCGCCGGCGCCGAGCGGGGTGTCGAGGCCCTCGGGCAGGCTCGCGATCCAGGTGCGCAGCCCGAGCTCGTCGACGGCCGCCTCGATGCGCTCGCGCGGCAGGTCGCGGAAGAGCGCGATGTTCTCCGCGACGGTGCCGGCCAGGATCTCGGTGCGCTGGGTGACGACGCCGATGCCGGCGCGCAGGGCCTCGAGGTCGAGGTCGAGGACGTCGACGCCGCCGATCAGGACCGCGCCGCGCGGCGGGTCGACGGCGCGGGAGACCAGCGAGGCCAGCGTGGACTTGCCCGAGCCGGTGCGGCCCACGAGCGCGCAGGTGTGGCCGGCGGAGACGTGGAGGTCGACGCCCTGGAGGGCGAAGCGTCCGGTGCCGTAGCTGAAGTGGAGGTCGTCGAAGGCGATGTCGAGGCGACCCTCGGGCAGCGGCAGGCCACCGGTGGGCTCGGGCTCGACGGCCAGCAGCTGGCGCAGGCGGATGATCGCGCCCATGCCCGACTGCAGCTCCGGGAGGTGGCGGGCCACCATGTCGACCTGGCCGACGAAGTTGCTGGAGATCAGGAAGAGCGTGACCAGCGAGGCGGTGGAGAGCGAGCCGGAGCCGGCCAGCGCGACGCCGGCGACGGCGATGACCACCAGCAGGCTGTGCAGCACCAGGCCGGTGCGCAGGCTGATGCTGCGCTGGAGCAGCAGCACCCGACGGAACCGGGCGTGGACGACGGCCGCCAGCTCGCTGGAGCGGCGCATCACGTGGGCCTGGCCGAGGCTGGTGCGCATGTCGTCGCGCGCGGCGATGCCCTCCTCGGTGATCGCGGCGTGGTCGGTCCAGGCGATCTCCTCGGCCACCTTGGTCTCGGTGACCTTCGAGAGCAGCGGCCGGGCCCACAGCAGGGCGGCGGCGGCCACGATCGGGAAGAGCAGGAACGCGGGCCACCAGGTGAGGCCGGCGACGATCCACAGCGGCCCGGCGCCGAGCAGGGCGCGCAGCGTCATCCAGCCCATCTGGCGGACCAGGCGGCCGACCTCCCAGGTGTCGTCGTCGACGCGGTCGAGGATCTCGCCGACGGCGGTCTCGCTGAGCGCGGGGAGCGGCTGGGCGAGCGCGGCCTCGAGGAGGTCGGCGCGCAGCTCGCCCTCGGCGCGGCTGACGATGCCGGTCCAGGTGGTGCGGGCGATGGTCTCGACGAGGGCGCCGCCGAGGACGCACAGCGCGAGGAGGCCGACCAGGCCGGCGCCGGGGTCGTCGGCGATGCGGCCGGCGACGACGCTGCCGAGCGCAGCGCCGACGGCGCCGAGCACGAGGCCGACGAGGCACAGCAGGGTGCGCAGCGAGCGCAGGCGGCGCCAGTCGATCGGGCGACGGGCGACGACGACCTCGGCAGCGGAGTCGACCTGCAGGGCCCGAGGATGCGTCATCGTCACGGGAGGACGCTAACCGTTGGCACCGACAACCTTCGAATCCTTTTCCGCTGCCCGCGGCCGGGCAGGAGAAGACCTCCGGCCCCGCCCCGCGGATGCGGGACGGGGCCGGAGGGGAGGCGCGGCGAGCGGGTGGCTCAGACCTCGAAGGAGCCCGCCTCGAGGCGCTGCTTGACGTCCTGCAGGAACCGGCCGGCGTCGGCGCCGTCGATCAGCTGGTGGTCGTAGGTGAGCGCCAGGTAGACCATGTGACGCACCGCGATGGTCTCGCCCAGGTTGGGGTCGTCGATGACGACGGGACGCTTGACGACCGCGCCCGGGCCCAGGATGGCGACCTGCGGCTTGTTGATGATCGGGGTGTCCCACAGGGCGCCGACCGAGCCGAGGTTGGTGATGGTGAAGGTGCCGCCGGAGAGCTCGTCGGGCCCGATCTTGTTGGTGCGGGTGCGAGCGGCGATGTCGGCGATCTTCTTGGCCAGGCCGGCGATCGAGAGGTCGCCGGCGTCGCGGACGACCGGGGTGATGAGGCCCTTGTCGGTGTCGACGGCCAGCGCCAGGTGCTCGCTGTCGTGGTAGGTGACCTCGCCCTTCTCGGTGTCGATCGTCGCGTTGAGCTTCGGGTGCGCCTTGAGGGCGTCGATCGAGGCCTTGGCGAAGAACGGCAGGTAGGAGAGCTTGACGCCCTCGCGCGCCAGGAAGTCGGCCTTGGCGGCGTCGCGCAGGCGGGCGATGTTGGTGACGTCGACCTCGACGACCTGGGTGAGCTGCGCGGAGGTGTGCAGCGAGTCGACCATGCGGCTGGCGATGATCTTGCGCAGGCGCGAGAGCGGCTCGGTGGTGCCGCGCAGCGGCGAGGGGGTGACCGGAGCGGACCCGGCCGAGGAGCCGGACGCGGGAGCCGACGCGGCGGGCGCGGCCGGGGCGGCGGCCGGGGCGGCCGCGGCCTTCTTGGCCTCGGCGGCGTCGAGGACGTCCTGCTTGCGGATGCGACCGCCGACGCCGCTGCCGGTGACGGTGGCGAGGTCGACGCCGTGCTGGGCGGCGAGCTTGCGGACCAGCGGCGTGACGTAGCCGGCGCCGTCGGACGGCGCGGCCGCGGCCGGAGCAGCCGGGGCAGCAGGCGCGGCCGGAGCCGCGGCGGCGGGAGCAGCCGG
>NZ_JBUZJI010000040.1:0-17081 GCF_055282735.1 Nocardioides sp. B129/18 | reverse complement strand
CACACCAGGTGTTGCGATGACCCCACGAATCCGCCCCGGATATCCGGGGAAACTGCCCCTGGCGTCAGTACCGGTAGAAGCCGCGCCCGCTCTTGCGACCCAGCAGACCGGCGTCGACCATCCGCGCCAGCAGCGGGGGAGCGGCGTAGAGCGGCTCCTTGAACTCGTCGTAGAGCGAGACGGCGACGGCCTGGACGGTGTCGAGGCCGATGAGGTCGGCCAGCGCGAGGGGGCCCTGGGGGTGGGCGGCGCCGAGGACGAGGCCGCGGTCGATGTCCTCGGCGGAGGCGAAGCCCGACTCGTACATGCGGATCGCGGAGAGCACGAACGGGATCAGCAGCGAGTTGACGACGAAGCCGGCGCGGTCCTGGCAGTCGATGGCCGACTTGCCCAGCGGTCCCTCGACGTAGGCGCGGGCGCGCTCGGTGGTCTCCGGCGCGGTGAGCAGCGAGGGGACGAGCTCGACGAGCCGCAGCACCGGCACCGGGTTGAAGAAGTGGATGCCCATCACCTGCGTGGGCCGCGCGGTGACGACGCCCAGCTTCATGATCGGGATCGAGGAGGTGTTGGACGCGAGGATCGCCTGCGGGTCGGTGACGATGGCGTCGAGCCGCTTGAACAGCGCGACCTTGGCGTCCTCGTCCTCGACGATCGCCTCGACGACGACCTCGCGGTCGGCGAGCTCCTCGAGCTCGGTGACCAGCCGGATGCGGGCCAGGACGTCGTCGGCGGTGCCGTCGAGCTTGCCCTTGGACTCAGCGCGCTTGAGCGAGGCCTCCAGGCGCGAGCGGCCGGCGTCGGCGGCCGCGGTGGAGGACTCCACCACGACGACGTCGAGGCCCGCCCGGGCGTTGACCTCCGCGATGCCCGCGCCCATCAGGCCGCAGCCCACCACGCCCACCCGCTGGATCTCCGACATCGCTTCCTCCTGGCTCGCACCCGATCGCTGACCCGATGCATGGACGTCCATGCATCGTCGCCTCGATCGTACGCCCGCCCCCGACCGGGCGGTGGAGTGGTCGGTGGGGCCTCCGGCCCGCGATGATGGGCGCCATGGAGATCGCCCTGGCCCTCGTCGTGCTCGTGGCCTCGGTGATCGCGGTGGCCGCGCTGGCCGAGCGCATCGGGGTGCCTGCGCCCCTGGCGCTGATCGTGGTCGGCGTCGTCGTCTCCTACGTGCCGCAGATCCCGGAGGTCACCCTCGAGCCGGAGATCGTGCTGCTCGGCCTGCTCCCGCCGCTGCTGTACTCGGCGGCGCTGCAGACCTCGCTGGTCGACTTCAACGCCAACCGCCGCTCCATCCTGCTGCTCTCGGTGGGCCTGGTGATCTTCACGACCGCCGGCGTCGCCGTCGTCGTCCACGCCCTGGTGCCCGACGTCGGCTGGCCGGCCGCCTTCGCGATCGGCGCCGTCGTCGCCCCGCCCGACGCCGTCGCCGCGACGACGATCGGTCGCCGCATCGGCCTGCCGCGGCGCATCGTCACGATCCTCGAGGGCGAGTCGCTGCTCAACGACGCCACCGCGCTGGTGGCGCTGCGCACCGCGATCGCCGCGGGCGGCGTGGGCATCTCGGCCACCAGCGTCGGCGTCGACTTCGTCGTCGCGGCCGGCGGCGGCGCGCTGGTCGGACTCATCGTGTACGTCGTCGTCGCGAAGATCCGCCGCCACCTCACCGACCCCATCCTCGACACCGCGCTCTCGCTGCTCATCCCGTTCGCCGCCTACCTGGCCGCCGAGGAGCTGCACGCCAGCGGCGTCATCGGCGTCGTCGTCGCGGGCCTGCTGCTGGGGCACCGCGCGCCGGTGCTGCAGACCGCGCAGTCGCGCATCGCCGAGCGGATGAACTGGCGCACGATCGCCTTCGTCCTCGAGAACGCCGTCTTCCTGCTCATCGGCCTGCAGGCCCACCTGCTCATCGCCGACGTCGCCGACTCCGAGCTCGGCCTGCCGCGCGTCATCGGCCTGTGCGTCGCGACGCTGGTCACCGTCATCGCGCTGCGCCTGGTGTGGGTCTTCCCCGCGCGCTTCCTGCTGGTGCGCCCGGGCACCGACCGCGAGACCGGCTCGGTGCCGCCGTGGACCTACACGCTGCTGCTCGGCTGGGCCGGCATGCGCGGCGTCGTCACGCTCGCGGCCGCCTTCGTCATCCCGCTGGACACCCCGCACCGCGAGGTGCTCCTCGTCATCGCCTTCAGCGTCGTGGCCGGCACCCTGTTCCTCCAGGGGCTGACGCTGCCGTGGCTCACCAAGCGCCTGCGCGTGCCCGGGCCCGACCCGATGGACGACGCGCTGGCCCGTGCGACCCTGCTGCAGCAGGCGTCCAAGGCCGGCTTCGAGGCCCTCGACGAGCTGGAGTACGAGGACCCGCACGGGATGATCGAGTCGATCCGCACCCGCATCGACCAGCGCAACTTCGCCGCCTGGGAGCGGCTCGGCACCACCGCCGACGAGGAGACCCCCTCCGAGCTCTACGCCCGCGCGCGGCAGACGATGATCGCCGCCGAGCGCGAGCGGATCCTCGAGATCCGTCGCTCGGGCAAGATCGCCTCCGAGGTGATCGCCGAGGTGCTGGCCACCCTCGACGTCGAGGAGTCGATGATCGACATCGCCAGCGCCGAGCGCGACGAGCTGCGCTCCTACGGCGAGCTGCGGTTCAAGGCCGGCGAGGAGTGCGACGACCTCGCCGAGCACCCCGCCGTCGCCACCGTCCACACCAACACCTGTCCCGAGTGCCTGGAGGAGGGGACGCGCTGGGTGGCCCTGCGCCAGTGCCTGACCTGCGGCCACATCGGCTGCTGCGACTCCTCGCCCGGCCAGCACGCCACCCGGCACTTCCACGACACCACGCACCCGGTCATGCAGTCGGCCGAGCCGGAGGAGCACTGGCGCTGGTGCTTCGTCCACCACCTGACGGCCTAGCCGCCTCGCGGTCGGACGCTCAGGCCGCGCGCACCATCCGCAGCTCGGTGCCGATCTCGTCGGACTTCTCCACGCCGTCGAGCGCGAAGCCGTGGCGCTCGTAGAACCCGATCGCGCGGTCGTTGCCCTGCAGCACCCACAGGGACGCCGGCCCGGGCGGGAGCACGGCGGTCAGCAGGGTGTGGCCGACGCCGGTGCCCCAGACGGAGGCGTCGGCGTAGAGCGCCCACAGCTCGGGGCAGTCGAGGTCGTCGTCGCGGTTCGGGCCCACGGTGACGAACCCGAGCAGGCGCCCCGGCGCGTCGGCGTGCTCGGCGACGTGGTTGCGTCCGGGCGCCTCGGCGACGTTGGCGCGCCAGCGCTCGACGCGGGCGTCGATGGTCGCGCGGCGCTCCTCCAGGACGCTCTCGGGGACGAGGCCGCGGTAGGCGGACTCCCAGACCTCGACGTGGAGACGCGCGAGCTCCGCTGCGTCGGCCTCGACGGCGGGGCGGACGTGGATCTCGCTCACGTCGTCCCCAGCGCCTGCTCGAGGGTGCGCGCGGGATGCCCGGTGAGCGCCTCGACGTCGCCGCTGACGTGCGCCTGGGAGCCCTCGGCGATCGCGGTGTAGGTGCTCACCCAGGCGTCGAGCTGCCAGTCGGGGGTGCCCGGGTAGGCGGCCCGCCGCGAGGCGTAGGCCTCCTCGACGGTCTCGTCCTCGAAGCGCAGCGAGCGGCCCAGCGCCGCGCCCGCGCGGGCCGCGACCTCGTCGAGGGTGAGGGCCTCGGGGCCGGTGAGCTCGTAGGCCGCGCCCGCGTGATCGCCCGGGGAGCGCAGCACGGCGACGGCGGCGTCGGCCACGTCGGCACGGGCCACCGCGGCGACGCGCCCCTGCCCGGCGGGACCCCGGATCACGCCGGCGTCGTCGGCGAAGAACGGCAGGAGGTCGGCGTAGAAGCAGTCGCGCAGGAACGTCCAGGCGCAGCCGCTCTCGCGCAGCGCGGCCTCGGCGTCGGCGTGGTCGCGGCCGAGGGTGAAGGTGGCGTCGGCGGCGGCGCCGGTGAAGGAGGTGTAGACGACGTGCCCCACGCCGGCCTCCGCGGCCGCCGCGATCGCACGGCGGTGCTCGTCGCGACGGGTGGCCGACTCGTGACCCGAGACCAGCAGCAGGACGTCGACGCCGGCCAGCGCTGCGGGGTCGGTGTCGGCGTAGTCGAAGCGGGCCACGCCGCCGCCGAGGTCCTCGAGGCGGTCGGGGGAGCGGCCGAGCAGCAGCGGGCGGAGGTCGGCGAGTCCGGCGGCCACCCGGCGTCCGACCGCTCCCGAGGCGCCGGTGAGGGCGATGCGCGTCATGGCGTCCAACCTAGGCGGCCTCGTCGCGCGTCCGCACCCCGCATCAGGTCAGGGAGAACTGGACCTCACGCCCCCACCACCGTCCGCACCCCCAGCGCAGCGATGAGGAGAGCCGCGAGGACCCCGGTGAGGAGCCGGGCGCGGGGGGTGGCGAGGCGGCGGCCGAGGGCCACGCCGCCGAGGCTGAGCAGCAGCTGCCAGCCGCCGGAGGCGAGGGCGACGCCGAGGACGAAGGCGAGGGCCTCGGCGGGGGCGTCGGCGGCGTGCTGGTCGCCGAGGACGACGGCGGCGAAGTAGACGACCGTGGCGGGGTTGAGCGCGGTGATGCCGACGAGCGCGAGGTAGGCGCGCAGCGGGGTGAGCGGCCGCTCGACGCGCTCGGGGCCGGGGGCGGCGAGGGCGGAGCGCAGCACGAGGGCGGCGACGCCGAGCAGCACGAGGCCGGCGAGGACGCCCAGGAGCGTCGAGACCGGTGCGAGGAGCCGTGAGACCGCGGCGCCCGCGACGACGGCGAGCGTGGCGTAGGCGGCGTCGACCGACGCGACGCCGAGCGCGCCGGCCGCCCCGACCCGCCAGCCCGCGCGGGAGGACAGCGTCACCAGCAGCAGCGCGACGGCGCCCACCGGGACGGCGATCGCCCACCCGGTGAGCAGGCCGGAGAGGAGGGCGTCGCGCACGCACCGCAGTGTGGAGGAGCGGCGCCGGGCCCGCGACCCGTTTCCGGAGACGGCCTCCGGCGGCTGGCTACGGTGGGGGCATGCGCCTCACCAAGTTCGGCCACGCCTGCGTCCGCATCGAGCACGACGGCGCCGTCCTGACGATCGATCCCGGCGCCTTCACCGACGCCGCCGCCGACGCCCTGGACGGCACCGGAGCCGTGCTGATCACCCACGAGCACCCCGACCACTACCTGGCCGACCACCTGCGCCGCACGGACGCCCCGGTCTTCACCATCGAGGCCGTGGCGGCGCGGATCCGCGAGGACGCCCCCGACGTCGCCGAGCGGGTCACCGTCGTCGCGCCGGGCGAGCGGTTCACCGCCGCCGGCCTTCCGGTGCGCGCCGTCGGCGAGCTGCACGCGGTGATCCACCCCGAGCTGCCGCGCTTCGACAACAGCGGGTACGTCGTCACCTGCGGGGCCGAGCGGATCTACCACCCCGGCGACGCGCTCACCGAGCCCGGTGAGCCGGTCGACGTGCTGTGCGCGCCGGTCTCGGCGCCGTGGCTGAAGGCCTCGGAGGCCGTCGACTTCGCGCGGTCCGTCGGCGCGCCGCGGGCCCTGGCCATCCACGACCGCGTCTACTCCGACCTCGGTCTGGGCGTCATCGACCAGCACATGGGGCTGTTCCTGCCGCCGGCCGGCGTCGCCTACTCCCGCGTCGCGGAGGGCGAGGACCTCCCCTCGGCCACCGGCGCGTAGACCCCGGTGTAGTCGACGCCGAGCGGCTCCGCGGCGCCGCCGTAGACCACCGTCCCCTCGGCCTCGATCGAGGTCACCGAGCCGACGAGGTAGAGCGCGACGCCGTCGGTCAGCGTCGCGCGGCTGACCGAGCCGTCGGCGTGGTGGAGGGTCAGGGCGACCTCGCCGGTCGTGGCTCGCGAGCGCTCGCCGGCGATCTCCTCGGTGCCGCGGTAGTACGCCGGCATCCGCGGCAGGCGCACGCTGCCGCCCTGGAACTGGAGAGTCGGCGCGACGGCGCGGTACTCGACGGGCGGCAGGTCGACGTCGACCCACGGCGTCCCCGCGGCCGCCACGTCGTTGCGCACCAGCATCGAGGCACGCACCCGCCGGGTGCGGTCCTCGACGAAGAGCGCCGGCGTCACCGAGGCCGTCCAGTCGAGGGTGCGGGTGCGGTGGGTCGTGGACGCCGCCGTCGACTCCAGCCCGTCGACGCGCAGCAGCGGCCGGTAGCGCAGCAGCCCGGAGCGGGACGCGGCGCCGGGGGTCGTCACGACGATCCGCGGCCCGTCGGCGACGGCGGTCGTCGCCGATCCGAGCGTCGGCTCGGAGAGGCATCCGGCCCGGCGCCCCAGCCGCGCCAGGCCGGCCAGGTCGTCGCGGGAGTACGCGGCGGGCGGGTCGCGCAGCAGTCCCAGGTGCATGACCTGCGCGGCCCCGGCGGCGTGCCCGAGGTTCACGACGTGCGCGAGCTCGTGGAGGTTCAGCGCGCGGCGCATCGCGCCGGTGAAGGAGCGCAGGCGCTCGGTCGAGATCACCGCGACCCCGCCCTCGATGCGCGGCACCAGGAGCCCGGGCGTGGTCGGGTCGCGCCGCAGCCCGTCCGCGAGGTCGTAGCCGGCCCGGCCGGCCTCCCCGAGCCGGATCATGCTGCTGCGCCCGACTCCCTGCCCGGGCGCCGCGAACGCCACGACGACGTCGACGCCGAGCGTGCGGGGCACCTGCGTGGTGTCCGGCACCCAGCGCAGCGGGCCGCGGTAGACCGTCCGCACGCCACCGAGCGCGCGTCCGAGCGCGGCCATCGCCGAGCGCACCCGGCGTCCCTCGGCCGGGTTCACGCCGTTGAGCGCGATCTTGTAGCGCAGCGGACGACACGGGTCCCACCGGTAGGGCCGGCCGCGAGCGTCGACGTCGAGGAAGCTCCAGCGCCGCGCGCCGGCGTCCTGCCACAGGCCCATGCCGCCGGGGGTGAACAGCCCCGGGTCGGCGACGGAGTGGCTGCTGGTCGGGGGCCGCGGCTGGTCGGGGCCGCGGGCCTGCGCGGGCGCCACGACCTGCCCGAACGCCATGGCCCACACCACCGAGCCCACCATCGAGCCCGTGACCACGGCAGGGCGCAGACGCACCGGTCGGGACGACGGGCGCGTCGGGGCTCGGCGCATCGCAGCACCTCGGGAGCGGGGGGGACGGGGAGGGGTGCCGTCGCAGGACGACGCCCCCAGGATGGCGCATCGCGCCGCCGCCGGTGGGGGTCTTGGGCGAGCCCGGACGCGAGCCCGGACGCGGGCTACGGCGTGACGGTGAGGGCGTCGCGCACGGGGATCAGCTTCGACTGCGTCTCGGCCAGCTCGGCCTCGGGGTCGGAGGCGCCGACGATGCCGCAGCCGGCGAAGAGCCGCACGGTGGCGCCGTCGACGTGCGCGGCGCGCAGCGCGATGCCCCACTCGCCGTCGCCGGCGAGGTCCATCCAGCCGACCGGGCCGGCGTAGCGGCCGCGGTCCATCTGCTCGAGCTCCTCGATGAGCGCGACGGCCTCGGGGGTCGGGGTGCCGCCGACGGCGGCCGAGGGGTGCAGCGCCTCGGCGAGGCGCAGCGAGGAGACCGCCGCGCCGTCCTCGACGACGCCCGCGACGTCGGTGGCCAGGTGCATGACGTTGGGCAGGTGCAGCACGAAGGGGGCCTCGGGCACGTTCATCGACGAGCAGTACGGGCCGAGGGCGTCGGCCACCGAGCGGACGGCGTACTCGTGCTCCTCGAGGTCCTTCGAGGAGTGCGCGAGGTGCGCGGCGAGGCTGACGTCGTGCTCGTCGTCGCCGGTGCGGCGGATGGTGCCGGCCAGCACCCGCGAGGTCACCAGGCCGCGCTCGCGGCGCACCAGCATCTCCGGGGTCGCGCCGAAGAGGCCGTCGACGTGGAAGGTCCAGCAGGTCGGGTAGGACTCGGCGAGCCGCTGCAGCGGCCACCGGACGTCGACCGGCGCGTCGGCGGTGGCGACGAGGTCGCGGGCCAGCACGACCTTCTCGAGGTCGCCGCGGCTGATCCGCTCGACGGCCTCGGCCACCGCGCCCATCCACCGCTCGCCGTCGAGCGCGCCGTCGGCGTAGGTGACGCCGGCGGGCGCCGCGGGCGGGTCGGCCTCGACGAGCCGGGCCTCGGTGTCGAGCCCGCCGACGGAGACGGTGGTGACCCAGGTGACGCCGTCGCGGCGGCCGACGACGACCTCGGGCACGACGAGCACGGACTCGCCGGGGGAGTCGGCGAAGGCGAAGGACCCGAAGCAGACCAGGCCGGAGCCGGGACGACGCACGTCGTCGCGCACGACCGCGTGCGCTGCGATGTCGGACCACCACGCGTCGGCCTCGGCGAAGCGCCGCGGGCCGGAGGTGCGGATGACGGCCGCCTCGCCCCAGCCGACGATGCCCTCCCCGCGCCGCAGCCAGCACAGCGGGCCGCGGTCGGGCACCAGGTCGAGCAGCCGCGCGGCCACCTCGTGGTCGAGCACGACCGAGCGCGCGACGAGGGGCACGCTCGGCTCGAGGAGGGTGGTCACATCACTCGAGCCTACGCGCGCGGCCGCCACAGCGGTCAGCGAGGTCGGTCACGCGGTCGGTCACGGTGGCGGTCACGGTGGCGGTCGTGCTGTCGGCCCGGAGGTCGGCCCGGAGGTCGGCCCGGCGAGGTCGCGGACCGGGCGCCCAGGTCGGGCCGATACCCTCGACGTCTGTGACCACGTCCCGCACCTCCTCCGTCCGCACCGCGCTGCTCGGCCTCGTCGCCGGCCTGGTGCTCCTGGCCCTCGTCGGCGGCTTCGCCATCGGCCTCCCGAAGGTCGAGGGCGATGAGTCCACCGGCGCCACCGCGTCCTCGGTGCCCGCGCTGCCCGACACGCTCCCCAACGGCCTGCGCGCCGTCGAGCTGGTCGCGGCCGAGGAGGCCAAGGGCACCGGCGACACCGCCACCCAGGCCCAGGACTTCCTGAGCCGGCAGAAGGCGATCAGCGGCTCCGCGGTCGAGGCGCTGAAGAAGCAGTACGACGCCCCGGTCGCCCTGCGCGCCTACCAGGGCGAGAACGCCCAGGCCCAGACCCAGCTGACGATCACCGTCATCGGCGCCCCGGCCGGCCCGTTCCTGCCGCAGGGCCCCGTCCCGGACCCGAAGTCCTACGGCGTCGAGCGCGGGGCCTACTCCCTCGTCGACATCGGCGACGGTCGCTGCAGCCTCGCGTGGTCCCAGCCGGTCCCGCAGGGCCAGAAGGTCGACCCCGCCGAGGTGCCGTCCTCGGTCTACTGCCAGGTGGGCGTCGGCGATCGCACCTACCTCGCGATCGGCAACGGCTTCACCGGCGAGCAGGTCGTCACGGTCCTCGACGACCTCGCGAAGGCCTGACGCAGCACCCGGCAGCACCCGGCAGCACCCGGCAGCACCCGGCAGCACTCCCGCAGCACCAGCGACCCCGAGGACACCCCATGGCCCGCGCCGATCTCGACAAGCAGCCCTCCGACGTCCAGCGGATGTTCGACACGGTCGCGCGCCGCTACGACCTCACCAACGACGTGCTCTCGCTGGGCCAGGACCGGCGCTGGCGTCGCGAGGTGATCGACGCCGTCGCCCCGGTCGCGGGCGAGCGCGTGCTCGACCTCGCCGCCGGCACCGGCACCTCCAGCGAGCCCTTCCACGACGCCGGCGCCACCGTCGTGCCCTGCGACTTCTCCCTGGGCATGCTGCAGGTGGGCAAGAAGGCCCGGCCGCACCTGCCCTTCACCGCCGGCGACGCCACCCGCCTGCCCTTCGCCGACGCCTCCTTCGACGCCGTCACGATCTCCTTCGGGCTGCGCAACGTCGTCGACCCGCTGGCCGGTCTGCGCGAGATGCGACGGGTCACGCGTCCGGGCGGTCGCCTGGTGGTCTGCGAGTTCAGCCACCCCACCAACGGCCCGTTCCGCACCGTGTACCTCGAGTACCTGATGCGCACCCTGCCCGCCGTCGCGCGGGCGGTCTCCTCGGCCCCCGACGCCTACGTCTACCTCGCCGAGTCCATCCGCGCCTGGCCCGACCAGCAGGGCCTCTCCGCGCTCATCGCCGAGGCCGGCTGGGGCTCGGTGGAGTTCAAGAACCTCTCGGGCGGCATCGTCGCCCTGCACCGCGCCCGCGCCTGACGCGCGCCCAGCGCAGGACCAGCGCAGGCCGGGCCCGGGCCCACGACAGGCCCGACGTCCCGTCGATCCCGGGACGCCGGGCCCTGCTCGCGTGCCCGCGCGACCGCCAGGCTGGGGCCGTTCCGCGCCCCCGGTCCGAACGGGTCGGGGGTGGGGGTAGAGGCCTCGGCGGCGCAGTGGCAGTATGTGTCGCAGAACACTTCGTGATTCAGTTCACAAGTTCTCAGGGGTGATCTGCGCCACCTGAGCCACGAGAGGAGACCCGATGGAGCTCTACACCCCGGTCCTCGTCCTGGCGGGCCTGGCCTTCGGGTTCGCGGTCTTCTCGATCCTCACCAGCCTCAACGTCGGGCCGAAGCGCTACAACCGCGCCAAGCTCGACTCCTACGAGTGCGGCATCGAGCCCACGCCGCAGCCGGTCGGCGGCGGCCGCTTTCCGGTGAAGTACTTCCTCACCGCGATGCTCTTCATCGTCTTCGACATCGAGATCGCCTTCCTCTACCCCTTCGCGCTGAACCTCGACGCGATGCGGGTCTTCGGCCTGGTCGAGATGTTCCTGTTCGTGGTCACCGTCTTCGTCGCCTACGTCTACGTATGGCGCCGCGGCGGCCTCGAGTGGGACTGACTCCCCGGCACGTCCGAGACCTGCGCACGACCCCGTAGAACCAGCCACACCGACCCGTCCCAGGAGGATCCGATGGGCATCGAGGACAAGCTCCCGAGCGGAGTGCTGCTGACCTCCGTCGAGGGGCTGGCCGGCTACATGCGCAAGGCCTCGTTCTGGCCGGCGACCTTCGGCCTGGCCTGCTGCGCCATCGAGATGATGACGACCGGCGGCCCCAAGTACGACCTCGCCCGCTTCGGCATGGAGGTCTTCCGGGCCAGCCCGCGTCAGGCCGACCTCATGATCGTCGCGGGCCGCGTGAGCCAGAAGATGGCGCCGGTCCTGCGTCAGATCTACGACCAGATGCCCGACCCCAAGTGGGTGCTGGCCATGGGCGTGTGCGCCTCCTCGGGCGGCATGTTCAACAACTACGCGATCGTGCAGGGCGTCGACCACGTCGTCCCGGTCGACATGTACCTCCCCGGCTGCCCGCCGCGCCCGGAGATGCTCATCGACGCGATCCTCAAGCTCCACGACCAGGTGCAGGGCATGAAGCTCGGCGCGAACCGCCGCGCCGAGATCATCGAGCAGGAGACCGCCGCCCTCAACGCCCTGCCGACCTCGCAGATGAAGGGTCTGCTGCGATGAGCGACGAGTCCACCCACACCCCGCAGGCCGGGCAGGCCGCGCGCGGCGGCGTCCCCGCCCAGACCGGCGAGCAGCGCGTCGTCGCCGAGCGGCACGGCCTCTTCGGGGCCCGCGGCACCGGCGACACCAGCGGCTTCGGCGGCCTGGTCACCACCGTCGCCCTCCCGGCGCCGAGCGTGCGCCCCTACGGCGGCTGGTACGACGAGGTCGCCGACGCCCTGGAGGCCGCGCTCGCGACCGCCGGCGTCGAGCACGCCCTCGAGTCGGTCGTCGTCGACCGCCACGAGATCACCTTCCACGTGCGCCGCGAGGACCTCCTCGCGATCATGCGGGTGCTGCGCGACGACCCCGCCCTGCGCTTCGAGCTCTCCAGCGGCGTCAGCGGCGTGCACTACCCCGGCGACGCCGGCCGCGAGCTGCACGTCGTCTACCACCTGCTCTCGATGACCCACAACCGGCGCATCCGGGTCGAGACCACCGCGCCGGACGCCGACCCGCACGTGCCGTCGACGGTCGCGGTCTACCCGACCCACGACTGGCACGAGCGCGAGGCCTACGACATGTTCGGGGTGATCTTCGACGGCCACCCGGCGCTCACCCGGATCCTCATGCCCGACGACTGGCCGGGCCACCCGCAGCGCAAGGACTACCCGCTCGGCGGCATCCCCGTCGAGTACAAGGGCGGCAGCGTCCCGCCGCCGGACCAGCGGAGGTCGTACACCTGATGTCCACCGACACCCACGGCACCCACGCGAACCAGGACGTCTACGCCGGCGCCTCCGACACCAGCGAGGGCCGGGTCTTCACCGTCACCGGCCAGGACTGGGACTCCATCGCCCAGGGCATCGACGCCGAGATGGACGACCGCGTCGTCGTCAACATGGGGCCCCAGCACCCCTCCACCCACGGCGTGCTGCGCCTGATCCTCGAGCTCGAGGGCGAGACGGTCACCGAGGCCCGCTGCGGCATCGGCTACCTCCACACCGGCATCGAGAAGAACATGGAGTTCCGCACCTGGACGCAGGGCGTCACGTTCTGCACCCGGATGGACTACCTCTCGCCGTTCTACAACGAGATGACCTACGTGCTCGGCGTCGAGCGGCTGCTCGGCATCGAGGACGACGTGCCGGAGAAGGCGCAGACCATGCGGGTGCTCCTCATGGAGCTCAACCGCATCTCCTCCCACCTCGTGGCCATCGCCACCGGCGGCATGGAGATCGGCGCCCTCACGGTCATGACGATCGGCTTCCGCGAGCGCGAGCTCGTGCTCGACCTCTTCGAGCTGATCACCGGCCTGCGCATGAACCACGCGTTCATCCGCCCCGGCGGCGTCGCGCAGGACCTCCCGCCCGGCGCGCTCGACGAGATCCGCGGCTTCGTCTCCCTCATGCGCAAGCGGCTGCCCGAGTACGCCGCGCTGTGCAACGCCAACCCGATCTTCAAGGGCCGCCTCGAGGGCGTCGGCCACCTCGACCTCGAGGGCTGTCTCGCCCTGGGCCTCACCGGTCCGGTGCTGCGCAGCACCGGCTACCCGTGGGACCTGCGCAAGGTGCAGCCCTACTGCGGCTACGAGACCTACGACTTCGACGTCCAGACCTGGGACACCTGCGACTCCTACGGCCGCTTCCGCGTGCGGCTGGCCGAGATGTGGGAGTCGCTGCGCATCGTCGAGCAGGCCACCGACCGCCTCGCGCGGATGGAGGGCGAGCCGGTGATGGTCGCCGACAAGAAGATCGCCTGGCCCAGCCAGCTCGCGGTCGGCTCCGACGGCATGGGCAACAGCCTTGACCACATCCGCCACATCATGGGCGAGTCGATGGAGGCCCTGATCCACCACTTCAAGCTCGTCACCGAGGGCTTCCGGGTGCCGGCCGGCCAGGCCTACGTCCCGATCGAGTCCCCACGCGGCGAGCTCGGCGCCCACGTCGTCTCCGACGGCGGCACCAAGCCGTTCCGGGTGCACTTCCGCGACCCGTCCTTCACCAACCTGCAGGCGACCAGCGTGATGAGCGAGGGCGGCATGGTCGCCGACGTCATCGTCGCGATCGCCTCCATCGACCCCGTCATGGGAGGCGTCGACCGATGAGCCTGCCGGAGAGCACCCTCGCCGAGCTCCACGAGATCGCCGGCCGCTACCCCGAGGCCCGCTCCGGGCTGCTGCCGATGCTGCACCTGGTGCAGTCGGTCGAGGGCCGCGTGACGCCGGAGGGCATCGAGGCCTGCGCCGAGGTCCTCGGCATCACACCGGCCGAGGTCAGCGGCGTCGCGACCTTCTACACGATGTACAAGCGCCGCCCCGTCGGCGACTACCTCGTCGGCGTGTGCACCAACACCCTCTGCGCGGTCATGGGCGGCGACGAGATCTTCTCCCGCCTCAAGGACCACCTCGACGTCGGCAACGACGAGACCACCGCCGACGGGAGGATCACCCTCGAGCACGTCGAGTGCAACGCCGCGTGCGACTACGCGCCGGTGATGATGGTCAACTGGGAGTTCGTCGACCAGCAGACCCCCGAGTCGGCCGTCGAGCTCGTCGACGACCTCCGCGCCGGCCGCGAGCGCCACTCCACCCGCGGCCCGCGCCTGTGCACCTGGAAGGAGGCCGAGCGCGTCCTCGCCGGCTTCCCCGACGGCCGCGTCGACGAGGGCCCCTCCGCCGGGGCGCCGAGCCTGGCCGGTCTCACCATCGCCCGCGAGCGCGGCTGGACCGCGCCGCCCGCGCCCGGTGCCCTCGCCGTCGGCGGGGGAGCGGCCCCGCAGCCGGAGTCGGCCCTCGCGGCCGACGCCCAGGCCGACACCGCCCGCGCGGAGTCCGAGACCCTGCAGGAGGAGACCGATGACTGACTCCGCCATCAGCACCCTCACCCCGGTCCTCACCGACACCTGGGACGCCGAGCGCTCTTGGACGCTGCCCGCCTACGAGGAGCGCGGCGGGTACGCCGCCCTGCGCACCGCGCTGGGCATGGCGCCCGACGACGTCATCACCGCCGTCAAGGACTCCGGCCTGCGCGGCCGCGGCGGCGCCGGGTTCCCCACGGGCATGAAGTGGTCCTTCATCCCGCAGGACAACCCCAAGCCGAAGTACCTCGTCGTCAACGCCGACGAGTCCGAGCCGGGCACCTGCAAGGACATCCCGCTCATGATGGCCAGCCCCCACACGCTGGTCGAGGGCGTCATCATCTCCTCCTACGCCATCCGCGCGAACAAGGCGTTCATCTACATCCGCGGCGAGGTGCTCCACGTCATCCGCCGCGTGCAGGCCGCCGTCGCCGAGGCCTACGCCGCCGGGCACCTGGGCACGAACATCCACGGCTCGGGCTACGACCTCGACGTCGTCGTCCACGCCGGCGCGGGCGCCTACATCTGCGGCGAGGAGACCGCGCTGCTGGAGGGCCTCGAGGGCCGTCGCGGCCAGCCGCGGCTGCGTCCGCCGTTCCCCGCCGTCGCCGGCCTCTACGCCAGCCCGACGGTCATCAACAACGTCGAGTCGATCGCCTCGGTGCCGGCCATCATCGGTCGCGGCGCGGAGTGGTTCTCCTCGCTCGGCACCGAGAAGTCCAAGGGCTTCGGCATCTTCTCCCTCTCCGGCCACGTCGAGCGGCCCGGCGCCTACGAGGCGCCGCTGGGCATCACGCTGCGCGAGCTCATCGACCTCGCCGGCGGCATCCGCGCCGGCCACCGCCTGAAGTTCTGGACGCCGGGCGGCTCCTCCACCCCGCTGCTGACCCCCGAGCACCTCGACGTCCCGCTGGACTTCGAGGGCGTCGGCGCCGCCGGCTCGATGCTCGGCACCCGCGCCCTGCAGATCTTCGACGAGACCGTCTCGGTCGTGCGCTGCGTGCTGCGCTGGACGGAGTTCTACAAGCACGAGTCGTGCGGCAAGTGCACGCCGTGCCGCGAGGGCACCTGGTGGCTCGTCCAGACCCTCACCCGTCTCAACGAGGGCCGGGGCCAGGCCGGCGACATCGAGCAGCTGCTCGACGTCTGCGACAACATCCTGGGCCGCTCGTTCTGCGCCCTCGGCGACGGCGCCACCAGCCCCATCACCTCGGCGATCAAGTACTTCCGTGAGGAGTTCGAGGCCGGCATGCACACGCCCTCGTCCGAGCTGTTCCCGCCCGCGGCCTCCACCGCGTTCGCCCCGGCGGGGGTCGGCCGATGACCACCACCCCGGAGCGGGCCGAGGTGCGCGAGGACCTCGTCACCGTCACCATCGACGGCATCTCGGTCAGCGTCCCGAAGGACACCCTCGTGATCCGCGCCGCCGAGCAGGTCGGCGTCCAGATCCCGCGCTTCTGCGACCACCCGCTGCTGGCCCCGGCCGGCGCCTGCCGCCAGTGCCTCGTCGACGTCCCCGACGCCGGCAACGGCCGCGGCTTCCCCAAGCCGCAGGCCTCCTGCACCCTGCCGGTGGCCGACGGCATGGTCGTCAGCACCCAGCTCACCAGCCCCGTGGCCGACAAGGCCCAGCAGGGCGTCATGGAGCTGCTGCTGGTCAACCACCCGCTCGACTGCCCGGTCTGCGACAAGGGCGGCGAGTGCCCCCTGCAGAACCAGGCGATGAGCAACGGCCGCAGCGAGAGCCGGTTCGCGGAGAACGGCGGCGTCAAGCGCACCTTCCCCAAGCCGATCAACCTCAGCCCGCAGGTGCTCCTCGACCGCGAGCGCTGCATCGTGTGCCAGCGCTGCACCCGGTTCGCCGCCGAGATCCCCGGCGACCCGTTCATCGCGCTGGTCGAGCGCGGCGCGCAGCAGCAGATCGGCATCGCCGAGGACGCCCCGTTCCTCTCCTACTTCGCCGGCAACACCATCCAGATCTGCCCGGTCGGCGCGCTCACCTCGGAGTCCTACCGCTTCCGCTCGCGGCCCTTCGACCTCGTCTCCAGCCCCAGCGTCGCCGAGCACGACTCCTGCGGCGCCGCGATCCGCGTCGACCACCGTCGCGGCAAGGTCATGCGCCGGCTCTCCGGCGACGACCCCGCCGTCAACGAGGAGTGGATCACCGACAAGGACCGCTTCGCCTTCGCCTACGCCACCGCGCCCGACCGCCTCACCTACCCGATGGTGCGCGACCGGGTCGAGGACGGCGGCGACGGCGAGCTGCGTCCGGCGTCGTGGACCGAGGCGTTCGCCGTGGCCGCTCGCGGCCTGGCCGCGGCCGCGCAGGCCGGCGGCGTCGGCGTGCTCACCGGCGGCCGGCTCACCGCCGAGGACGCCTACGCCTACGCCAAGCTCGCGCGCGTCGCCCTCGGCACCAACGACGTCGACTTCCGCGCCCGGCCGCTCTCGGCCGAGGAGACCGCGTTCCTCGGCTCGCACGTCGCGCTGCGCCGCGAGGTCGAGTACGACGACCTCGACGCCGCCCGCACCGTCCTGCTCGTGGGCCTGGAGCCCGAGGACGAGGCCGGCACCCTGTTCCTGCGGCTGCGCAAGGCCGTGCGGCACACCGGCCTGCGGGTCCTCACCGTCGCGCCGTTCCTCTCGCGCGGCTCGACCAAGCTCGACGCCACCCTCGTCGCGGCCGTGCCCGGCGAGGAGGCCACCGCGCTCCACGACCTCCTGGCCGCCGACCACGGCCTCGGCGCCGACGCCATCGTGCTCGTCGGCGAGCGCCTGGCCACCGTGCCCGGCGGGCTCTCGGCCGTCGCCGACCTCGTCGAGCGCACCGGCGCCCGGCTCGCCTGGGTGCCGCGCCGCGCCGGCGACCGCGGCGCCCTCGAGGCCGGCTGCCTGCCGACGC
>NZ_JBUZJI010000003.1:154699-231868 GCF_055282735.1 Nocardioides sp. B129/18 | reverse complement strand
TGCGCGCGGGCCGCGGCGATCGCCGCCAGGCCGACGGCGCCCGCGCCGAAGACCAGGGCGCTGACGGGATCGGCGTCCTCACCGGGACGCCCCGCGCCGACGATGCGGGTGGAGAGCGACAGCGGCACGGAGATGGGGCCGTCGCCGGCCTCCTCGCCGCGCGGCAGGACGTCGACGGTGCCGTCGCGCCAGCGACGGCGACGCAGCACCTCGACGGCGTGCACCTGCTCCCAGGTCAGCCCCCGCCAGGTGCGGCCCGAGCGGACCCGCAGGCCCTGCTCGTCGGCGACCCAGAGCGGCGTGCGGGCGTCCCAGCAGGCCTGGCCGTAGGCCGCGGCCAGCCCGGCCATGACCAGGAAGAGCAGCCAGTCGCGGCCGGCGCCGTCGTAGACGGCCCGGGTGAGGTAGGCGAGGGCGACGACGCCGGCCAGGCCGGCGATGGCGCCGGCGACGGTGACGTCGCGGCGGATCTCGAGGTTCACATCTCCCCCTGCAGGGTCGCGATGACGGAGTCGAGCTCGTCGGGCTTGATGAGGACGTCGCGGGCCTTGGAGCCCTCGCTGGGACCGACGACGCCGCGGGACTCCAGGATGTCCATGAGACGTCCGGCCTTGGCGAACCCGACGCGGAGCTTGCGCTGCAGCATCGAGGTCGAGCCGAACTGGGTGGAGACGATCAGCTCGGTGGCCTGGATGACCAGGTCGAGGTCGTCGCCGATCTCGTCGTCGAGCACCCGGTCGGACTTCGCGGGGGCGGTGACGTCCTCGCGGTAGCTGGGCTCGAGCTGGCCCTTGCAGTGCTTGACCACCTGGGCGATCTCGGCCTCGGTGACCCACGAGCCCTGCACGCGGATCGGCTTGGAGGCGCCCATCGGCAGGAAGAGCCCGTCACCCTGCCCGACCAGCTTCTCCGCGCCCGGCTGGTCGAGGATGACCCGGCTGTCGGCGAGGCTGGAGGTGGCGAAGGCCAGCCGGCTGGGGACGTTGGCCTTGATGAGGCCGGTGACGACGTCGACGCTGGGGCGCTGGGTGGCCAGCACCAGGTGGATGCCGGCCGCACGGGCCAGCTGGGTGATGCGGACGACGGCGTCCTCGACGTCGCGCGGGGCGACCATCATGAGGTCGGCGAGCTCGTCGACGATCACCAGCAGGTACGGATAGGGCTCGAGGGTGCGCTCGCTGCCGGGCGGAACCTCGACCTTCCCGGCCCGCACGGCCTTGTTGAAGTCGTCGACGTGGCGGAAGCCGAAGTTGGCGAGGTCGTCGTAGCGCAGGTCCATCTCGCGCACGACCCAGGCCAGCGCCTCGGCGGCCTTCTTCGGATTGGTGATGATCGGGGTGATCAGGTGCGGGACGCCCTCGTAGGCGTTCAGCTCGACCCGCTTGGGGTCGACCATGATCATCCGGACCTCGTCGGGCGTGGCCCGCATGAGCACCGAGGTGATCATCGAGTTGATGAAGCTCGACTTGCCCGAGCCGGTGGCGCCGGCCACCAGCAGGTGCGGCATCTTGGCGAGGTTCGCGACGACGAAGCCGCCCTCGACGTCCTTGCCGAGGCCCGCGACCATCGGGTGGTGGTCCGAGCGGGCCGTGTTCGAGCGCAGGACGTCGCCGAGGGAGACGATCTCCTTGTCGAGGTTCGGGATCTCCACGCCGACCGCGGACTTGCCGGGGATGGGGCTGAGGATCCGCACGTCAGCGCTGGCGACCGCGTAGGCGATGTTCTTCTGGATGCCGGTGATCTTCTCGACCTTGACGCCCGCGCCGAGCTCGACCTCGTAGCGCGTGACCGTCGGGCCGCGGGTGTAGCCGGTGACCTGGGCGTCGATGCCGAACTCGTCGAGCACCTGCGTGAGGCGCCCGACGACGTCGTCGGAGGCCTTCGAGCGGGGCTTGTGCGGCGAGCCGGGCTTGAGGACGTCGGCGGTCGGGAGGCTGTAGACGATGTCGCCGGACAGCGCGAGCTGCTCGACGCGCGCCGGCATCGGGCTGTGCTCGGGCGGGTCGAGCTCCTTGGGCTCGTGGACCGTGAACGCCGGGACGGGCGGGTGGACCTCGGTGGCGGCGTCGTCGGCGTCGTCGGCGTCGGCCGTGCGGGCCGCGGGCGCGGCGAGCGGACCGGTGTCCTCCAGGCCCGCCTCGAGCGCGACGTCGAGGGCGTCCTTGCGCGGCTTGCGGCGCCGGCTCGGCTTCGCGTCGGCGTCGGCGAGCACCGGGGTGTCGTAGGCGGGGTCGCCCATGGCGGGGTCGATGGTGTCCTCGAGGCGACGACGGCGCGCGGAGGGCTGCTCGTCCTCGGGCTCGTGGGTGCGGCCGAGGGCCTGGTCGCGCAGGGCGGCCAGCTTGACCGGCACCTGGTAGACCGGCGTGGCGGTGATGACCAGCAGGCCGAAGACCGCGAGCAGGATCAGCAGCGGGACGACGACGAACGTCGACTGCAGCAGGTCGAGCAGCAGCGAGGAGACGACGTATCCGACCGCTCCCCCGCCCGTCTGCAGCGGAGTGGAGTCCCCGGCCACGGGCTGCGGCGAGCCGTTGGCGATGTGGACGATGCCCAGCAGGCCGAAGAGCAGCGAGGTCCAGCCGATGACCTGGCGGCCGGCCGGGCCGTTGGCGATGGGGTCGCGCATGGTGCGCCAGCCGACGTAGGCCAGGCCCAGCGGCACGAACCAGCCGAGCTTGCCGACGCTGCCGGCGACGGCGGTCTGCAGGAGGCCCAGCACCGGACCGCCGAGCTGGAACCACACCGCCCCGGCCGCGGAGACCGCCAGCGCCCACATCAGCAGGCCGGCGCCGTCGCGGCGGTGGGCGGGATCGAGGTCGCGGGCGCCGTGGCCGATGCCGCGCGCCAGGGCGCCGACGCCGTGCGCGATGCCCAGCCACACCGCCGTCACGCCGCGCAGCGCGGAGCCGAGCAGCCGGGCGACCGGGCTCGGCCCGCTGCGCACGGCGCGTGGGGCCGGCCGCTTGCTGCTCGGGCGCGCGGCGGGACGTCCGGGGCGCTTCTTCGCGCTGGACGCCGGCCGCTTGCCGGTGCTGCGAGCGGTGGACTGGGTACTCCGGGTGCGGTTCGACCCGCCTCGCGAGGAGGCGCTGCTGGTGTTCCGCGAACCCGGCGGGGAAGACGTACGGGTCGCCATGGTGATCAACCTAGGCCACGGTCACACCAGTCACAGGGATATCAGGCGTCACTCTGGTTGGTGTCGCGGTGCGCAGCGGTCCCCCGGCCGACCGGTGGGACCGACGTCGGCGTCCGGCTCAGGCCTCGATGACCACCGGGATGATCATCGGACGCTTGCGGTGGGTGTTGCTGACCCAGCGGCCGATCACGCGGCGCACGGTCTGCTGCAGCTGGTAGGCGTCGGTGCCGCCCTCGGCCAGCGCCCGGTCGAGCGCGTCGGCGATGGCGGGCTTGACGTCCTCGAAGTCGGCGTCCTCGAAGGTGTTGCCGCGGGCGTGGATCTCCGGGCCGCTGGAGACCTTGCCGGTGACGGAGTCGACGACCACGATCACCGAGATGAAGCCCTCCTCGCCGAGGATGCGGCGGTCCTTGAGGTCGGACTCGGTGATGTCGCCCACCGAGGAGCCGTCGACGAAGACGTAGCCGCAGTCGACCTTGCCCGCCACGCTCGCCACGCCGTCGACGAGGTCGACGGCCATGCCGTCGCCCGCGATGACGATGCTCTCGACGCCGGTCTCGCGGGCCAGCGCGCCGTTGGCGAGCATGTGCCGGATCTCGCCGTGCACGGGCAGCACGTTGCGCGGCTTGACGATGTTGTAGCAGTAGAGGAGCTCGCCGGCGCTGGCGTGGCCGGAGACGTGCACCATCGCGTTGCCCTTGTGCACCACGCGGGCGCCCCAGCGCGAGAGGCCGTTGATGACGCGGTAGACGGCGTTCTCGTTGCCGGGGATGAGGCTCGAGGCCAGCAGGACGGTGTCGCCCTCCTCGATGTGCACGAGGTGGTGGTTGCGCTGGGCGATGCGCGAGAGCGCCGACATCGGCTCGCCCTGCGAGCCGGTGGAGATCAGCACCTGGTGCTGCGGCGGCAGGTCGGCGAGCTCCTTGACGTCGACCAGCGTGTTCGGCGGCACCCGGAGATAGCCGAGGTCGCGGGCGATGGCCATGTTGCGCACCATCGAGCGGCCGACGTAGGCGACCTGGCGCTCGTGGGCGTAGGCGGCGTCGAGGATCTGCTGGACGCGGTGCACGTGGGAGGCGAAGCAGGCCACGATGACGCGCTGGCGCGACTCGCGGAAGACCTGGTCGATGACCGGCGTGATCTGCTTCTCCGCCGGCGTGAAGCCCGGCGTCTCGGCGTTGGTGGAGTCGGTGAGGAAGAGGTCGACGCCCTCCTCCCCCAGCCGCGCGAAGGCGCGCAGGTCGGTGATGCGACCGTCGAGCGGCAGCTGGTCCATCTTGAAGTCGCCGGTGTGGAGCACCAGGCCCGCAGGGGTGCGGATGGCGACGGCCAGCGCGTCGGGGATGGAGTGGTTGACCGCGACGAACTCCAGCTCGAAGGGGCCCAGCGTGAGCCGGTCGCCCTCCTTGACCTGGTGGTGGACGGTCTCGCGCAGGCGGTGCTCGCGCAGCTTGGAGTCCAGCAGCGCCAGCGTCAGCTGGGAGCCGATGAGCGGGATGTCCTGGCGCTCGCGCAGGAGGTAGGGCGTCGCGCCGATGTGGTCCTCGTGGCCGTGGGTGAGGACCAGGCCCTCGACGGCGTCGAGGCGGTCGCGGATCGACGACCAGTCCGGGAGGATGAGGTCGACGCCCGGGTGGTGGTCCTCGGGGAAGAGGACGCCACAGTCGACGATCAGCAGGCGGCCGCCGTACTCGAAGGCGGTCATGTTGCGCCCGACGTCGCCGAGACCACCGAACGGCGTGACGCGCAGCGCGCCCTCGGCCAGCGGCTCGGGGGTGGACAGCTCGGGGTGGGAGTGGCTCATCGCAGCAGTCCCGCCGCGTCGAGGCCGGCACGCAGCGCGTCGTACTCGGCGTCGTCGAGCGCGCTCAGCGGCGAGCGGACCGTGCGGTGCTCGAGCACGCCCAGCAGCTGCAGGGCGCCCTTGGCGGTGGTGGCGCCGTAGTTCGGCACGCCCATGACCGCCTCGAAGGCAGGCATCAGCCGCAGGAAGGTGGTCCGCGCGGCGGCGAGGTCGCCGGCGAGGAAGTCGTCGATCATCGAGGCCAGCTCGCGGCCCGCCGCGTGGCCGACGACGCTGACCAGCCCGCACGCGCCGTGGGCGAGGAAGCCGAGGGTGTTGACGTCGTCGCCGGAGTAGACGGCGTAGCCGAGGTCGACGAGGCGGGCGGCTCGTGGCATGTCGCCGAGGGCGTCCTTCACCGCGACGACCTGCTCCCAGCCGGCCATCTCCTCGTAGCTGGCGAGGTCGATCGTGCTGCCGGTGCGGCCCGGGACGTCGTAGAGCATCACCGGGAGCTCGGCGGCGTCGACGACCTGGCGGAAGTGCGCGAGCATGCCGCGCTGGCCGGGGCGGTTGTAGTAGGGCGAGACCAGCAGGACGGCGTCGGCGCCGCGCTCGCGGGCCTGACGCGCCAGCGTCAGCGAGGTGCGGGTGTCGTTGGTGCCCACGCCGGCCACCAGCGGGACGTCGGGGCCGACGGCGTCGCGGACCGCCGCGAGCACCTCGCCGTCCTCGTCGGTGGTGGTGGTCGGGGACTCGCCGGTGGTGCCGGAGACGACCAGGCCGTCGTTGCCGTGGGCGAGGAGGTGCTGGGCCACGCGCTGCACCGAGTCGAGGTCGAGCGAGCCATCCGGGTGGAACGGCGTCGCCATCGCGGTGAGCATCCGCCCGAACGGGGCGGCGGGGGCTGCGGGGGCGTCGGTCACGGTCGTCAGGCTAGCGCTCGGCGCTCACAGAGCAGGCATCACGGCCGAGGCCACGAGACGCAGGTGGTCGAGGTCGGAGAGGTCGAGCGTCTGCAGGTAGAGGCGGCTCTGCCCGGCCTCGGCGTAGCGGCCGATCGTGTCGATCACCTCGGGCACCAGACCGGCCAGGCCGTTCTCGCGCAGCTCGCCCACCTCGCGTCCGATCGCCGCCGCCCGACGCTCCAGCTCGGCCTCGGTCTCGGCCACGCAGAGCACCAGCGCGGTGGAGTAGACGAGGGAGTCGGGGTCGCGACCGATCTCCTCGCAGGCGCGCCGCACCCGCTGGATCTGCGCCTGGCCGTCGTCGAAGGACATGAAGGGGACGTTGAACTCGTCGGCGTAGCGCGCGGTCAGCGCCGGGGTGCGGCGCTTGCCGCCGCCCCCGATGAGCACCGGCGGGCCACCCGCGTGCCCGGAGGTCTGCGTCGGCTTGGGCAGTCCGGGCGAGTCGAGGACCGTGTAGTGCTCGCCGCGGTGGGTGAAGCCGCCGGCGTCGCCGTCGGCGGTCCACAGGCCGGTGACGACGGCCAGCTGCTCCTCGAACCGGTCGAAGCGGGTGCGGGTGTCGGGGAAGGGGATGGCGTACTTCTCGTGCTCGGCGGCGAACCAGCCGGCGCCCAGGCCCAGCTCGATCCGGCCTCCGCTCATCTGGTCGACCTGCGCCACCGAGATCGCCAGCGGCCCGGGGTGCCGGAAGGTCGCGCTGGTCATCATCGTGCCGAGACGGATCGTGGAGGTCTCCCGCGCCAGCGCGCCCAGGGTGACCCAGGCGTCGGTCGGGCCGGGCAGCCCCGGGGTGCCCATGCCGAGGTAGTGGTCGGAGCGGAAGAAGGCCCCGAAGCCGAGGCGCTCGGCCTCCTGGGCGACCGTGAGGAGGTCGTCGTAGGTGGCGCCCTGCTGAGGCTCGGTGAACACGCGCAGCTCCATGCGGCCCAGCCTGCCACGCCCACGCGCGTCGCGACCCGTCAGCCCGGGTCGCCCCCGGGTCTCACGGAGCGATCGATCGGTGCGTTTCCCTGCGGAGCGCGCGGCGGGCGCCGATGGTGGGCAGGACCGCCCCGCCCCCACGGGCGGTCGCGCACCACCCTCGCCACCCCGATCCCCCCGGATCCCCCGGATCCACAGCTCCCGGAGCCACCATGGACGCCGCCGTGACCCGCCGCACCCTCCTCGCCGGCCTCCTCGCCACCGGCGCGACGGCCGCCGTCGCCGGCCCGGCGCAGGCCCGCGCGTCCCGCACCACCGGCGTCACGGCCTCGAGCGCAGGCCTGACCGCCGCGCGCCTCGGCCTGGCGTCGCCGGGCCTGCCGTGGTCGGGCGACGCGTTCCTCTCCACCTCCGCCGCGCTGGGCGTCACGCCCGCCAGCGCGACGTTCTTCCTGGCCTGGGCCGGCCGCCCGGACTTCCCGACCTCCCCGGCACGGGCGCTGGCCCAGCGCGGCGTGGTCCCCGTGCTGACCTGGGAGCCGTGGGACCCCGCCGCCGGCGTCACGCAGCCGGCCTACGCGTGCGCCGCGATCGCCGGCGGCGCGCACGACGCCTACCTCACCTCCTTCGCCCAGCAGGTGAGGGCCTACGGCGGGCGGGTCGTCATCCGGCTCATGCACGAGGCCAACGGCAGCTGGTACCCCTGGGCCGTGGCCGTCAACGGCAACTCCGCGGCGTCCTACGTCGCCGCGTGGCGGCGCGTCCAGGGGATCTTCGCCAAGGTCGGCGCCACCAACGCCGAGCTGCGGTTCTGCGTCAACACCGACGGCGACCCGGCGATGCCGCGCTTCGAGACCTTCTACCCCGGCGACCGGCACGTCGGCTCGGTCTCGGTGGACGGCTACAACTGGGGCACCACGCAGGCGTGGTCGCGGTGGACCTCCTTCGCGGATCTCGTCGACGGCCCCGTGGCCCGCCTGCGAGCGATCAGCACGCGGCCGGTGCACGTCGACGAGACGGCCTGCGCGGAGCAGGGCGGCTCGAAGGCCTCCTGGATCGCCGCGATGGACGCCTATCTCGCCGCGCACCCGGAGATCGTCAGCGTCACCTGGTTCGACTTCGCCAAGGAGGCCGACTGGCGGGTCTGCTCGACGCAGGCCTCGCTCGACGCGTTCCGCTCCGCCCTGGCCTGAGCCGCTCTCAGGCCAGCTCGACGACCGCCCCGGTGTGGGCGGGCAGCCGCAGCGCGGCGCCGTCGAGCGCCACGGCGTCGTCGGTGGCCAGCAGCAGCGCGTCCGGACCGAGGGCGGTCGGCAGGTCGACCTCGACGACGTCGGCGCCCAGGTTCGCCAGCACCAGCAGGCGTCCGCGGCGCATCCGCACCAGGTCGTCCTCCATCTCGCAGTCGGTGCTGCCGAAGCGCGGATCGGTGAGCTCGGGCCGCGCGCGTCGCAGGGCGATGAGCGCGCGGTGGAGCGACAGGATGCGCGCGTGCCGGCCGTCCTCGCGCTCGTCCCACGCGAGCCGCGAGCGCTCGAACGTGGCGGGGTCCTGGGGGTCGGGGACGACGTCGGGGTCCCAGCCCATCGCCTCGAACTCCGCGAGGCGCCCCTCGGCGGTGGCGCGACCGAGCTCCGGCTCGGGGTGGGAGGTGAAGAACTGGAAGGGCGTCGAGGCCGCCCACTCCTGGCCCTGGAAGAGCATGGGGGTGAAGGGCGCGGTGAGCAGCAGCAGCGCCGAGCAGGCGATCAGGCCCTCGTCGAGGTGCGCGTCGGGCCGGTCGCCGACGGCGCGGTTGCCGACCTGGTCGTGGTTCTGGGTGGTGACGACGAAGCGCCAGGTGGGGGTCGTGGCGGTGTCGATCGGCACACCGTGCGGACGGCCGCGGAAGCTGCTCCACGTGCCGTCGTGGAGGAAGCCGCGCGTCATCACCTTCGGCAGCGCGTGCGGGTCGGCGAAGTCGGCGTAGTAGCCGTCGGTCTCGCCGGTGATCGCGACGTGCAGGGCGTGGTGGACGTCGTCGCTCCACTGGGCGTGCAGGCCGAGCCCACCGGCCTCGCGCGGGGTGATCAGGCGGGGGTCGTTGAGGTCGGACTCCGCGATGAGGGTGAGGGGCCGGCCGAGGTGGGCGGCGAGCGCGTCGGTCTCGACCGAGAGCACCTCGAGGAGGTGGCGCGGCGAGGCGTCGCGCAGGGCGTGGACGGCGTCGAGCCGCAGCCCGTCGACGTGGAGGTCGAGCAGGAACGTCGCGGCGTCGTCGAGGATCAGCCGGCGCACCTCCTGCGCGCCGTCGCCGTCGAGGTTGACGAGGTCGCCCCAGGTGCTGCGGCCCTCCTTGAGATAGGGCCCGAAGAGGGGCAGGTAGTTGCCCGACGGCCCCAGGTGGTTGTGGACGACGTCCTGCACCACGCCCAGCCCGGCGGCGTGGCAGGCGTCGACGAAGCGGGCGTAGGCCGCCGGCCCGCCGTACGCCTCGGCGACCGCGAACCAGCCGACGCCGTCGTAGCCCCAGTTGTGGGTGCCGTTGACGGCGTTGACCGGCATCAGCTCCACGAGGTCGACGCCGAGGTCGACGAGGTGGCCGAGCCGGCCGATCGCCGCGTCGAGGGTTCCCTCGGGGGTGAAGGTGCCGACATGGAGCTCGTAGACCACCGATCCGGCCAGCGCGCGGCCGGTCCAGCCGTGGTCGGTCCACGGGAGGGCCGAGGGGTCGACGGTGCGCGAGAGGCCGTGGACGCCGTCGGGCTGGCGCCGCGAGCGCGGATCGGGCCGCGGGGTGGCGTCGTCGTCGAGGAGGTAGCCGTAGTCGACCTCACCGGCGGCGAGCAGCTCGGCGGCCGGAACCTCGGGGGTCCACCAGCCGTCGTCGTCGCGGTGCATGGCCAGCATGCGCTCGCCGTCGGCGCCGCGCACCAGCAGCCGGACGCGCTCGGGGCGCGGCGCCCACACGTCGAGCACCGGTCGCCGGGCGTGGGTGGAGCGGGGATCGCGCCGGGTGGCCAGGTCGAGCGCGGTGAGCGGCGGCAGCGGCATGGGCGGCATCAGGAGTCCTCCCGGACCAGCAGGGCGACGGGCAGGTCGGCGAGCAGGTCGGAGATGCGCGCCCGGCCCTCGACGGCGCGGCCCGTGAGGGCGTCGCGCCAGGTGCCGGCGGGCAGGGCGAGCGTGGTGTCGCCCCAGCCGCCGGACCGCTCGAGGCCGAGCGGGAGGCGGGTGGCCACCGCGACCAGCCCGCCGCGGTCGTAGGCGACCAGGTGGTCGGCCGCGGCGCCCTCGGCGTGCAGCGGGACGTGGCCGGTGAGGAGCTCGGGCCGGTCGCGGCGCAGGCGCAGGGCCGTCGCGGTGAGGCGAAGCTTGGCGGCGCCGGGATCGTCGAGACCCCCGACGAGCCGCACGGGCCCCTCGGCGGCGTCGACCTCGGCGAGCAGGCGCGCCCGGGCGTCGAGGTCGACGGGCCGGCGGTTGTCGGGGTCGACGAGCGACTGCTCCCACAGCTCCGCGCCCTGGTAGACGTCGGGGACGCCGGGCAGGGTGAGCGCGAGCAGCCTCGCCGCGAGCGCGTTGCTCCAGCCGGGATCGACGATCCGCGCGAGCAGGCCGTCGCGGACCTCCCGGACGCGGGCGTCGTCGAAGGCGGCGTCGACGAGCGCGTGCGCGGCCGCCTCGAACTCCTCGTCGGGGTCGGTCCAGGCGGTGCCGGAGCCGGCCTCGCGCATCGCCTTCTCGGCGTAGCCGTGCAGCCGTGCGCGGTAGTCGTCCTCGATCGCGGCCCCTCCCCCGGGCCAGGCGCCGAGGATCGCCTGCCACAGCAGCGAGGCGAGCACCGGGTCGGGCGAGGGGACGGCCGCCAGCAGGGCGTCGAGGGCCTCGGCCCACTCCTGCGGGCACTCGGCCAGCACGGCGATGCGGGCGCGGACGTCCTCGCCGCGCTTGGTGTCGTGGGTGCTCAGCGTCGTCATGGCGTGCGGGAGGCGCTCCTGGCGCCGCTGCATCGCGGCGTGCAGGGCGTCGACGTCGATCGCGAACAGGCCCGGGTCGCCGCCGACCTCGTTGAGGGAGGTCAGACGGGCGTAGCGGTAGAAGGCGCAGTCCTCGACGCCCTTGGCCATCACCATGCCGCTGGTCTGCTGCAGCCGCTTGGCGGCGGCGAGGTCGGCGTCGCGCAGCCAGGGCTCGAGCACCTCGAGGGTCGCCGCGAGGTCAGGGCGCGCGGCGCGGGCGCGGGCGAGGGCCTCGTCGAGGTGCTCCTCGCCCTCGGGCAGGTAGGAGCGGTAGACCGGGAAGCAGGCCAGCAGCTCGGCGACGGCGTCCTCGGCCCGGTACGCGGGCAGCGTGGGCAGGTGGCGGCGCAGGTCGCGGACGATGCGGCGCACCTCGCTGCTCAGGATGCCGTCGGCGACGCCGCGCTTGAGGTCGTGGACCATCGCCGGGTAGTCGACGCGCTCGCCCGCGGGGAGGCCGTGCAGGCGCGCCTCGAGGGCGTCGAGCGGCTCCTCGCCGGCGGGGTCGGTGAGCACGCGGTCGATCAGCGCGAGGACGTCGTAGCCGGTGGTGCCGTCCGTGGCCCAGGAGGCCGGCAGCTCCTCGCCCGGCTCGAGGATCTTCTCGACGAGCACGTACGCGCCGTCGGTGAGCTCGGCGAGGTCCTCGAGGTAGCCGCGGGGGTCGCGCAGGCCGTCGGGATGGTCGACCCGCAGACCGTCGACGAGGCCCTCGCGGAACCAGCGGCCGATCTCGACGTGGGTCTCGGCGAAGACCTCGGGCTCCTCCACCCGCACGGCGGCGAGGGTGTTGACGGCGAAGAACCGGCGGTAGTTCAGGGCGTCGTCGGCCTCGCGCCACGAGACCAGCTCGTAGTGCTGACGCGCGTGGACCGCGTCGGGATCCTCGTCCGGACCCTCGGCGGTGCCGGGCGCCACCGGGAAGGCCTGGTCCCAGTAGTGCAGCTCGAGGCCCTGCTCGCCCTCGACGAGGCTCAGGTGCGCGATGGGCGACGGGCCGCCCTGCGCGACCGGCGAGAGGTCGTCGTCGCCGACGACGGGGATGCGCAGGCGCTGCTCCCCGGCGTCCCAGTCGACGTCGAAGACGTGCGCGTGCTCGGCGTCGCGGCCCTCGCGCAGCACCTCCCACCACCAGGGGTCCTCGGCCGGCGTGGCGACGCCGACGTGGTTGGGCACCACGTCGACGAGCACGCCCATGCCAGCGCCGTGGGCGGCCTCGGCGAGCGCCTGCAGCCCCGCCTCGCCGCCGCGGTCCTCGTCGAGGCGATCGTGGGCGACGACGTCGTAGCCGTGGGTGGAGCCGGGCTCCGCGGCCAGGATCGGCGAGAGGTAGACCCAGTCGACGCCGAGCTCGCGCAGGTAGCCGATGCGACGTGCGGCCTCGTGGAGGTCGAGGTCGGCGCTGAGCTGCAGGCGGTAGGTGGAGACCGGGGCCGAGGCGGGCGTGCGGGTCACGCCTCCGCCCCGCCCTCGAGCTGGGCGGCGACCGACGCGGCGGCCGAGTGGTCGACCTCCGGCGGCGCCGGCGCGTGCTGCTGCAGCACCAGGACGCTGCGTCCGGGCAGCCGCACCTGCGCGCCCGCCGCGAGGCCCTCGTCGTCGGGGCCGGCGTCGACCGTGGCGGAGGTGTCGAGGGCGACCTGCCAGCCCGCGGCGTACTCCTCGGCCGGCAGGGTGGCGTCGACGTCGTCGGGGCCGGCGTTGAACCACAGCAGGAAGTGGTCGTCGACGATCGGCCGGCCGCGCTCGTCGTCGCCGGCGATGGCGTCGCCGTTGAGGTACATGCCGAGCACGTGCCCGCCGTCCCAGTCGCCGTCGGCCATCCGCCGGCCGTCGGGGTGCAGCCACACGATGTCGTCCAGGCCGTCGCCGCCCCCGCCCTCGCGGCCCTCGACGGGCTCCGCGGTGGGCGAGCCGGTGAAGAACCGCCGACGCCGGAAGGTCGGGTGGTCGCGACGCAGCGCCGCGACGGCCGCGGTGAACTCCAGCAGCGGCTCGTCGACCCGGTCCCAGTGCATCCAGGCGATCTCGGAGTCCTGGGCGTAGGTGTTGTTGTTGCCCTGCTGGGTGCGGCCGGTCTCGTCGCCGTGCAGGATCATCGGGACGCCCTGGGAGAGCAGCAGCGTCGCGAGCACGTTGCGCTGGGTCAGCGCCCGCAGCCGCAGCACCTCGGGATCGTCGGTGGGGCCCTCGACGCCGAAGCTCTGGGAGCGGTTGTGGCTCTCGCCGTCCTGGTCGTCCTCGCCGTTGGCCTCGTTGTGCTTGGACTCGTACGACACGAGGTCGCGCAGCGTGAAGCCGTCGTGGGCGGTGACGAAGTTGATGCTGGCGAACGGTCGGCGTCCGGAGTGCTCGTAGAGGTCCGCGGAGCCTGCGAGCCGGCTGGCGAGCTCGCCCAGGCCCGGCTCGCCGCGCCAGAAGTCGCGCACGCAGTCGCGGAACTTCCCGTTCCACTCCGACCACTGCGGCGGGAAGCCGCCGACCTGGTAGCCGCCGGGGCCGACGTCCCAGGGCTCGGCGATGAGCTTGACCTGGCTGACGACCGGGTCCTGCTGGACGAGCTCGAAGAACGTGGCGAGCCGGTCGACCTCGTAGAACTCGCGGGCGAGGGTGGCGGCGAGGTCGAAGCGGAACCCGTCGACGTGCATCTCGGTGACCCAGTAGCGCAGCGAGTCCATGAGCAGCTGCAGCGAGTGCGGGTGCCGCACGTTGAGGCTGTTGCCGTTGCCGGTGTAGTCCATGTAGTAGCGCGGGTCGTCGTCGACGAGGCGGTAGTAGGCCTGGTTGTCGATGCCCTTGAGGCTCAGCGTCGGGCCGAGGTGGTTGCCCTCGGCGGTGTGGTTGTAGACGACGTCGAGGATGACCTCGATGCCCGCCGCGTGGAGCGTCTTGACCATCGCCTTGAACTCCTGGACCTGCTGGCCGCGCCCGGGCTCGGCGTGGTCGGCGGCGGAGTAGTCGGCATGCGGGGCGAAGAAGCCGATCGTGTTGTAGCCCCAGTAGTTGCGCAGGCCCCGCTCGAGCAGGGCGTGGTCCTGGATGAACTGGTGCACCGGCATCAGCTCCACCGCGGTGACGCCGAGCCGCTGCAGGTGCTCGACGACCGCCGGGTGGCCCATCGCGGCGTAGGTGCCGCGCTGCTCCTCGGGGATCTCCGGATGCAGCCGGGTCAGGCCCTTGACGTGCGCCTCGTAGATGACGGTCTCGTTGTAGGGCCGCGCGGGCGGGCGGTCGTCCTCCCAGTCGAAGAACGGGTTGATGACGACGCCGAGCATCATGTGCGCCGCGGAGTCGTCGTCGTTGCGGGCGTCCTCGTCGCCGAAGGGGTAGGAGAACAGGCTCGGGTCCCAGTCGAGGTCGCGCGTCGTGGCCTTGGCGTAGGGGTCGAGCAGCAGCTTGGCCGGGTTGCAGCGCAGGCCGGCGGCGGGGTCCCACGGACCGTGCACGCGGTAGCCGTAGCGCTGGCCGGGCTGCACGCCCGGCAGGTAGGCGTGCCAGACGTGCGCGTCGACCTCGACCAGCTCGACGCACTCCTCGCGCAGCGCGGCGCCCTCGCCGGGGGCCGCCTCGGGGTCGTCGTCGAAGAGGCAGAGCACGACCTTCTCGGCGACCTCGCTGAACAGCGCGAAGTTCGTCCCCCGACCGTCGAACGTCGCCCCCAGCGGGTAGGCGGTGCCAGGCCAGATCTCCACGTGCGTCCCCTCGTCCACCGCGGCCGGACGCCGACGGTTTGAACGATCCAATCAGTGATGGGGTCGGTCGGGGACCACCCAGCCGGGGGGACGTGAGCGCTCAGGTGACCCGGCGCAGCCAGACGCGCTCGAAGCCCTCGAAGACCTCGCGATCGGTCTCCTCCCACTCCGCCTCGCGGAAGGCGGGGTAGCGGACGTCGCCGGGCGGGTCGAGCGGGATGATGCTGAGGATCTGCTCGCTGGCCAGCGGCAGCGCGGCCTCGTAGACCTGCGCACCGCCGGCGATGATCACCTCGCCGTCGTGCAGGGCGGCCTTCATCAGCGCCTGCTCGAGGCCGTGGGCGACGATGACGTCGTCGTGGCCCGGGCTCCAGGAGCGGTCGCGGGTGAGCACGATCGTGGTGCGTCCCGGCAGCGGACGGCCGATCGACTCGTAGGTGGTGCGCCCCATCACCAGCGTGTGGCCCAGCGTCACCTCCTTGAAGAGCCGCTGCTCGCCGGGCACCGACCACGGGATGTCGGGGCCGTCGCCGATGACGCCGTTGCGCGCGACCGCGGCCACGCAGATGACCCGCTTCATCGTCGTCGCCCCTCAGACCGCGACCGGCGCCGAGATGGCCGGGTGGGGGTCGTAGCCCTCGAGCGCGATGTGCTCGAGGTCGAAGGCGTCGAGGTCGGTGATCGAGGGGTCGAGCACCAGGCGCGGCAGCGGACGCGGCTCGCGGGTGAGCTGCAGGCGGGCCTGGTCGAGGTGGTTGAGGTAGAGGTGGGCGTCGCCGAGGGTGTGCACGAAGTCGCCGGGCACCAGGCCGGTGACCTGGGCGACCAGGTGCGTGAGCAGCGCGTAGGAGGCGATGTTGAACGGGACGCCGAGGAAGACGTCGCCCGAGCGCTGGTAGAGCTGGCAGCTCAGCCGTCCGGGACCGCCCGCGGGGTCGGGCGCCACGTGGAACTGGAAGAGGGTGTGGCACGGCGCCAGCGCCATCTCGGGGATGTCGGCGACGTTCCAGGCCGAGACGACGTGACGTCGGGAGTCGGGGTCGCGGCGGATCTGCTCGACGATCTGCGCGAGCTGGTCGACGGTGCGACCGTCCGGGGTCGGCCACGAGCGCCACTGCTTGCCGTAGACCGGGCCGAGGTCGCCGTGCTCGTCGGCCCACTCGTCCCAGATGCTGATGCCGCGCTCCTTGAGCCAGGCGATGTTGGTGTCGCCGCGCAGGAACCACAGCAGCTCGCCGAAGACCGAGCGCGTGTGCACCTTCTTGGTGGTGACCAGCGGGAACCCCGCGGCGAGGTCGAAGCGCATCTGGTGCCCGAAGACCGACAGCGTGCCCGTGCCGGTGCGATCGCCCTTCTCGACGCCCTCGTCGAGGATGCGCTGGACGAGGTCGAGGTAGGCCCGCATGGGCACGAATCTACCGGCCGCCGACGGCTGCGAGCGCGACGCTCCCGCGGATGGTCGTCGCCGTGGCGCCGCCGACCCACACCTCGTCACCCTCGCGCCGCACCCGCACCCGGCCCGCGCGGCCCAGCACGGTGCCCTGGGCGGCGAGGTAGGCCTCGGGCAGGCGGGTGCCGGCGAGCCACTGGCCCAGGCCGGCGTTGAGGCTCCCCGTGACGGGGTCCTCCCCCACGCCGAGGCTGGGCACGAACGCGCGGACCTCCAGGGCGACGCCGTCGCCGTGCCCGTCGGCGCCGGGATGCAGCCCCGCGACGCCGACCTTGAGCTCGCCCAGGGCGGGCAGGTCGGGACGCAGCGCCAGCACGCGCTCGGCGTCGCGCAGGAGCACGCCGAGCCAGCCGGGGCCGTTGTCGAGCCAGGTGGCCTCGAGGACGTCGTCGGGCGCGAGGGCGAGCGCGGCGCGGACCTGGGCGAGGTCGGCGTCGTCGACCGGGCCGCTGCGCAGCAGCGGCGGCGCGGCGAAGGACAGCGCCGCGGCGCTCCCGGCCTCGCGGGCCACGCGGACCAGCCCGACGCCGCACTCCTGCACGAGCATGGACGGGTCGCGCGGGGCGCCGCCGGCCTCGAGCCAGGCGTGGGCCGTGCCGAGCGTCGGGTGGCCGGCGAACGGGAGCTCGGCGCCCGGTGTGAAGATCCGCACCCGGTAGTCGGCGGCGGGATCGGCGGGCCGCAGCAGGAAGGTGGTCTCGGAGAGGTTCGTCCAGCGGGCGAAGGCGGCCATCGTGGCGTCGTCGAGGCCGTCGGCGTCGTGGACGACGGCCACCGGGTTGCCGAGATGGCTGGATCCGGAGCCGAAGACGTCGACCTGGCGGAAGCCGAGCACGGGCTCAGGCCTCCAGGCTCATCGGACCGTAGACCTCGCGATCGGCCTCGAGCAGGGTGACGCTGCGCGCGCCGGCGTCGAGGAGCTCGCGCCAGACCTCGCCGAGCCACGACTCGGCGTCGCCCTGGCTGGCGAAGCGCTGGGCCACCAGCGCGGCGGCGTCGGGAGCGGCCGCGGGGTCGACGACGAGCTCGGCGCCGGAGGCGTCGAGGAGCCGCCAGGCCCAGGGCTGCTCCTCGGGCGTCGGCTGGCGGAACGCGGGCGGGATGTCAGGCAGGTTCACGGGTTCAGCCCTCCCGGACCGACGAGGAGACGAAGGGGGGTGCGGTGACGGTGAAGGCCTCGCGGCGGCCCCGGACGTCGACCGCGACCTCGGCGCCGACGGCCACCGAGGCGTCCAGCAGCGCCAGTCCGACGCCACGGCGCAGCGTCGGGGAGAAGGTGCCGGAGGTGATCTCGCCGAGGGCGGCGCCGTCCTCGCCGAGGACGGTCATGTGGGCGCGGGGGATGCCGCGTCCGACCGCCGCCAGCCCGCGCAGGACGCGCGTGGCGCCGGCCGCGCGCTGGGCGAGGAGGGGCTCGCGGCCCCAGAAGGCCGCCTTGCTCCAGCCGACGGCCCAGCCGAGGCGGGCCTCGACGGGGCTGATGTCCAAGGAGACGTCCTGGCCGTGGAGCGGGTAGCCCATCTCGGTGCGCAGGGTGTCGCGGGCGCCGAGGCCGGCCGGGAGCAGGCCGTGCGGCTCGCCGGCGGCGACGAGGGCGTCCCACAGCGCGCCGGCGGCGGAGGCGGCGAGCACCAGCTCGTAGCCGCGCTCGCCGGTGTAGCCGGTGCGGCAGACGACGACCTCGACTCCCCCGGCGGCCTCGGCGGAGGTGGTCACGAAGCTCATGTAGTCATGCCCGGCGGGCAGGCCGACCGCCTCGAGGACGGCGTCGCTGGCCGGGCCCTGGACCGCGAGGACGGCCTGCTCGCGGTGGAGGTCGGTGATGGTGACGCCCGCAGGCGCCGCGGCGCGCAGGCGCCGCACGACCTCGGCGGTGTTGGCGGCGTTGGGCACCAGGAGGACGTCGTCGTCGGCGACGAGGTAGGCGATGAGGTCGTCGACCACGCCGCCGGTGGCGTCGTCGCAGCACAGCGTGTACTGCGCCTGGCCGGGGGCGATGCGGCCGAGGTCGTTGCTGAGGGTGGCGTTCACGAGCTCCGCGGCGCCCGGGCCGGTGACCCGCGCCTTGCCGAGGTGGCTGACGTCGAAGAGGCCGACGGCCTCGCGGACCGCCGTGTGCTCCTTGACGACGCCGGTGGCGTACTCCAGCGGCATCGACCAGCCGCCGAACTCGCCGAGCTTGGCGCCGAGGGCGAGATGACGGTCGTGGAGCGGCGAGGTGAGCAGGTCGGCGTCGGCCATGGGCCGAACCTACTGCAGCCCGCCGACGCTCCGGCGCGGGGTCGTCGGCCCACCCCGGGGAGCGTCGGCGACGCTGGCTATCCTCGCGGGATGACGACGTTCGCCCTGCGTGCCGCCAGCCCCGCCAAGACGAAGGCCGACGCCGTGGTGGTCGGCGTGCTCAGCGGCGACGGCGCCGTCACCCTGGCGCCCGGCGCCGACGACGTCGCGTCCGCCTACGGCCGTCGCCTCCGTCCGCTGCTGGCCTCGCTCGGCCTCTCCGGCAAGGTCGGCGAGGTGCAGAAGGTGCCCACCGGGGGCGCGCTCGGCACTCCGCTGCTCGTGCTCGTCGGGCTCGGCGAGGAGGCCACGCCGGCCAGCGTCCGCACCGCCGCGGGCGCGGCCGCTCGCGCGGTCACGAACGCCGCCTCGGTGGCGCTCGCCCTGCCCGCCGACTCCGCCGAGCTGGTGCGGGCCGCCACCGAGGGCTGGATCCTCGGCGGCTACCGCTTCACCGCCTACCGCCAGGAGTCCGCCAGCGACCCCGTCGCGCCCGGCGAGGTCGTCGTCCTCTCCTCGGCCGCGCGTCGAGCCGAGGTGGTCACCGCCTTCGAGCAGGCCCAGCACCGTGCCGCCGCCGTCGCCGCCGCCCGCGACTGGGTGAACACGCCCCCGGGCGACCTCACGCCGCCAGCCTTCGCCGACGCCGTCGTCGCGGCCTGCAAGGAGCTCGGCAAGGGCCGCGGCCCCAAGGTCACCGCCACCGTCTTCGACGAGGCCCAGCTCGCCGAGATGGGCTGCGGCGGCATCCTCGGCGTCGGCGCCGGGTCCGCCGCGCCGCCGCGCCTCGTCGAGCTCACCTACGCACCGAAGGGCGCCACCGCGCACGTCGCCCTCGTCGGCAAGGGCATCACCTTCGACTCCGGCGGCCTCACCATCAAGCCGGGCGCCTCGATGCACGAGATGAAGTCCGACATGGGCGGCGCCGCGGCCGTCGTCCAGGCGACCCTGCTGGCGGCCCGCCTGGGCCTGCCAGTGCGCATCTCCACGTTCGTCCCGATGGCCGAGAACATGCTCTCCGGCGCGGCCACCCGCCCCGGCGACGTGCTGCGTCACTACGGCGGCACCACCACCGAGGTCTCCAACACCGACGCCGAGGGCCGCCTCATCCTCGCCGACGCGCTCGTGCGCGCCACCGAGGTCGAGCCCGACGCGATCATCGACGTCGCCACGCTCACCGGCCACATGGTCGTCGCCCTCGGCGACCAGGTCGCCGGCGTCATGGGCGGCGAGGAGACCGTCGCCGCGATCCTGGCCGCCTCTGAGCGCGCCGGAGAGCCGATGTGGCCGATGCCGATCCCCGACGAGATGCGCCAGCGCATCCGCTCCTCCAAGATCGCCGACCTCGCCCAGCACGACTGGGTCCGCTGGGGCGGCGGCCTCTTCGCCGCCGCGTTCCTGCGCGAGTTCACCGCCGGCCGCCCCTGGGCCCACCTCGACATCGCCGGCCCCGCCTTCGTCTCCGGCGCCACCGCCCGCGGTCACCTGACCCCCGGCGGCACCGGCGTCGCCGTCGCCACCCTCGTGGAGTTCCTCGCCGGGTTCGGCGAGTAGCCGGGAGCCAGAAGTTCCCCGGTCAGCCGGGGAACTTCTAGAAGGTCAGGGGAACTTCGGGGCCGTGACGACCAATTTCCCCTGACCAATCGCCGGGTCATCCACAGGCGAGGGGCGCCGCCCCGCCGTGGGAAGGATCGGTCAGGACGCCCGACGGCGGCCACGTCCCAGGGCGAGTCGGAGCAGCTCGGCCGTGCGCACCGGGTTCTCCAGGTCGGCCCAGGTCAGGCGCAGGCAGCGCCATCCGGTGATGTGCCGGACCTCGTCCTCGCGCCGCTTCTCGCGCAGCACCGTGTCGACGACGTCCTCTCCCGGTCGGCGGTGCTGCTGGTACTTCACCTTCCCGTCGATCTCGACGAACAGCCCGAGCTCGGGCCACGCGAAGTCGACGCGCGCGACCAGGCGTCCCTGGTCGTCACGGATCTCGTACTGCACCTCCGGCTTCGGCAGCCCGGCCAGGAAGCAGAGGTGAAGGAAGCGGGACTCCGCGACGCTCTCGCACCGCCCGTCGGCCAGTCGGATGACGATCTGGTTGCGCAGGCTCCCGGGCTGGTGTCCCAGGCGTCGATGGGCGTCGACCAGGGCGCTGATGGTGACCAGGCCGCGATGGAGGAGGTCGTTGACGAGGACGAGCGCCGCCTCGGCGCTCAGGATCGTCACGGCGTCGATCGCGGTGCGGGCAGCCGAGGTCAGCGGCAGACCGGACACCTCGATGCGATCGATCCTGCGCAGCAGACCGCGATGCTGGACCACGCCCGCCTCGCGGCGGCCGGCACGCGAGTCCAGGCGGGTGACGTGGACGGCGGACAGGTCGAGACCCCAGGTCGGCGCCCCGAGGGCCACGGCCGCGGTCGTGTGGGACAGCACGCACTCGGAGTCAGCCTGGAGGAGGACGGCCCGCGCCGCGACGACGTGCTGCTCAGGTGCGTCGAGCGTGCGCCACGACGGGCCGTCGGCGTAGGCGCCGTGGCGGACACGATGGATCTCGCCCTTGGCGGCCATGCGGTAGATCGCGTTGACGTCGAGGCCGGAGTCGAGGAGGTCGGAGCGGCGCAGGACCGGGAGGGTCGGGATGCGGAAGGAGTCCATGCCCCTCACGTTCCGCGTCGGCGTCCACGCCAATCCGGCGGCTCTCCCGCCTGTGGAGGGAGCGGACTGCTGTGGACGCCGGGCAGGGATTGGTCAGGGGAAATTGGTCGTCGAGGCCGCCAAGTTCCCCTGACCAATGAGAAGTTCCCCGGTCAGCCGGGGAACTCCTCAGTCCCGCACCAGCAGCGCCACGCACTCCACGTGGTGCGTCATGGGGAACAGGTCGAAGGCGCGCAGGGCGTCGAGGGTGTAGCCCTGCTCGGCGAAGAAGGCGACGTCGCGGGCCAGTGCAGCGGGGTCGCAGGCGACGTAGGCGACGGCACGGGGACGACGGGCCGCGATCTGGTCGACCACGGCGCGGCGGGCGCCCTCGCGCGGCGGGTCGAGGACGACGAGGTCGAACGGCTCGTCGAGGTCGTCGGCGAGCACCCGGTCGACGGCGCCGCGCACGACGCGCGCGCCCGGAACGTTGGCCTTGGCGTGCCGGCAGGCGTCGCCGTCGGCCTCGACGAGGGTGACGCGGCGGGGGTCGCCGACGGTCTCGGCCAGGAACCGGCCGAAGAGGCCGACGCCGGCGTAGAGGTCGAGGGCGCGCTCGCCGGGCTGCGGGGCGAGCATCGCGAGCACGGTGTCGACGAGCACCTGGGGCGCGCGGGGATGGACCTGCCAGAAGCCGTCGACGGCGACCTCGAAGGTCACCGAGCCCCCGGGGCCCTCGACGACGTGGTCGGCCGGAGCGCCGGCGATGAGGCAGTCCTCGACCTCCACGACGTCGTGCGAGCGGTGCTTGCGCATGCCGCGGCGCCCGTCGCCGAGGTCGACGAAGACCTGCCGGGTGCGCCAGCGCAGGCCGGCGGCGAGGTCGGCGTCGTCCTCCCCCACCGGCTCGACGACGACGTCGCGCTCCAGGCGCGCCAGCCGCCGCAGCTGCTCGGACACGACGGCCGCCTTCAGCGCGCGCTGGGCGGAGAGGGAGGCGTGCTGGAGGTCGCAGCCGCCGCACCCGCCGGGACCAGCGACGGGGCACGGCGCCGCGACGCGGTCGGGCGAGGCCTCGAGCACCTCCACGGCGTCGGCGCGCCAGAACCGGTCGCCCTCGGCGCCCTCGGTGATCTGCAGGACGACGCGCTCGCCAGGCAGGCAGTGCCGGGTGAAGACGACGCGCGCCTCGGGCTCGGGCAGCCGGACGACGCAGTGGCCGCCGTGGGCGATCGGGCCGACCTCGGCCTCGAACCGCTCGCCGACGCGCGAGCGTCCGCGGTCGGCGCGCGGTCGGTTGGTGCGACGCCCGGGGGCGCGGCGCTGGTCGCGGCTCATCGCTGGATCTGTCCCTTGCTTCCTCGTTCGCGGACGCGGCCGGCCCGCAGGTCGCCAGGGCGCACGCGCATCTCGTCGCGCCGCTCCCGCTCGCGCGCGATCTCCGAGGAGCGCAGCTGGAACGGGACGGAGATGACCATGACGCCGGGGCTGAACAGCAGCCGGCCCTTGAGCCGCAGCGCGGTCTGGTTGTGCAGCACCTGCTCCCACCAGCGGCCCACGACGTACTCGGGGATGTAGACCGCGACGACCCCGCGCGGGTTGGCCTTGCGGATCTCCGCGGCGTACTGCACGACGGGGCGCACGAGCTCGCGGTAGGGCGAGTGGAGCACCTTGAGCGGCATCTCGATGCCGCGCTGGTCCCACTCGCGCAGCAGGCGGGCGGTGGCGTCGTTGTCGACCGAGACGTAGACCGCCTCGAGCACGTTGGGGCGGCTGGCCCGCGCGTAGGCCAGGGCCCGCAGCGTCGGCTTGTGCAGCTTGGAGACCAGCACGATCGCATGGACGCGGGTCGGCAGCACGCTGTCCTCGTCGTCGGCGGCGAGCTCGGCCTCGACGTTGTCGTAGTGGCGACGGATGCCGCGCATGACGAGGAAGAAGAACAGCATCGCCAGGATCGTGATCCAGGCGCCGGCCAGGAACTTGGTGATGATGACGATCACCAGCACGACGGCGGTGAAGGAGAGGCCGACGGTGTTGATGACCCGCGAGCGCACCATCCGTCGCCGGACGGCGGCGTCGCGCTCAGTGCGCAGCAGGCGCGTCCAGTGCCGGATCATGCCGAGCTGGCTGAGGTTGAAGGAGACGAAGACGCCGACGATGTAGAGCTGGATCAGGCGGGTGGTCTCGGCGTCGAAGAGGATGATCAGCACGATCGCCATCACCGCGAGGACGACGATGCCGTTGCTGTAGGCGAGCCGGTCGCCGCGGTTGCCCAGCGCACGGGGCGCCAGGCCGTCCTTGGCGAGGATCGAGCCGAGCACGGGGAAGCCGTTGAAGGCGGTGTTCGCGGCGAGCACCAGGATGATGCCGGTGACCGTGACGACGGCGTAGAAGCCGACCGGGAAGCCGGAGAACACCGCGTCGGCGATCTGCGCGATCACCGCGTGCTGGTCGTAGCCGGCCGGCAACGGCTTGCCGTCGATCGTGAGTCGATCGAGGTCGCCGGGGTCGACGTAGCGCAGCCCCATCTCCTTGGCCAGCGTGATGACGCTGAGCATCATCGTGATCGCGATCAGGCCCAGCAGCAGCAGCGTGGTGGCGGCGTTCTTGCTCTTGGGCCGTTGGAAGGCCGGGACGCCGTTGGAGATCGCCTCGACGCCGGTCAGCGCGGCGCAGCCGGACGAGAAGGCGCGCGCGAGCAGGAAGATCAGCGCGATGTTGGAGAGCTGGCCGTCGAAGCCGGGGTCCGGGACGATGTCGAAGCGGGCGCTCTCGACGTCGGGCAGGGTGCCCGAGAGCATGCGGGCGAAGCCGACCGCGCACATGCCGAGGATCGCGATCATGAACGCGTAGGTGGGCACCGCGAACACCGAGCCGGACTCGCGGATGCCGCGCAGGTTGATCGACATCAGCACCACCACGAGCACCGCGGCGAAGATCGCCTCGTGCCCCTGCAGGGCCGGGATCGCGGACGCCGCGTACTGGGCGCCCGAGGAGATCGACACCGCGACGGTGAGCACGTAGTCGACCAGCAGGGCGCTGGCCACGGTGGTGCCGGCGGTGCGTCCGAGGTTGACGGTGGCGACCTCGTAGTCGCCGCCGCCGCTGGGGTAGGCGTGCACGGTCTGGCGGTAGGAGGCGATGACGGCCGCCATCACCAGCGCGACCGCGATCGCGATCTTCCACGACCAGACGTACTGCGCGACGCCGGCGAGCGAGAGCATGATGAAGACCTCGTCGGGGGCGTAGGCCACCGAGGAGAGGGCGTCGCTGGCGAAGACCGGCAGCGCGATCCGCTTGGGCAGCAGCGTCTCCCCCAGCTGGGAGCTGCGGAGCTTGCGTCCCAGGAGGATGCGCTTGGAGACGTCGCCGACACTCACGTCGCGACACCCTAGACGCTCAGGGCCTCCGGAGCGCCCTCGACGAGGACACCCGCGTCGCGGCTCCTCCACCGCCGGGGCACCGCGCGCGGACGCGGGACGCTACGGTTCTGGACGTGCACGTTGTGATCATGGGCTGCGGACGCGTCGGGTCGACGCTCGCGCGCAGCCTCGAGGACCGGAACCACACGGTGTCGATCATCGACAGCGACCCCGACGCGTTCCGGCGGCTCGGGCCGGGGTTCAACGGCGACAAGGTCGCGGGAATGGGCTTCGACCAGGAGGTCCTGGAGAAGGCCGGCATCCGCCGTGCCGACGCCTTCGCGGCCGTCTCCAGCGGTGACAACTCCAACATCATCGCCGCCCGCGTCGCGCGCGAGACCTTCGGGATCGAGCAGGTCGTGGCCCGCATCTACGACCCCGGTCGCGCCGAGGTCTACCAGCGTCTGGGCATCACCACCGTCGCCACCGTGAAGTGGACCTCCGACCAGGTGCTGCGTCGGCTGCTGCCGGCCGGCGCGGAGCCGGACTTCCGCGACCCCTCGGGCACCATCCGCGTCGACCAGGTGCCGGTGCCGCAGGCCTGGATCGGCCACCGCACCGTCATCTTCCAGGAGCAGGCCCGCTGCCGGATCGCGTGGATCGACCGGCTCGGCGAGGGCATGCTGCCCACCCGGGAGAGCGTGCTGCAGGAGGGCGACTACCTCCACCTGGTCATGCGCGAGAACGACGCCGAGCACACCTACGCCGCGCTGTCGGCCGGACCCGAGGAGCACTGAGCATGCGCGTCGCCATCGCTGGAGCCGGCGCCGTCGGCCGCTCGATCGCCCGCGAGCTGATCGGCAACGGCCACGAGGTCCTGCTCATCGACAAGGCCCCCGCCTCGATCAAGCCCGAGCGCGTCCCGGACGCCGAGTGGCTGCTCGCGGACTGCTGCGAGATGTCCTCGCTGGAGGAGGCCCGTCTCGACCGCTGCGACATCCTCATCTCCGCCACCGGCGACGACAAGGCCAACCTCGTCGCCTCGCTGCTGGCCAAGACCGAGTTCGGCGTCCCGCGGACCGTCGGTCGGGTCAACCACCCCAGCAACGAGTGGCTGTTCACCGAGGCCTGGGGCGTGGACGTCAGCGTCTCGACGCCGCGCATCATGTCGGCGCTGGTCGAGGAGGCGGTGAGCGTCGGCGACCTCGTGCGTCTGTTCACCTTCCGCCAGGGCGACGCGAACCTCGCCGAGATGACGCTGCCCGCCGACTCCCCCTACGTCGGCAAGCCGGCCGGCCTCGTGCCGCTCCCGGACAACTGCGCCCTGGTCACGATCATCCGCGACGGGCAGGTCTACGTGCCCACTCCCGAGCAGCCGATCGAGGCCGGCGACGAGCTGCTGTTCGTCGTCCCCGCCGACCGCGAGGACGAGCTCGAGCGGATGCTCGCGCCCTCGACGCACGGCGGCTGAGCCCGCGTCGACCCGCGTCGATCGCGGGTCCGTCTGTGGATGGACCGGCGATTGGTCAGGGGAACTTGGGCGAGAACGGCCCGAAGTTCCCCTGACCTTCTAGAAGTTCCCCGGTCAGCCGGGGAACTTCTGCGTCCCCGGCTCAGGCGTCGGGGAACCCGTTCGGGTTCTGCGACTGCCAGCGCCAGGTGTCGGCGCACATGTCGTCGATGGTGCGGGTGGCGTGCCAGCCGAGCTCGGCGTGGGCGCGGGAGGCGTCGGCCCAGAAGGCGGGGAGGTCGCCGGGGCGGCGGTCGACGATCTCGTAGGGCAGCTCGTGGCCGACGGCGCGCTCGAAGGCGTGGAAGAGGTCCAGGACGCTGGTGCCGGTGCCGGTGCCGAGGTTGAAGGCACGGACGGGCTCGGCCATGGCGTCGAGGTGCTCGAGTGCGGCGACGTGGCCGGCGGCGAGGTCGACGACGTGGATGTAGTCGCGCTCGGCGGTGCCGTCGGCGGTCGGGTAGTCGCCGCCGAAGACCTGCAGCCGCTCGCGGCGCCCGACCGCGACCTGCGCGATGAACGGCATGAGGTTGTTCGGGATGCCCTGCGGGTCCTCGCCGATGTGGCCCGACGGGTGGGCTCCGACGGGGTTGAAGTAGCGCAGCAGCGCCACGCGCTGGCCGGGGGTGGCGTGGGTGACGTCGGTGAGCACCTGCTCGATCATCACCTTGGTGCGCCCGTACGGGCTGCTGGCCGCGAGCGCGTCGTAGGTCTCCACGTAGGGCACCGGCGCGTGCTCGCCGTAGACGGTGGCCGAGGAGGAGAACACCAGGCGCTGGACGTCGTGGCGGCGCATCGCCTCGAGGAGCGCGAAGGTGGAGTCGAGGTTGTTGCGGTAGTACTCCAGCGGCTTGCTGACGCTCTCCCCCACGGCCTTGAGGCCGGCGAAGTGGATGACGGCGTCGATCTCCTCGATCGCGAACAGCGCGTTGGTCTTGTCGACGTCGGTGAGGTCGAAGGCGTGCACCGGGATGTGAGCGCCGGAGAGCGACTCCAGCCGGGCGACGACCGTGGGCTTGCTGTTGGAGAAGTCGTCGACGACGACGACGTCGTGACCGGCCTCGATGAGGGCGAGGACGGTGTGGGAGCCGATGTAGCCGGCACCGCCGGAGACCAGGACGCGCATGCCTCGACCCTATCGAGGCCGGGCCGTCCCGCATCGACGGACCCGGCGGGCCCTCAGGTGGCGGGGACCACCGGGGTGCGGTCGCGCCCGAGGATCCACAGCATCGCGCCGAGCGTGGCCAGCTGCAGCGGCCAGCCGAGCACGATCTTGAGCACGCCGAGGGCCGCGACGGCGGTGTCGGCGTCGAGCGCCCCGCCGTGGGCGGCCAGCCAGATCGGCCCCTGGACGAGCACCCGCAGCACGCACGGGACGGCGAGCAGCCAGGTGAGGGTGGTGCACAGCCGCACGACCTGGCGGTCGGCGTGCCAGGCGGTGGGGTCGCCGGTGACGCTGCCGACCATGAAGCCCACCAGGGGCCAGCGGGTCAGGCAGCTGATCGCCATGCCGACGGAGTAGGCGAGGTTGTAGAGCAGGCCGGGCAGGAAGTACGCGAGCGCCTGGTCGTCGGCGTCGCCGCCGCCGCGCGCGGCGAGGTGCACGAAGAGCCAGCCGATGCCGATGCCGACGAGGGCGTTGACGCAGAACTGCACGGTGGTGCGCTGCACCAGCCGCACCACCAGCAGGGCCACCGCCGAGCCGACGCTGACGCCGAGGGCCCAGGTGAGCTCGCGCGTCGTGAGCCAGACGACGGTGAACAGGATCGTCGGCACGGCGGCCTCGACCATGCCGCGACGCCCGCCCAGGGCCTTGGCCAGCTGGGCGCGGACGACGGCCTCGACGGTCTGGGCCGACGCGACAGGCCGGGCCTCGGGCTGGGTCTCGGGCCGGGGCTCCTCGCTCACGGCAGCAGCTCGTAGCGCGGGTTGTAGATGACGCGCTGGCCGTCGTGCTCGCCGATGCGGCCCTCGACCATGAGCGAGACGCCGGGGCTGATGCCGGTGATCTGGCGGCGTCCGAGCCAGACGATGGTGAGCACGCCGCTGCCGTCGTAGAGCTCGGCCTCCAGGGCCGGGACGCCGCCGCGCGGGCGCAGCGTGACCGTGCGCAAGGTGCCGCGCAGCCGCACCCGGGCGCGCGTGGGGGCGTCGCCGATGCAGTCCAGCCCGGGCGCGGTGTAGGTGGTGCGCATGTCGCGCGCGTGCTGGTCGGTGCTGTTGGCCCAGGCGCTGATCGTGCGCCGCAGCCGGCTCTTCTCGCCCACGGTCTACTGCTCCAGTCGGCGCGCCTGCTCGGGCAGCGTCAGCGGCAGCGCCTCGCCCGGGGGCAGCGCCGACTGGCCGCGGCGCACGGCGACGTCGCGCACGAGGGCGTCCCAGGGCTCGGCGGCCTCGCCGCCCTGGACGGCCTCGCCGAGGAAGGTGGCGCGCAGCAGCCAGCGCGAGCCGTTGACGCCGACGATGCGGGAGGCCTGGACGCCCGTGCGGCCGTCCTCGAGCGGTGCGGTGATCTCGCACAGCAGCTCCTGGCCGAAGGAGCCCTCGGCGGGGGTGGCGGTGCCGCCACGGCGGGCCATGTCGGCGGCGATCGCCGGCCGGACCTCGCCCCACAGGTCGCCGCCCCGCGGGGCCGCGAACGCGCGCAGCTCGACGGCGGAGTCGGTGCCGGTCAGCAGCACCGACTGGACGGTGCCGCTCTCCTCGTCGACCTGGATGCGCAGCTCGGCGCCGGGCTGGGGCGCGATGAGCAGCGAGCCGAGGTCGACCCGCTCGGCCAGGGCCTGCTCGTCGAGGTCCTCGGCGTCGTAGGGGCCGGCGGGAGCGCTGGGCTCGGGGGTCCCGGCGTCCGGGGCGGCGTCCTCGCCGACCTGGGCGGCGTCGACGTCGGCGGACTTGCGGCGGAATCTCACGGCGGGCTCTCCTGGAGGCGGTAGGTCGGTGCTGCTCGGGCTGACGAAGGGCAGAGAGGAGGCGCGACGCCTCAGCGGGCGAGTCCTCCGGTAGAACCGTATCCGCCCGTGCCGCGGACGGAGTCGGGGAGGACCTCCACCTCGACGAACCGGGCCCGCTCGACGCGCTGGATCACCAGCTGGGCGATGCGGTCGCCGCGGCGCAGCTCGACGGGCTCGGCGGGGTCGAGGTTGACCAGCAGCACCTTGATCTCGCCGCGGTAGCCGGCGTCGACGGTGCCGGGGGTGTTGACGATGGAGACGCCGTGACGCGCCGCGAGCCCCGAGCGCGGGTGCACGAGCGCGACGAAGCCGTCGGGCAACGCGATCGCGACGCCGGTGGGCACCAGGGCCCGCTCCCCCGGCGCGAGGTGGACGTCGACGGTGGCATGGAGGTCGGCTCCGGCGTCGCCGGGGTGGGCGTAGGCCGGGACGGGCAGGTCGGGATCCAGGCGCACGAGCGAGACCTCGAGGGTCGCGACCGGCGCTGCGGCGGGCTCGTCGGCGGTCACGGTGCCCGACCCTAGCCCGCCGGAGCACCCGCACGGCCACCCCCTGCCCCACCTCGCCGGGGCGGGAGTGGGAGGATCCTCCCCGTGAGCACGCCCGAGGCCCCCGCGTACCGCGAGCGACTCAGCGTGCCCATCCGCTGGTGGGCCCAGGGCACGATGCTCGTGGCGTCGCTGGCGCTCGCGGTGATCGTCGCCGTCCCGCCGGTGGGCGCGGCCGTCATCACCGCCGTCGCCATCGCGCTGATGACCGGCCTGTTCGTGGCCTACGGCGCCGCGCGCATCGAGGTGGCCGACGGCCACCTGCGCGCCGGCCGGGCCCGCATCGATCTCGTGCACGTCGGCGAGGCCCAGGCGCTGGACGCCGAGGCGACCCGCCTGGCCTTCGGTCGCGACGCCGACGTCCGGGCCTACCTGCTGCTGCGGCCCTATCGCAAGCGCTCGGTCAAGGTGCGCATCCTCGACCCGCGCGACCCCGCGCCGTACTGGCTGCTGAGCACGCGGCGTCCCCGCGAGCTCGCCGCGGCCATCGAGGCCGCGCGCACCGCCCGTCCACGCGGGTGAGCGCTCACGCCCGACGCCCGCGCCGCCGCTAGGGTGGCGCGCATGGCATCCGGTGGTTCGTCGAAGTCGTACTCGATGTTGTCGGTCGTCTCGGCCCTGGTCGCGGCGCAGGTCGCGAAGCGGGCCCTCGACACGACCTGGAAGGCGGCCACCGGGCGCAAGCCCCCGGTGAACCCCGCAGACCCCGACGTCGCCGTCACCGAGGCCGTGGCGTGGGCCGTGGCCTCCGGCGCCACCGTCGCGCTGGTCCGCATGCTCGCCCAGCGCCGGGCCGCGGAGTACTACGTGAAGTCCACCGGCGAGCTCCCGCCGCAGCTGGCGGCCGACGGCCAGTAGGCCTCGCCGGCTCCGTCGCGCAGCCCCAGAACGGCTCGAGGCCCGCACCCCAGCAGGGGGTGGCGGGCCTCGTCGTCGTCCGGGTCCGGACCGCGCCGGAGGGCTCCGGGCGGGTCGGACTCGTCAGTCGCAGTCGCGGCAGATCATCTTCTTCTCGTCCGCCAGCTGCGAGCGGTGGTGCACCAGGAAGCAGCTCATGCAGGTGAACTCGTCGTCCTGCTTGGGCTTCACCTCGACCGCCAGCTCCTCATGGGAGAGGTCGGCGCCCGGCAGCTCGAAGGACTCCGCCGCCTCGGTCTCGTCCTCGTCGACCTTGCCCGAGTTCTTGTCGTGTCGACGAGCCTTGAGCTCCTCGATGCTCTCCTCGGACTGCTCTTCCTCGTTCTTGCGTGGTGCGTCGTAGTCAGTCGCCATCGTCGTTCACTCCCCTCATCCGGCCGGTCCCCAGACATCACGGCCGACAGACCGCTGTCGTCGGCGCCAGATTGTGCACCATGGCGACCGGCACGCGCACACCGGATCGGTGTCGCGGCTCGTGAACATCTGGTGACGCGTCCCTATTCCGCGTCGGCGGCGGTGAAACCGCAGGTCACGACGGCCTCGCGGAACTCCGCGAACGCCGGCGCCGGGGCGCACACCAGGAGGGTGAGGCCGCCCGCGCCGGGCAGGACCTCCGTGCGCGCGCCCGCCGCACGGGCGATCAGGCCGGCCGCGGCGTGGTCCCAGAGGTTGACGCCCTCCTCGACGTAGGCGTCGAGGCGGCCCTCCGCGACGTGGCACAGGTCGAGGGCGCAGGACCCGAGGCGACGAAGATCACGGATGCGCGGCAGCAGCCGCAGCACGGCCTCGGCCTGGATCGCACGCACGCCGCGGTCGTAGGAGAAGCCCGTGGCCACCAGCATCCGGTCCAGCGCGGCCGGGGGCGCGCAGGCGATCGCGACGCCGTCGCGGGTGGCGTGGGCGCCGTCGTCGTCGACCCAGCCGACGTACTCGACACCGGTCTCGACGTTGAGCACGACGCCCGCGACGGCCTCGCCGTCGACCTCCGCGGCGATGGACACCGCGTACTGCGGCAGGCCGTAGAGGAAGTTGACGGTGCCGTCGATGGGGTCGATGACCCACCGCACGCCGCTCGTGCCGGGGACGTCCTCCCCCTCCTCGCCGAGGAAGGCGTCGTCGGGACGGGCCTCGGCGAGCCGGGCGCGGATGAACCGCTCGGCGGCGCGGTCGGCCTCGGTGACGATGTCGATGTCGGTGGTCTTGGTGGCGGCCACGCTGACGCCGCCTGCCCGCGCCTCGGTGATCAGCGCCGCGGCCTGACGGGCCACCTCGAGCGCGAGGTCGGCGAGCACGCGCCCCGCCGGGCTCGGACCCTCCGCGCTCACAGGGGGTCCGAGCCGCACAGCGCGGGCCGCTCGGCGCGCGCGTTGCGGCAGCAGCCCACCGGGCACTGGTTCCACATCGGGCCGACCTCGCCGACCGCGGGACGCGAGGCGTCCGCCTCGGCCTCGCCGCGCTCGATGGCGGCACGCTCGAGCAGCAGCTCGCGCACGACCGCGACGAAGCGGGGGTCGACGCCGGCGGTGGCCGCGCGCCGGAACGGCAGCCCCAGCCGCTCGGCGGTCTCCTTGGCCTCGGTGTCGAGGTCGTAGATGACCTCCATGTGGTCGGAGACGAAGCCCACCGGGGCCACGACGACCGCGGAGGCGCCCTCGCCGGACAGCTCCTCGAGGCGGTCGTTCACGTCGGGCTCGAGCCATGGGATGTGCGGAGCGCCCGAGCGGGAGCAGAACACCAGCTCGTGCTCGTGGCGGGTGCCGGTGAGCTCGGCGACGCGGTCGGCGATGACGGCCGCGACGTCCTCGTGCTGACGCTGGTAGGCGCCGCCGCCGGCCTCGGGGTCGCCGCTGGCGTCGTTCATCGACGTCGGGATCGAGTGGGTGACGAACAGGATCCGGGCGCCGTCGCGGACGTCGTCGGGCAGGTCGGCGAGCGCGGTGACGACGGCGTCGACGTTGGGCTCCACGAAGCCGGGGTGGTTGAAGTAGTGGCGCAGCTTGTCCAGGCGGGGCGCCTCGACGCCGGCCTCCTGGGCGGCGGCGGTGGCGTCGAAGAGGTTCTCGCGGTACTGCCGGCAGGAGGAGTAGGAGGAGTAGGCGCTGGTGACGAAGCACGCGGCTCGCGTGACGCCGTCGGCGGCCATCTGCTGGAGGGTGTCGGCCAGGTAGGGGTCCCAGTTGCGGTTGCCCCAGTAGACCGGGAGGTCGATGTCGTGCTCGGCGAGGTCGGCGCGCAGGGCGTCGAGGAACTCGCGGTTCTGGTCGTTGATCGGCGACCTGCCGCCGAAGAGGAAGTAGTGCTCGCCGACCTCCTCCAGCCGCTCGCGCGGGATGCCGCGGCCGCGGGTGACGTTCTCCAGGAACGGCACCACGTCCTCGGGCTTCTCGGGGCCTCCGAAGGAGACCAGGAGCAGGGCGTCGTAGGGCTTCGCGTCCGGAGCGCTCATGGCTCTCATCGTAGGCAGGTCGCGGCGCCAGCCGGAGGACGGGCGACGAATGGTCTACCCCCGGGTGGGGGGCCTACCGTCCAGGGGTGCTCTCCACCTACGGCCGCGTGCTCTCCCGCCCCGGAGCGACCGCGTTCAGCCTCACCGGGCTGGTGGCGCGCCTGCCGATCTCGATGGCGGGGCTCGGCATCGTCCTGCTCGTGCAGGCCTCCGAGGGCTCCTACGGCGTCGCGGGCGCGGTCTCGGCGGCCTACATGGTGGCCAACGCCGTCGTCGCGATCCTGCAGGGCCGTCTCCTCGACCGGCTCGGCCAGGGACGCGTGCTCGGCACCGCGAGCGTCGCGTTCGCGGTGGCGATGAGCCTGCTGGTCACCAGCGTCGAGGCCGACTGGCCGATCGGCGCGTCCTACGTCGCGGCCGCCCTGGCCGGTGCGAGCCTGCCGCAGATCGGCTCGTGCGTGCGGGCGCGCTGGTCGCACGTGCTCGACTCCCCCGCCGACGTCCAGACCGCCTACGCCCTCGAGGCGGTCTTCGACGAGGCCGTCTTCATCTGCGGACCCATCCTCGTGACGCTGCTGGCCACCGCCATCGACCCCGTCGTGGGCCTGGCGACGGCCACCGTCGCAGGCACCGTCGGCGGGCTGGCCTTCGCCGCGCAGCGCGGCACCGAGCCGCCGGTGCACGCCCGCACCCACGCCGACGGCGTCCGACCGCGGCTCCCCTGGCGCACCGTCGTCCCGCTCGCGGTGGTCTTCGCCGCGCTGGGCGTGCTCTTCGGCGCCGCCGAGGTCACCACCGTCGCGTTCGCCGACGAGCAGGGCCACCGCTCCTGGTCCGGCGGCCTGCTGGCCCTGTGGGCGCTGGGCAGCATGCTCTCGGGTCTGGTCACCGGCGCGGTCGCCTGGCGTCGCGGCCCGACGCTGCGGGTCCGCGTCGGCGCGGCCCTCATGGCCACCGCCATGCTGCCGCTCACCTTCGTCGACTCCCTGCCGCTGATGGGGCTCCTGCTGCTCGTGGGCGGCGTCGCGATCGCCCCGACGATGGTGGCGGCGCTCTCGCTCACCGAGCGCTCGGTGCCGGCCGCGCGCCTCACCGAGGGCATGGCCGTCATGCAGACCGGCCTGGTCGCCGGCGTCGCGCCGGGCGCGACGCTGAGCGGCGTCGTCGTCGACGCGCACGGCGCCTCGGCCGCCTACCTGGTCTCGCTGGCCGCGGGCGTCGTGGCGGCGCTGGCGGCGCTGCTGCTGCCGCGCGAGAGCGCGCCGGCGGCCACCGAACCTGCCGAGGCACTCACCGCGTCCTAGGGGCAGAACCCCGTCGCCGGACACCGGCTCCCGCGACGCCTACTTCTCCACGGCCCGCCAGTGGCTCGACGGCGACCACGTGGCGGCGATCGCCCTGGAGTCCGAGCAGGGTCCCTCGGCGCTGCTGACCTGAGGACTGGACGAGGGCACCTGCCGCACGGAGGTGCGGCTCGACACCACCGACGGACTCGTCCTGCCCGTCGGTGACCAGATCGACTGAGCCCCGGCGTCCGCTCAGACGCTGGCAGGTCCCGTGGGCATCGGGGCCTGCCAGCCACGACGCACGGCGACCAGTCGCCACACCAGGCACACCGCGGCGCCGGCGATCGTGCCGACGAGCGCGGTGATGTCGAGCTGGTGGGCGACGACGGCGACGCCCGCACCGGCCAGCGCCGGGGTGGCGTAGAGCTCGCCGCGGAAGATCACCGGCACGCGGCCGGCCAGGACGTCGCGGATCATGCCGCCGCCGATGCCGGTGGTCATGCCCATCAGCGCCGCCGGCAGCGGACCCAGGCCGTAGTCGAGCGCCTTCAGGGCGCCGGCGACGCAGAACAGCGCGAGGCCGGCGGCGTCGAAGACCGTGACGGTCCGCTCCATGCGGCCCAGCGTCGGGTGGTAGACGAAGGTCACCAGCCCCGCGGCGGTCGGCACGAGCAGGTAGCGCCAGTCGGCGAGCGCGGCCGGCGGCGTCGCGCCGATGAGCACGTCGCGCAGGAAGCCGCCGCCCAGCCCGGTGATGCCGGCGAGCACCAGCACGCCGAAGAGGTCGAGCTCCTTGCGCACCGCCACGAGCGCGCCGGAGATCGCGAAGACGGCGATGCCGAGGAGGTCCAGGACGACGAGGATGCTCGCGGGCTCAGGGGTGGCCACGGCGAGACCCTAGTGCCGACGAGGCAGTCCGCGACGGTCCGGCCCGCCTCCCCGGACGCACGCACCGGCTGGCGTAGGCTCGGCGGTCACGAGGACGCCGTCGACGGCGACGAGGGAGCAGGGAGGTGGGCGCGGTGCATCTGACCCTGGCCGGCATGAGCGCCGATCGCCAGCGGCTCCTCCTCGTCGATCCCGCCGGGAACGAGTTCACCCTCGACGTCGACCACCGCCTCCGTGCCGCCCTGCGCGGCGAGACCTCACGCCTCGGCCAGTTGGAGATCCCCATGGACAGCGTCCTGCGCCCCCGCGACATCCAGGCCCGCATCCGCGCCGGCGAGACCCCCGAGGCCGTCGCCCAGGCCGCCCAGACCAGCCTCGAGCGGATCCTGCCCTTCGCCGGGCCCGTGCTCGCCGAGCGTCAGCACGTCGCCGAGCGGGCCCAGCGCTCCTCGCTGCGCCGCCGCAGCCCCGGCGAGACCGGCGCCCGCGTGCTCGGCGACGCCGTCGCCGCCCACCTGCGCTCCCAGGACGTCGACCCCGCCTCCGTGGTCTGGGACGCCTGGCGTCGCGAGGACGGCCGGTGGGCGCTGGCCGCGGAGTTCGCCACCATCAAGCGCAGCGGCACCGCCCAGTTCACCTTCGACATGCCCGGCAACTTCGTGGTGCTGGAGAACGACGAGGCCCGCTGGATCGTCGGGGAGGTGCTCGAGGCCCCGGCCCCGCAGCGCGACGACCTCGAGGACGTCCGCCGTCGCCGTCGCGCCACCGACGAGGGCGAGCTCGGCGACGACGTCCTCGGCCTGGTCGAGGAGGCCGAGAGCCACCCCGTCGAGTCCTTCCTCGACGCCCGCCCCGCCGCCGACGAGCACGCGCTCGTGCAGGAGGCGGCCGACGCCGCGGCGCTCGACGAGCAGGGCGGCACCGCCGCTGACGCCGCCGCCGATCTCGCCCCGGACACCACCCCGGCCCAGGACGTCGAGGAGACCACCGAGCTCCCCGCCACCGCCGACCAGCCCCCGGCCCCGCGCCGCCCGGCCAAGGGCCGCCGCGGCCGCGCGTCGGTGCCGAGCTGGGACGAGATCATGTTCGGCGGCAAGCAGGACTGACCGCCTGTCCGGACCGGTCCCCAGACGGCCCGCGGAGCGGTAGCCTCCGCGCATGTCGTACTTCGTGACCGGCGCCACAGGCTTCATCGGCCGCCACCTCGTCGAGGAGCTCCTCGACCACCGTGAGGGCGAGATCTTCGTCCTCGTGCGTGCCGGCTCGCTGAGCCGCATGGAGACCCTCATCCGCCGCTGGGGCACCGACCGCGTCGTCCCGGTCGTCGGCGACCTCGGCTCCCCCGCGCTCGGCGTCGACCCGGCCTGGGTGGCCGAGCACGCCGGCTCGATCGAGCACGTCATGCACCTCGCGGCGATCTACGACATGACCGCCGACGACGCCACCAACGAGGCGCTCAACGTCGGCGGCACCCGTCACGCCCTCGAGCTGGCCACGGCGCTGCGGGCCGGCTGCTTCCACCACGTCTCCTCGGTGGCCGCCGCGGGCGAGCACCCCGGACGCTTCTCCGAGGACATGTTCGCCGAGGGGCAGCACCTGCCCTCGCCCTACCACCGCACGAAGTACGAGTCCGAGCGGATCGTCCGCGAGGAGTCCACGACGCCGTGGCGCGTCTACCGGCCCGCGATCGTCGTCGGCCACAGCGAGACCGGCGCGATGGACAAGGTCGACGGGCCCTACTACTTCTTCCCGCTGCTCAAGGCCCTGCGCGACCGACTGCCGGCCTGGCTGCCGCTGGTGGGCGTCGACCTCGGCGACACCAACGTCGTGCCGGTCGACTACGTCGCCGCCGCCATGGACCACCTGGCTCACCTGCCCGGCCGCGACGGCGAGGCCTTCCACCTGGTCAACCCCGAGCCGCAGCCGGTCGTCGAGACCCTCAACGCCTTCTGCGCCGCCGCCGGCGCCCCGCGGTTCGCGACGCCCGTCGACCGCCGCGTCACCACCGCCGGTCCGCTCGCGCTGGTGCCGCGACGTCTGCGCCCGCTCAGCCTGTTCACCACCGCGATGCAGAACTCCTCGGTGCAGGCCGTCCTCGACCTGGTCACCTCGCGCATCGGCGTGCCGGCCGAGGTCATCGGCCACAGCTCGTTCACCGCGACCTTCGACTCCCGCGCCACCGAGCGGGCGCTGGCCGGCTCCGGCATCGCGGTGCCCGACCTCGAGAGCTACGCCCGCACGCTGTGGGGCTACTGGGAGGAGCACCTCGACGACTCCGTGCGCCGCGACCCGAAGGCCCGCGAGGCGCTGGCCGGCAAGCACGTCGTCATCACCGGCGCGTCCTCGGGCATCGGCCAGGTCACCGCGCTCAAGGTCGCCCAGGCGGGCGGCATCCCCGTGCTCGTCGCGCGCGGCAAGGACAAGCTCGAGGAGACCCGCGCCACCATCGAGCTGCGCGGCGGCCAGGCGCTGGTCTACCCCTGCGACCTCTCCGACCTCGAGGCCATCGACCGGCTCTGCGAGCAGCTCGCCGAGGAGCTGCCGTCGGTCGACTTCGTCGTCAACAACGCCGGACGCTCGATCCGCCGCTCGCTGCGGCTCTCCCAGGACCGCTTCCACGACTTCGAGCGCACCATGCAGCTCAACTACTTCGGCGCGATCCGCCTCGTGATCGGGCTGATCCCGGCGATGCGGGCCAGCGGCGGCGGCCACGTCGTCAACGTGTCCTCCATCGGCGTGCAGACCAACCCGCCGCGGTTCTCGGCCTACATCGCCTCCAAGGCCGCGCTCGACGCATGGAGCAACGTCGTCTCCTCCGAGCTGATCGGCGAGGGCATCACCTTCACCGGCATCCACATGCCGCTGGTGCGGACGCCGATGATCGCGCCGACCAAGATCTACGACAAGTTCCCCACGATCTCCCCCGCGCAGGCCGCCGATCTCCTCATCGAGGCGATGGTCGAGCGTCCGCACGAGATCAACACCCTGCTCGGCAACGCCGGCGCGATCGCCCACACCGTCGCCCCGAAGCTGGCCTTCCGGGTGCTCAACATGGCCTACCACGTCTTCCCCGACTCCGCGGCCGCCCGCGGTCAGGCCGGCGAGGCCGGAGCCCGGGAGAGCGAGCAGATGATGCTGGCGCGGGTCTTCAAGGGCATCCACTGGTGATCGAGCCGCCCCTCCGGTGATCGAGCCGCTCCTCCGGTGATCGAGCCTGTCGAGATCCCCGCACCCGCGAGGACTGCGCTCAGCCGCGCTGCACGGGCCTCGCGGGGTCGGTGATCCAGCCGCTCCAGCTGCCCGGGTAGAGCGCGGCGCGGATGCCGGCGAGCTCGAGGGCGATGAGGTCGTGGGTGGCCGTGACGCCGGAGCCGCAGTACACCGCGACGTCCTCCTCGCCGGTGACCCCGGCCGCGGCGTAGAGGGCACGGAGCTCCTCGGGGCTGCGGAAGGTGCCGTCGGCGCGCAGGTTGGTGCTCGTGGGCACGTTGACCGCACCCGGCACGTGACCGGCGACGGGATCGACCGGCTCGGTCTCGCCGCGGAATCGCTCGGGGGCGCGGGCGTCGACGATCACCGGGACGCCGAGCAGCTCGTCGGCCTCGACCTTCGGCATGCTCCCGGGCACGGCGGTGAAGTCGCCGGGCTCTGGACGTGCGAGCACCGCCTGGACGGCGCCGCCGGCCTCGCGCCACGCGGGCCAGCCGCCGTCGAGCACCCGGACGTCGCGCTGGCCGTGGAAGCGCAGCAGCCACCACGCGCGGCCCGCCGCCAGCCCGTTCCAGTCGTCGTAGACCACGACCGGACGCTCGTCGCTGACGCCCGCAGCGCGCATCGCGGCCTGGAAGACCTCGACGTCCGGCAGCGGGTGACGTCCGCCCTCGCCCGGCGGCGCGGCCAGGGCGGTGTCGAGGTCGACGTAGACCGCGCCCGGCACGTGGCCGAGCGCGTGCTCGCGCTCCCCCGGCGGGCCGCCCATGCGGTAGCGGACGTCGAGCACGGTGGGCGGCTGGGGCGCGTCGAGCAGCGTGCGCAGCTCGGCGGCGGTGACGAGCGGTCCGGTCATGGCCCCCATCCTGCCCGGCGCTCGTCCATGACAGGATCTGCCCCCGTGGCGGAACTGCACTTCTTCACCGGGACCATGGACTCCGGCAAGAGCACCCTGGCCCTGCAGACGAACCACAACCACGCCGTCCGCGGCCGGATCGGGCAGATCTTCGTGACGCGCGACCGGGCGGGCCGTGGCCTCATCTCCAGCCGCCTGGGCCTCACCCACGACGCCATCGAGGTCGACGCGTCCTTCTCGTTCTGGCGCCACGTCGTGGAGACCCTCACCCGCGGCGGCCGGGTCGACTACCTCATCTGCGACGAGGCGCAGTTCTACACCCGCGCCCAGGTCGACGACCTCGCGAAGATCGTCGACGAGCTGCAGCTCGACGTGTTCGCCTTCGGCATCCTCACCGACTTCCGCACCCAGCTCTTCGCGGGCTCGGCACGGCTCGTCGAGCTCGCCGACCGGATGCACACCCTGCAGGTCGAGGCGCTGTGCTGGTGCGGCAAGCGCGCCACCCACAACGCCCGCACCGAGAACGGCGTCATGGTCACCGAGGGCGACGTCATCGTGGTCGGCGACGTCGAGCAGCCGGGCGACCCCGGGCAGCCGACGCTGGCCGGCGTCTCCGAGGCCGAGACCGACGTCGCCTACGAGGTGCTGTGCCGCCAGCACCACCGGCGTCGGCTGACGGCCGCCCGGGCGAAGGCGGTCTCGCTGACGCCCGAGCAGCCGCTGCCGTTCGGCTGACCGGCGCGATCAGCGCAGGACCCGCAGCACCCGCTCCAGCGGCACGAACGCGAAGCCGGTGGTGGCCAGCTCGGCGCCGTCGGCGTCGGTGGCCGCGGGACGACGCTCGCCGTCGTGCACCACCAGCAGGCCGTGCGGGAAGAGCCGACCCAGCGGCCGCGTGGTGATCGCCGAGCCGTCGGAGTGCTCGACGGAGTCGGTGCGCTCTCCCGCGACGACGCGCAGGTCGGCGGTGCGGCGAGGCCCGTAGAGGACGAAGCGGGAGTCGCCCTGGCTGGAGGCGAGAAGGGTGTCGCCGGCCAGCGCGAGGCCCTCGGCGTCGGCGACCAGCCAGCGTCCGCCGAAGCCGCGGTCGGGGCCGGAGACGACGCACTCCTCGGCGTCGGCGTCCCAGCGGGCCGGGACGCCGAAGGACTCCACGCGGTCGATCAGCCGCGGGCGGCCGAAGCCGGTGGCGGTGAGCGGGACGCGCCAGATGCCCACGTCCTCCTGGGCGGTGTAGAGCACGCGGTGGGACGCGTCGATCACGCTGCCCTCGAGCTGCGGGCCCTCCCCGGGCTCCTCGCACGGCGACCAGCGCGAGCCGTCGGGCAGTCGGAAGGTGCTCGGGAGGTCGAGCACGTCGAGACGACGGGTGCCCACGACGCCGCCGCGCGAGCGCAGCCCCAGGAGGGCGACGCGCGCCTCGTGGCGCTGGGTCACCGCCACCCAGCGGGTGCCGCTGCGCGGGTCGCGCGCGGCGGCCAGGCCGTAGGCGGTGCGCTGCTCGTCGACGGCGGCCTCGGAGGCGGCGAAGACGGGCGCGGCCTGCGGGTCGGTGACGTCGGTGAGCACCGCGGCGCCGGCGCGGGAGCCGCGCGGGTCGATGCGATAGACCCGCACCCGGTCGCGTCCGCGGTCGCTCACGACCGCCAGGTCGCCGACGACGTCGACGTTGTTGAAGCGGCCGGGCGCGGCGTCCTCGGTCGGGGCGGCGGGCGCCGCGACGCGCTGGATCAGGCGGGCATGGAGGTCGAAGGCGGCCAGTCCGCCCTCCTTGAGGGTGCCGAGGACGACGCTGCGGGCGGGGTGCTCGCGATCGACCCAGATCGCGGGGTCGTCGGCGTCGGCGTTCGCGGGCGAGGCGGAGGCGTCGTCGACGAAGGCCCGGGTCTGGGCGGTGGCCACGACGTGCGCCGTGCCGCCGGCGGGCCGGGCGACTGGTGCGGGGGGCCCGACAGGCTCGACCACCGAGGACGGGGCGGCGGCTGCGGAGACGAGGGGGGCGAGGAGTCCGAGAGGTGCCAGCACGAGGGCGAGGCGGGAGGTCTGGTTCACCGGCGGGACGGTAGGGAGCCCCGGCGACGCGGAGGCGACCTCCCGGCGACGACCCGGCATCCGTCGACGGACGGCCGACCGTCAGTCGACCAGCACCGGGATGAGCATCTCCGCCGGCGTCAGCGAGCCGTGGAAGCCCACCAGCCCGGCCTCGTAGGACCAGCCGACGCTCGAGACCACCGTGTGGTCGTCGTGGCAGGCCACGAGCACGTCGCCGACGCGGGGCAGCACCGCGGGGCTCATCGCGCCGAACCAGCCGCGGGCGATGCCCTCCTCGCGGGTCAGCACGTCGGCGCGGTCGCCGAGGACCTCGCGCCAGGTGGCGACGACGTCGTCGACGGCGCCGCGCGAGCAGTAGAGCTGGCGGAAGCGCGCCTCGCCGCCCAGCAGGTCGACGCCGTCGAGGAGGGCGGTGTCGCGGTCGACGTCGACGCGGCTCTCCTCGGGGGAGTCGACCATGCCGTGGTCGGCGACGACCACCAGCCGCACCGACGGCGGCAGCGCCTCGCGCAGCTGCTCGGCCTCGGCGTCGATCATCGCCAGCTGCTGCATCCAGGCGGTGGACGCGACGCCGTGCCGGTGACCGGTCCAGTCGAGGTCGGAGTCGTAGAGGTAGGTGAGCGAGGGCTGGTCGGCGGTGGCGGCGAGCGCGGCGGCGATCCGCTCGCCGGCGCGGTCGGCGCCGACGTACTCCGCGCCGCGGTGGGCGGCGATGGTCAGGCCGCTGCGGGCGAACTCCCGCTTGTTCACGACCGTGACGGCGACGCCGCGCTCGCGCAGGCGGTCGAAGGCGGTCGGGTGCGGCTGCCACGCCACCGGGTCGACGTCCTTGGACCACTGCAGGGCGTTCATCAGCCGCCCGGTGCCCGGAACCCGCGTGCTGAAGCCGATGACGCCGTGCGCGCCGGGCACCAGGCCGGTGCCGAGCGAGGTCAGGCTGGTGGCGGTGGTCGACGGCACGCCGCACGTGGCGGGCTCCTCGCGCACCAGCGAGGAGAGGTAGGGCGCGACGTGGGCGTACCGCTCGAGCAGCCGCGCGCCGAGCCCGTCGACGAGGAAGACGACGTAGGCCGGCGCCGGGGGCAGCGTGAGCCGAGACGGCGGGCCGAGCGGATCGGCCAGCGGGACGCCCAGCGCCTGCGCGACCGCGGGCACGACGTCGGCCAGGGAGCGCTCCCCGTAGGCCGGGTCGAGCAGCGGGCTCATCCGGGTCAGGCCGGCGCCTGGGTGCGCGCGGACAGCGCGGCGGCGAACCCGACGAGCTCCGCGACGGCGTCGTGACCGTCGGCGGCCGCCGAGACGCGCAGGGTGAAGTCGTCGGAGGACAGCACGCCGGTGTAGCCGTGGTCGGCGTCGCACTCGGGGTCGGCGCACCCGGCCGGCTCGAGGTCGACGCGGGCCACGCCGCCCCAGCCCACGGTGAGGTTGACCTCGGCGAGGCGGCCGGGCCCCTTGGCGGGGCTGGTGACCATGCGCGTGACGACCACCGACTTCACCGCGTCGAGCGCGACGGCCTCGGTGGAGGTGGAGGTGTAGGGCTCGGGCAGGAGGTCGTCGCCGGGGTGCTCGTCGGTGTGCGCGAGCACCAGGCGGGTCGGCGTCAGGACGACGACGGAGAGGTGGCGGCGCACCTCGTCGTGCTCGAAGGTCGGCTCGTGCTGCACGAAGTAGGAGACGACCGTCTCCCCCGCCACCGCGTCGTCGACCGCGGAGGCGACGATGTCGGGGTAGTAGCCGGTGCGGTCGATGCTGGCGCGCAGCTCGCGCTGGCGGTCGCGGTCGTCGGTGCGGGTGGTGCGCATGGAGGTGAGTCTGTCACCTGCGCCGCCGCAGGCCCTCCCCCGCCCTCACGGCGCTGCGCGGGTGCGGGGATCTCGACAGGCTCGATCACCGGAGCCGACGCTCCATCACCGGAGCCGACGCTCGATCACCGGAGCAGGGCCTCAGGTCGGCAGCGTGTCCCCGGCGGGGGTCGGCATCCGGCGCACGAACCAGTCCGAGCGGGAGTCGCCGACGTCGTCGAGGCGCGCGGAGGCGGTGAGGACGGTGGAGCCGTCGGCGCCGGCGAGCACCAGGCCGAGCTCCAGGGAGCTGATCTGGGGCAGGTCGTGCTGGAGCTGGGAGACCCGCAGGATCAGCCGCTCGACCTCGGCGATGTCGACGACGTCGCTGCCGCGGTAGCCGAAGAGCATGGGCGCGGACTTGATCTCGCGCACCATCGCGGAGGCGTCGCGCGGGCTCAGCGGCGGGATGCGGTAGGCCTTGTCGGCCAGGAGCTCGATGACCGGGCCGGAGATGCCGAAGGACACCACCGGGCCGAAGAGCGGGTCCTCGATGCTGCGGATCGTGATCGGGACGCCCGGCGGCGCGTGCTTCTGGACGACGAAGCCGGCGCGGTCGGGGTCGCCGACCAGCTCGACGAGCGCGCGCCAGGCGTCGCCCATCGCCTGGGCGGAGTCGATGTTGCGCCACACGTGAGCGAGGTCGGGACGCTCGCGCAGATGGTCGGCGGTGGCCTTGAGCACGACGTCCCAGCCCAGGGCCTCGCCGGCCGCCGCGGCCTGGTCGAGGTCGTGGACGGGGTGCGTGGGCCACAGCGTGACGCCGTAGGAGGCCAGCAGGCGGGTCAGCGCCTCCTGGGGCATCTCGAGGCCCTCGGGGTGCTCCAGCAGCAGCTCGGCGACGACCTGGCGGGCCGCGGCCTCGTCGACCTCGGGGTCCTCGGGCAGAACGACGTCGGGGGCGCGCAGCCACACGGCGTACTCGACGACCCGGGCCAGCGCCCGCACCGCGGCCTCGACGGCCGGGTAGGACGGCACCGAGCCGCGGCCGGCGGTGGAGCCGGCGACGTCGGGGACGCGCAGCAGCTCCGGGACGCCCTCGACACCGAGGAAGGTGGAGACCAGCGGCTTGTCGGACTGCTCGCCGATGGCCGCCAGCACGTTCGCGACCTCCTCGCCGGAGGTGTTGAGCGGCGGGATGTAGACCGCGACGACGGAGTCGACGTCGGGTGAGTCGATGGCGGCGTCGAGGGCGTCCTCGAAGTCCTCGGCGGTGGCCTCGGCGCCGAGCGCCACCGACCGGTTCACCACGAGCCCGACGGCCGCGGCGGCGTCGGCGGCCAGCAGGCCCAGCGCGTCGGAGTTGCCGACGATCGCGACGCGGCGCCCGCGCGGCAGCGGCTGGTGGGCGACGAGCTGGGCGACGTCGAACATCTCCTCCAGCGTGTCGACCTGGATGATGCCGGCCTGTCGGAACATGGCGTCGACCGCCGGCGGCGGCGCGGCGATGCGCCGCACGGCGTGGCCCATCGGGACGCCCTGGGTGGTGCGGCCCGAGCGCACGGCGATGATCGGCTTGCGCTGGGAGACCCGGCGGGCGATCCGGGAGAACTTGCGCGGGTTTCCGATCGACTCCAGGTAGAGCAGGACCACCTCGGTGGAGTCGTCCTCCTCCCAGTACTGCAGGAGGTCGTTGCCGGAGACGTCGGCGCGGTTGCCGGCGCTGACGAAGGTCGAGAGGCCCAGGCCGCGGTTCTGCACCTTCTCCAGGATCGCCGAGCCCAGCGCGCCGGACTGGCAGAAGAACCCGGCCCGGCCGCGCGGCGGCATGACCGAGGAGAGCGAGGCGTTGATCGAGACCGCGGGGTCGGTGTTGATGACGCCCAGGCAGTTCGGGCCGATGAGCCGCAGCCCGTAGGAGCGGCTCAGCCCGACGAGGCGACGCTGCCGCTGGCGGCCCTCCTCGCCGGTCTCGGCGAAGCCCGAGGAGATGACGACCAGGCCGTGCACGCCCTTGGCGGCGCAGTCGAGCACGACGTCCTGGACGGCCTCGGCGGGCACCGCCACGATCGCGACGTCGACCTCGTCGGGGATGTCGCTGACCGTCGGGTAGGTGGGCAGGCCGGAGACCGCGCGCGCCGAGGGGTTCACGGCGTAGACGCGGCCGGTGTAGTCGCCGGTGACCAGGTTGCGCACCAGCGTCTGGCCGATGGTGTCCGAGCGCCGCGAGGCGCCGATCACCGCGACGCTGCGGGGGTTGAAGAACCGCTCGATCGAGGCGGACTCGGCCCGGTGCTCGCGGTCCTGCATGACGCCGATGGCGGTGTCGGTGGGGGTGATCGGGAACTCCAGCACCAGGACGCCGTCCTCGTACTCGCTGGCCACGCGGTAGCCGGCGTCGCGGAAGGTCTGGATCATCCGGGTGTTGTCGGGCAGCACCTCGGCGACGAACCGGTCGAGGTCGCGCTCGCGGGCGGCCTGCGCGAGGTGCTCGAGGAGCAGCTGGCCGATGCCGCGGCCCTGGTGGGCGTCCTCGACGAGGAACGCCACCTCGGCCTCGCCGGGGCGCACCACGTCGTAGCGGCCCACCGCGATCATCCGGTCCTGCAGCGTGAGCACCAGCGCCACCCGCTCGTGGTGGTCGACGGTGGTGAAGCGGGCGACGTCGCGGTCGGACAGCTCGGGCATCGGCGAGAAGAACCGGTAGTACTTCGAGCGGTCGGAGACCCGCGCGTAGAACTCGACGAGCAGGCCGGCGTCGTCCGGCGTGATCGGGCGGATGTGCGCGGTGCCGCCGTCGCGCAGCAGGACGTCGGCCTCCCAGTGGCGGGGCGGTGCCACCGCGTCGGGAGCCTCGGCGTGCGGGTCGGACGTCACGTCCGGAATCTATCGCGCGCGGGCGGCGGCCCGCTGGACCGCTCGCTCCCACGCCTCCCCGAACGGCACGAACCCGGGGTCCCAGGGCTTCTGGCCACCGGCCCAGTGGACGATCCTCGGCTCGGCGACGCTCTCCTGGCTGGGCCGGGAGTTCCACTCCGGCGCCAGCGCCACCCGCCGGGAGCCGACATAGCAGTTGAGGACGTACTGGTCGTGCATCCCGAACTCCGAGGCGTAGGGCAGGAAGCGACGGCAGAAGTCGTCGTCGCGCATCCGCTCGAGGTCGAGCACCAGGACGCCGGCGTTGAAGCCGGTGAAGTCGCCAGGGTGACGGGCCAGCTCGCGCCGCAGCAGCTCGAAGGCCTTCGCCGGGGCCTCCCGCAGCCGCTTGGCCGACTGGTAGACGTTCTCGTGGCCGCTGGCGAACAGCGAGGCCTCGGAGTCGCGCGCGGCCAGCGCCTGACCGCCGAGGTCGAGGTCGAAGAGCGGCGCGAGATCGGCTAGCGGCAGGGCGTCGATGTCGTGGTAGACCACCCGCTCCAGCTCGGGCAGCAGCACCGGGAGCAGCAGGCGGTCCATCGTCGAGATCGTGACGTGGCGCAGCATCGTGCCGATGTCGCCGTAGTCGACGTCGTCGCACGGCAGCCAGTCCCACGTGACCTCGGGGAACTGCGCGGCCAGGCGGGCGTGGTCGTCGGGGCCGTGGTCGCGGCTGAGCACGTGCAGCACCACGGGCCGCGAGGCGTGGTCGACGACGCCGGACACGACGGCGGCCAGCTGGGTGCGCAGGTTCCCGTCGAGGGCCAGGACGACGTCCATCGGCTCGCCCTCGGGGGCGGGCGCCGTGCGCTCCAGGCGCACCCGGCGTCCCAGCACGGTGGCGACGGCGGCGTCGAGGTCGAAGGGCAGCGGCAGCTCGACCTGGGCGTCGCGGCGCGCCTGGGCCTGCGCGACCCGCTCGGCGGTGACCTCGCTCCACACGGCGCGGACGGCGGCCTCGTCGGCGCCGGCGAGGATGGTCGTGAACACCGGCTCGAGCAGGTCGGCGATGCCCTGGCCCATGGCGTGCACCTCGTCGTCGTCGAGCGCCGCGGGGCGCGTGCCGTCGACGTGGGCGAGGCCGTTGAAGCGGGTGTCGGCGAGGTTGGTGGGGCAGAAGTCGACCGGACGGCCCAGCGCCCGCGCGGGCAGGTAGGCGTGCAGCCGCTTGGTGACGATCGACGCCGCGCCCGTGGCGTAGCCGTCGAGGATGCCCAGCGCCTCGCGCAGGTTCGCCTCGAGCCCGGCCAGAGCCACCTCCGGGCGCTCGTTGAGCACCTTCGTCGCCCCGGCGGGCGGCTCGGCGTCGACGTAGACCACCGGGGCGTCGGGGCCCGGGGTCGGCAGGTCGGACGGCTTCACGAACCGCACCGTCGTCGTCAGGCAGCCGGAGAAGAAGGCCGGGACGTCGAGGGAGAGCAGCAGGTCGACCGTCGACCAGTCGCGGCAGCCGATGGGGCCGTGCGCGCGCAGGTGCTCGATCGCCTCCGGGGAGAGGATCGTGCGGCGGTTGACGTGGAAGGAGACGTAGAGCGGACGGATGCGGGCGTCGAAGGGGAAGTCGTGACGCACGCCGCCGACGGTGTGGGCGTACCAGCCGAAGCCGAGCATCCAGGTGCCGTCGGGGATCTCGGCCAGCGACGAGGCGTCGCGGTCGATGCCGAAGAGGTGGACCTCGGGGCCCTCTCCCCCGTCGCCGCCGTCTCCCCCGGGCACGGCGGGCACCCGCAGGTCCTGCGGCACGCGCGCCGCGAGGTCGCGCAGGAACGGCGCGAGCGGGCCGTCGGCGTAGCGGACGCCGGTGCGGCGGGCCAGGTGCGAGAGCGAGCCGATGGTCTGGACGAAGTCGCCGATGTTGGTGGAGGTGCGCGAGAGGTCGGGCTGCTGGTAGCCCATGACGCCGATCGCGACGGCGCCCTCGAGCAGCGTCGGGGTGGCCGGCGTGCCGGTGACGCGCGGCAGCCAGTGGTCGAGCCAGGCGAGCTCGGCGGCCCAGCGCTCGTCGACCTCGGGGGTCGTGCGACCCGCGGCCTGCTCGCGGGCGACGGCGGCGCGCAGGCCGGCGTCGAGGTCGGCGAGGCGCTCGTGGGCCCGCAAGCCCACGGCCAGGCGCACCAGCTGCAGCCACACCTGCGGGTCGAGGTCGACCTGGGCGGCGAGCACGGCGTCGACGGCCGCGGGGATGCGGTCGGGCTCCTCGCTGCCGACGAGCTCGAGGTGCTCCGCCGGGGCGTGGGCGATCCAGACCTCGTCGGGCAGCGAGCGCAGCTGCTCCCAGGCGAAGCCGGGCACGCCGGTGTGGTGGGCCAGCAGGCCGACGCCCAGGGCGCCCGCGATCGCGGCCTCCGAGCCCGGGGCGGCGTGCTCGAGGAGCGCCTGGGCCACCCGCCGCGAGGCGGCGACGCGGTCCTGGCCCTTGCCGTTGCGCACCATGGCCGCGACGGCACCGGGGAGCGTCGCGCCGTCGGCCAGGGCCCGGCCGAGGACGGCGTGGTGCTGCACCATCAGGGCCTCGCGCTCGACCTCGGCCCGCTGCTCGTCGGTCGGCGCGGCGCCCTGGGGCTTGCCGAGCGCGGAGGGCAGCACGTGCTGCTGGGCGGCGCGCAGGCCGCGGTAGGCGTAGGCGAAGGACGAGAGCGCCGAGCGCTGCTCGGCGAGGCGCTCGTCGCGGGAGGCGACCTTGCGCGTGAGCGCCGCGATCTCCGCACGGGCCGCGGCGAGCTCGGTCTCGAGCTCCTCCTGGCGGCTCCGGGAGGCCGGGACCAGCGATCCGGCGTCGCGCTTGAGGCGACGCAGCGCACGGCGGGCGACGTCGCCACCGGCCTGGGTCGAGGGGTCCGCGTCGGGGTGGGGGTCGGTCGCGTGGTTCTCCGGCACGTCCGCACGCTATCCGGTGTCGGCGCGCCCCTGCACCACGACGGGCGGGCGACCGGGGACAATGCCGCCATGGCACGACGTAGCGCACCGCCCCCGGTCGAGGACGACTTCGAGGAGCACATCCTCGACATCGACGTGGGCGAGGAGATGCGCTCCTCGTTCCTGGAGTACGCCTACTCGGTCATCTACTCCCGCGCGCTGCCCGACGCGCGCGACGGCCTCAAGCCCGTGCAGCGCCGCATCCTGCACACGATGAACGACATGAGCCTGCGGCCCGACCGCGGGCACGTGAAGTCCGCCCGCGTCGTCGGCGAGGTCATGGGCCGGCTGCACCCCCACGGCGACGGCGCCATCTACGACGCCCTGGTGCGGATGGCCCAGCCGTGGTCGATGCGCCTGCCGATGATCGACGGCCACGGCAACTTCGGCTCCCCCGACGACCCGCCCGCCGCGATGCGCTACACCGAGTGCCGCATGGCGCCCCCGGCGGTGGCGATGACCGCCGGCATCGACGAGGACACCGTCGACTTCCGGCCCAACTACGACAGCCGCGAGATGGAGCCCTCCGTGCTCCCGGCGGCGATCCCGAACCTCGTCGTCAACGGCACCACGGGCATCGCGGTCGGCATGGCCACCAACTGCGCCCCGCACAACCTCGTCGAGGTCGTGCAGGCGCTGCGCCACCTCATCACCCACCCCAAGGCCGGCGTGGACGACCTGATGCGGTTCATCCCCGGCCCCGACCTCCCCACCGGCGGCAAGATCGTCGGCCTCGACGGCATCCGCGACGCCTACGAGACCGGACGCGGCAGCTTCCGCATGCGGGCCACCGCCCGCGTGGAGACGATCGGGCGCCGCAAGGCGATCGTCGTCACCGAGCTGCCCTACGGCGTGGGCACCGAGAAGGTCGTCGAGCGCATCAAGACCCTGGTGCAGGGCAAGAAGCTGCAGGGCATCTCCGACATCAAGGACCTCACCGACCGCGTCCACGGCCTGCGACTGGTCATCGAGGTCAAGAACGGCTTCGTCCCCGAGGCGCTGCTCGAGCAGCTCTACAAGCAGACGCCGATGGAGGACTCCTTCGGCATCAACGCCGTCGCGCTCGTCGACGGCCAGCCGCGCACGCTCGGCCTCAAGGACATGCTGGAGGTCTTCCTCCAGCATCGCTACGACGTCGTGCGTCGCCGCTCGGCCTATCGCCGAGCGCGCAAGGCCGAGCGCCTCCACCTCGTCGACGGCCTGCTCATCGCGCTGCTCGACATCGACGAGGTCATCGCGGTCATCCGCTCCAGCGACGACACCGCCGCCGCCCGCGAGCGGCTCATGGGCGTCTTCGACCTTTCCCAGCTGCAGGCCGAGTACATCCTCGAGATGCAGCTGCGCCGCCTGACCCGCTTCAGCCGCATCGAGCTGGAGAAGGAGCAGGAGCAGCTGCGTCGCGAGATCGAGGAGCTCGACGCGATCCTCGGCGACGACGCCCTCCTGCGCCGGGTCGTCAGCGACGAGCTCAAGGAGGTCGCCTCCACCTACGGCACCCCGCGTCGCACCGTGCTGCTGGAGTCGGCCGGCGTCGCCGTCACCGCCTCCCAGCCGCTCGAGGTCGCCGACGACCCCTGCCTCGTCTACCTCTCCGCCTCCGGCCTGGTCGCCCGCACCACCTCGGCCGAGGCGCCCGGCTCGGGCGGCGACCGCGCGAACCACGACGTCGTCGTCTCCGTGGTGCGGGCCACCGCCCGCGGCGACATCGGCGTGCTCACCGACCGCGGGCGCCTCGTGCGGCTCGGCGTGCTCGAGCTGCCCACGCTGCCGCCGTCGGCCAACGACCCGCAGCTGCAGGGCGGGCTCCCGCTCACCGATCTGGTGGTCCTCGAGCCGAACGAGCGCGCCCTCGCCCTGTGCACCCTGGCCGCCGAGGGGCCGGGCCTGGCGCTCGGCACCCGGCAGGGCGTCGTCAAGCGGGTCAACCCCGAGGTGCTGACCCGCGACGAGTGGGAGGTCATCCGCCTCGCCGACGGCGACGAGGTGGTCGGCGCGGTCGAGCTGGTCACCGGCCAGGAGACGCTGTGCTTCGTCTCCTCCGACGCCCAGCTGCTGCACTTCGGCGCCGACGCCGTGCGTCCCCAGGGCCGTGCCGGCGGCGGCATCGCCGGCATCCGGCTCGCGGCCGGCGCCCGCGTCGTGTGGTTCGGCGCCGTCGACCCCGACTCCGGCGAGGGCGCGGTCGTCGTCACCGTCTCCGGCTCCTCCACCGCGCTGCCCGGCACCGAGCCGGGCCTGGTGAAGGTCGCGCCGTTCACCGAGTACCCCGCCAAGGGACGGGCCACCGGCGGCGTGCGCTGCCACCGCTTCCTCAAGGGCGAGGACGCCCTGCTGCTGGCCTGGGTCGGCACCGCGCCGGCGCGCGCCGCGGCCGCCAGCGGGGCGCCGGTGCCGCTGCCGGAGGCCACCGGCCGTCGCGACGGCTCGGGCGTCCCGGTGGCGCAGCCGATCCTGGCCTGTGCGGGCCCGGTCGCGCTGCGCGTCGGCGGGGAGGCTCCTGGCTCCGAGACCGTTTCTCCCCCTGTGGAAGGCTGAGGCCATGCGCGCCACCACCCAGTCCGTGCGACGACGGGCCGCGCTGGCCACCGTCGCGCTCCTCGCCGTCCCCGCCCTCGCGGCCTGCAGCGGATCCGACTCCGGCTCGTCCTCGAGCTCCCCGGCCGACGCGCTGGCGGCGGCCAAGAAGGCCTTCGACGACACCAGCGGCGTCCACCTCGAGATCGCCTCGAAGGGGGTGCCCGAGGGCACCACCGCGCTGCTCTCGGCCACCGGCGACGGCACGCACGCACCGGCGTTCGACGGCTCGATCAAGGTGGCGTTCTCGGGCCTGGAGCCCACCGTCCCGGTGATCGCGGTCGACGGCAAGGTCTACGCCCAGGTGCCGCTGACGCCGGGCTGGCAGACCATCGACCCCGCCCAGTTCGGCGCCCCCGACCCCGGCGCCCTGCTGAGCAAGGACGGCGGGTTCTCCTCGCTGCTCACCGCCACGCAGTCGCCTAAGAAGGGCGACCAGGTGCGCGGCGGCGAGGGCAACAAGGACATCCTCACCGAGTACTCCGGCACGATCGACCAGAAGGCCGCCCGCTCGATCATCCCCAGCGCCACCGGCGACTTCGACGTCACCTACACGCTCTCCGACGACGACGAGCTGCGCTCGATGGTCGTCACCGGCGACTTCTACGACAAGGGCGCGCAGACCACGTACACGATCGACTTCAGCGACTACGGGTCGAGCCCGAAGATCACCGCCCCGAAGACCTCGTGAGCACCTCCACCGCCGTCCCCCGCTCCTCCCGGCTGCTGCTGGGCCTGGCCGCGGGGGCGGTGGCGTTCGCGGCCGCCGACACCTACGTCGTCGTGCTGGCGCTCGTCGACATGATGCAGGGCGTCGGCCTCTCCCCCGACCAGCTGCAGCGGGCCGCGCCGATCATCTCCGGCTTCCTGCTCGGCTACGTGGCGATGCTGCCGCTGATCGGCCGGATCGCCGACCTGCGCGGACGCGCGCCGGTCCTCGTCGCCTCGCTGGTGGTCTTCGCGATCGGCTCGCTGATCACCGCGTTCTCCTACGACATGGCCTCCATGGTGCTCGGGCGCTTCCTGCAGGGCCTGGGCGGCGGCGGCCTGGTGCCCGCGACCCTCGCTCTGGTGGCCGACCTCTACCCGCGCGAGCGCCGCGCGATCCCGCTCGGGCTGGTCAGCGCCGTCCAGGAGATCGGCAGCGTCCTCGGCCCGCTCTTCGGGGCCCTCGTGCTGGCCGTCGCCGACTGGCGGGCGATCTTCGGCATCAACCTCGCCGTCGGGCTCGTGCTCGCGGCGGCCATCGTCGCGGCCGTGCGCGCGGCACCGCTCTCCCCCGACGCCGCGGGCGCCCCACCCGCCCGGCGGCTGCCCGATCCCATCGGCGTCGTCCTGCTGCTGGTGATGCTCGGCACCGCGGCGCTCACCGTCATCGCGCCCGCGGGCCTGGTGCGCGACATCCAGTGGGGACGCCTGTTCATCCCCGTCACCGGCTTCGGGGTGCTCGGCGACCGCTGGTCGGTGCCGCTGGGCCTCGCCGCGATCGCGGCGCTGCTGCTCCTGCTGCTGCGCTGCCTCACCGCGGCGCACCCGCTGGTCGACCTGCGCGGCTGGGGCCGCAGCCTGCGCGAGGCAGACGCGTTCGGCGCCACCCTGCTCGCGCTCGCGCTCGGCGGCGTCATCCTCGCCTTCGCCACCGCCGACCCGAAGGTGCAGGTCTTCTCCGACGCCGGGCTCTGGTACCTCCTGGGCGCCGCGATCGCCGCCGTCGCGTTCGTCGTCCACCTGCGCCGGGCGGCCAACCCGCTGCTCCCCCGCGGCGCGCTCGCCGCCACGCCCGCCTGGGGCGCCGTCGTCGTCAGCCTCTTCATCGGCGCCGCGCTCGTGGCCGCGCTCATCGACATCCCGCTCTTCGCCCGCACCACGATCTACGAGGACTCCCAGCTGCTCGCGGCGCTGGTGCTGGTGCGCTTCCTCGTCGCCCTGCCCGTCGGCGCGGTGATCGGCGGCTGGCTGACGCGCACCGTCCCCGCCGGCACCGTCACCGCCGTCGGCATGCTGCTGGCCGCCGGCTCCTTCTACTGGATGTCGACGTGGGACGTCGACAGCCTCCGCTCGCTGGTGGCCACCGTGCCGCTGGTGATGGGCGGCCTGGGCTTCGGCCTGGCGCTCGCGCCGGTCAACGCCGCCGTGCTGGCCAGCACCGCCGACGCCGTGCACGGCGTGGCCAGTGCGATGGTCGTCGTCGCCCGCATGGTCGGCATGCTCGTGGGCATCTCCGCGCTCACGACCCTCGGCCTGCGCCGCTACTACGCGGAGTCCGCCGACATCCCGCCCGTGCAGCAGGTCTGCGACGGCCGATCGCGCTGCGACGCCTACACCGACCTGCTCAAGACCGCCGGCATCGCCCAGGAGCACACCGTCTTCCTGGGCGCCGCCGTGTGCGCGCTCGTGGCCGCCGCCCTCGCCGTGCTGCTGTTCCGCACCGCGGCCACCCGCGCCACCGACGTCCCGGCGTCGGTAATCTCGGCCCCGTGACCGACACGACCGACTTCGACGACCTGCTCGCCGCCAACCGCGAGTTCGCCTCCGACTTCGCCTACTCCGGCTTCGACGGCGTCGCCCGTGCGGGCGTGGCCCTCGTGACCTGCATGGACTCCCGCATCGACCCGCTGCGGATGATCGGCCTGCAGCCCGGCGACGCGAAGATCTTCCGCAACCCCGGCGGTCGCGTCACCGAGGCCGCCCTCGAGGCGATCGTCCTCGGCGTGCACCTCCTCAACGTCCAGCGCGTCCTGGTGATCCCCCACACCCGCTGCGCGGTCGCCTCGAACTCCGAGGAGACCCTCCGCGAGCGCGTCACCGACTCCGCCGGCGTCGACGCCACCTGGCAGCGCTTCCACGTCATCGAGGACCAGGTCGCCACCCTCGGCCTCGACGTCCACCGCGTCGTCAGCCACCCCCTCGTGCCCGCGCACGTCAAGGTCGGCGGGTTCATCTACGACGTCGACTCGGGTCTGCTGGAGCAGAAGTACTGATCCGGGACGTGCAGGTTTCCCCGGTCGACCGGGGAAACCTGCGCTTGACAGGCGAAGCCTCGCCCTTCCTCCGCAGGTTCTGCCTGTCCTGATCCGTGTCGTCGGGCGCTCAGAGCCGCTCGCGCAGCACCCGGTCGACGAGCGCGTCCGGACGCTCGGCGATCCAGCCGGCCAGCGCGCCCAGGTCGCCGACGCCCTCGACGTCGTCGACGACGCCGCCCACCGCCGCCAGGACGTCCTCGCCCGCCGGGGTCTCCCACAGCAGCGGGCAGTCGATGGCGCCGCCCTCCGGCTCGGGCGTCAGCCCGGGCACCCAGCAGCCCACCTCGAGCGTCCAGCCGGCGGCCGAGCCCCGACCCTCGACGCGCAGGTCGACGAACCACGTCAGCTCGCCGAGGACGAGCGGCAGCCGCCCCCGCTTCGCCTTGGCCCCGCGCTTCTTCAGCAGGGCGGAGACGGCGGTCCGGTCGCGCGGCGAGATCACGCCGTCAGCCTGTCACGTCCGGAGTGCCGGACTCTCGCAGGCCGCCTCACGCGTCGAGCGCCTCCATGTCCACCTCGTAGGCGCCCTGCACGATGAACTCCTTGCGCGGCGCCACCTCCGAGCCCATGAGCAGCTCGAAGACCCGCGAGGCGGCGTCGGCGTCGTCGACGGTGATCCGGCGCAGGGTGCGGTGGCGGGGGTCCATGGTGGTCTCGGCCAGCTGGTCGGCGTCCATCTCGCCGAGGCCCTTGTAGCGCTGGATGGGGTCCTTCCAGCGGACGTTCTTGCGACGCAGCTCGGCGAGGGTGCGGCGCAGCTCGTCGTCGGAGTAGGTGTAGACGTACTTCTCCATGCCCTTCTTGGGGTTGGAGAGCTCGATGCGGTGCAGCGGCGGGACGGCGGAGTAGACGCGGCCCTCGCGCACCAGCTCGGGCATGTACTTGAAGAAGAGGGTGGCCAGCAGGCAGCGGATGTGGGCGCCGTCGGAGTCGGCGTCGGCCATGAAGATGATCCGGCCGTAGCGGGCGGCCTCGAGGTCGAAGGTCCGGCCGGATCCGGCGCCGACGACCTGGATGATCGAGGCGCACTCGGCGTTCTTCAGCATGTCGCCGACCGACGCCTTCTGGACGTTGAGGATCTTGCCGCGGATCGGCAGCAGCGCCTGGAACTCCGAGTTGCGGGCCAGCTTGGCGGTGCCGAGCGCGGAGTCGCCCTCGACGATGAACAGCTCGGTGCGCTCGGGGTCGCTGCTGCGGCAGTCGGCGAGCTTGGCCGGCAGCGAGGAGGACTCCAGCGCGTTCTTGCGGCGCTGGTTCTCGCGGTGCTGACGGGCGGCCAGGCGGGTCTTGGCGGCGCCGGAGACCTTCTCCATGACGAGCTTGGCCTGGGCCTTCTCGTCGCGCTTGGTGGAGGTGAGGAACTTCTTCAGCTCCGCGGCCACGACCTTGCGGACGATGCCGCGCACCGCGGGCGTGCCGAGGATCTCCTTGGTCTGGCCCTCGAACTGCGGCTCGGCCAGGCGCACGGTGACGACGGCGGTGAGGCCCTCGAGGACGTCGTCCTTGATGACGTCGGCGTCGGCGGTCTTGAGCACCTTGGCGTTGCGCATGACGTCGTTGAAGGTCTTGGTGAGCGCGGTCTCGAAGCCGCTGACGTGCGTGCCGCCCTTGGGGGTGGCGATCACGTTGACGAAGGAGCGCACCTCGGTGTCGTAGCCCATGCCCCAGCGGCAGGCGACGTCGACGGCCAGCTCGCGCTCGACCTCCTGCGGGGTCATGTGGCCCTGCGCGTCGAGGAGCGGGACGGTCTCCTTGAACGTGTCGGTGCCCTGCAGGCGCAGCACGGAGGTGACCGGCTCGTCGCCGGCGAGGAACTCCGCGAACTCGCCGATGCCGCCGGCGTGGCGGAAGGACTCCTCCACCGGCTCCTCCCCGCGCAGGTCGCGCAGCACGATCTCCAGGCCGGGGACGATGAAGGACGTCTGGCGGGCGCGGGTGACGAGCTCGTCGTAGACGAAGCGGGCGTCCTTGGTGAAGATCTGACGGTCGGGCCAGAACCGGATGCGGGTGCCGCTGCGACCCTTGGCGACGCGGCGGCCCTTGCGGGTCAGTCCGGACTGCGGGGCGAAGGAGCCGTCGAGGGCGTCGGCGTCGAAGACGCCCGGGACGCCGCGCTGGAAGGAGATCCCCTGGATCGCCGGCGAGCGCTCGACGTCGATGTCCATGCGGCTCGACAGCGCGTTGACCACCGACAGGCCGACGCCGTGCAGGCCGCCGGTGGCGACGTAGGAGCCGCCGCCGAACTTGCCGCCGGCGTGCAGCTTGGTGGCCACGACCTCGACGCCGGGCAGGCCGGTCTTGGGCTCCTTGTCGGTGGGGATGCCGCGACCGTCGTCGTGCACCTCCGCCGAGCCGTCGGGGTGCAGGATCACCTCGACGCGCGACGCGGCGCCGGCGAGCGCCTCGTCGACGCCGTTGTCGATGATCTCCCACAGGCAGTGCATGAGGCCCCGGGTGTCGGTGGAGCCGATGTACATGCCCGGCCGCTTGCGGACCGCCTCGAGGCCCTCGAGGACCAGCAGGTGCGCGGCGTTGTAGGTGTTGTCGGCGATGACGGGGCTCCTGGCGCTACGGGGCCGGCGCGGGTCCGGCGTGGTGGTGCTCGACGTGCGGCTGCGGCCAACGGACGACGCCGTCCGGGCCGGGCACCAATCTAGGCGACGACACGCCGACCGCCCGTGCAGGCTCGCCTGCGCCGCGGGGTTGGATCCCCGGGCTAGGTTGGCGCCACCTCGCACGAGGCGCGTCTCCCGCGACGCCGCAGCCTGACAACCGCATCCGCACACCCGAGGACGTCGATCCGCCCGGGGCCGCGCGCGGCCCGGCACGGATCGCGTCGAAGGCCGGACGTGACGCCGATGTCGCCGTCACACTGGTCGCACGACCATCGGCCCACAGCGACGTCGGCCGAGGTCGTCACCCGCTCCACGGCGACGCCGACCACCCTCTCGGAGGCGTGGGAGGCGCCGGATCGTGGAAGAGGTGGGCTAGAAGCGCTCAACCAGATCGCATCCCTGCCGTAGCCATCCACGACAGCTCCCGCATCCACCGGGGAGTCGGTGGTGACGGACCAGGGTCACCATGATGGGATGGAGGTGTCACGCACCACACGCGAGAGGGAATCTTGCTCCCCGTCGCTACGTTGTGCAGGACACCGAGACCAGGAAATGAGGCCGATGTGACCACTGCCGTTGCCCCCAGCACCCCGCTGACCGCCGCGGATCGCTGTGACCGTTGCGGAGCCCAGGCCTACCTCCGAGTGGAGCTGCGCTCCGGCGGTGAGCTGCTCTTCTGCGCGCACCACGCCCGCGAGCACGGCGAGAAGATCAAGGAGCTCGCGATCACCGTGATCGACGAGACCCACAAGCTCACCGGAACTCCCGCTCCGGCCACCGACGCGGAGCGCTGAGCCTCCCACCCACGGGCGCCCCGGCGTCCCCCGATCGTCCACGACGGCCCCGGTCATCCGACCGGGGCCTTCGTGCGTCCCGGGCCGGCGCCGATGGGCGTTGGGGCCCGGGTCGGTGAGAGGGTGAGGCAGTGCTGTTGACCGACCTGCTCGTCGCCCTCGTGATCGCCCTCGGCCTGGTCGGCGTCCTCGTGCCGCTGCTGCCCGGCACGATCCTCATCGCCGGCGCCGTGCTCGTCTGGGCGCTGGTGCTGCAGTCGACCACCGGCTGGGTGGTGCTCGGCGTGGTCCTCGCCCTGCTGGCCCTCGGCACGGTGCTGAAGTACGCCGTCCCGGGACGCCGTCTCCAGCAGGCCGGCATCCCCGCCTCGACGCAGTGGTGGGGCGCGGGGCTCGGCGTCGTCGGGTTCTTCGTCGTGCCCGTGATCGGGCTCCCGCTGGGCTTCGTGCTCGGCGTCTACGCGGCCGAGGTCCGCCGGGTCGGCACCGCGGACGCGGCCGCCTCGACCCGCCGCGCGCTCGCCGCGGTGGGCCTGAGCATCCTCATCGAGCTGGCGGCCGGCCTCCTGGCCGCCGGCACCTGGGCCGTGGGCGCGGTGATCGCGTGATCGCCGTCCTCCTGGCCCTGACCTGCGCCGTCGCCTACGGCCTGTCGGACTTCGTCGGCGGCGTCGCGTCCAAGCGCACCTCGCCGTGGGCGGTCGGCGTCGCCGGCCAGCTGTGCGGCGGCGTCCTGATCGTGCTCCTGGGCCTGACCGTGGCCTCCGGGGACGTCCGCCCCGCCGACGTCGGCTGGGGTCTGCTGGCCGGCGTGGGCAGCGGCTTCGGCATCGCCTACCTCTACCGCGGCCTGGCCGGCGGCCGGATGGGCGTCGTGGCGCCGGTCTCCGGCGTCGCGGCCGCGATCGTCCCCGTCGTCACCGGGCTCGTGCAGGGCGAGCGTCCCGGAGCCTGGGTGATCGGCGGCATGGTCGCCGCGCTGCCGGCCATCTGGCTGGTCGCCTCCGAGCCGGCCGATCCCGCCCGGGACGGCGGTTCCGGCGCCGACCGCGCCGGCATCGTCGACGGTCTGCTCGCCGGTCTCGGCTTCGGCCTGATGTTCGCCGCCGTGGCCCAGATCCCCGAGGAGTCGGGCGTCCTCCCGCTGGCGGCCAACCAGTGGGGCGGCGCCGTGACGCTGGTCGTCCTGGCGATGCTCTCGCGTGCCGCCTGGCTCCCCCGCGACCGTCACGCCGCCCTCGGCGCGGCCACCGGCCTGCTCGGCTCCCTGGCCGTGCTCGCCTTCCTCGCCGCCACCCACCACGGCTACCTCACGGTCGTCGCGGTGATCTCCGCGCTCTACCCGGCCGTCACGGTGATCCTCGCGGCAGCGGTCCTGCGCGAGCGCGTGCACCGCGCCCAGGGCGTCGGCCTGGTGCTCTGCGGGCTCGCCGTCGCGCTGGTCGCCGCCGGCTGAGGCCGGCGGAGACGACGCAGGCCCCGACCTGCCGGAGCAGATCGGGGCCAGACGTCGAGGACGTCGTGGGTCAGTCGAGGTAGTCGCGCAGGACCTGCGAGCGGCTCGGGTGACGCAGCTTCGACATGGTCTTGGACTCGATCTGGCGGATGCGCTCGCGCGTGACGCCGTAGACCTTGCCGATCTCGTCGAGGGTCTTGGGCTGGCCGTCGGTGAGGCCGAAGCGCATGCTGACGACGCCGGCCTCGCGCTCGGAGAGCGTGTCGAGGACGGCGTGCAGCTGCTCCTGCAGCAGGGTGAACGACACGGCGTCGGCCGGGACGATCGCCTCGGAGTCCTCGATGAGGTCGCCGAACTCGGAGTCGCCGTCCTCGCCGAGCGGGGTGTGCAGCGAGATGGGCTCGCGACCGTACTTCTGGACCTCGATGACCTTCTCGGGGGTCATGTCGAGCTCCTTGGCGAGCTCCTCGGGCGTGGGCTCGCGGCCGAGGTCCTGCAGCATCTGGCGCTGGACGCGGGCGAGCTTGTTGATGACCTCGACCATGTGCACCGGGATGCGGATGGTGCGGGCCTGGTCGGCCATCGCGCGGGTGATCGCCTGGCGGATCCACCACGTGGCGTAGGTGGAGAACTTGTAGCCCTTGGTGTAGTCGAACTTCTCGACCGCGCGGATCAGACCGAGGTTGCCCTCCTGGATGAGGTCCAGGAAGAGCATGCCGCGGCCGGTGTAGCGCTTGGCCAGGGAGACGACGAGGCGCAGGTTGGCCTCGAGCAGGTGGTTCTTCGCGCGGCGGCCATCCTCGGCGATCCACTCCAGCTCCTCGCGGAGCTTCTCGGTGATCTTGCCGCCCTTGCCGAGCTTCTCCTCCGAGAACAGGCCGGCCTCGATCCGCTTGGCGAGCTCGACCTCCATCTCGGCGTTGAGCAGCGGGACCTTGCCGATCTGCTTGAGGTAGTCCTTGACGGGGTCGGCGGTGGCGCCGGCCACCATGACCTGCTGCTCGGGCTCGTCGGTGTCGTCGGCGGCGGAGACCACGAAGGTGGCCTGCTTCTCGTCCTCGACGATCGTCGGGTCGGCCTTGACGTCCTTCTCGAACTGGTCGTCGGGGATGTCGGGCAGGATCTTCTTGCCGTCGGGGCCCACGGTGGCCGCCGGGGCCGGGGTCTCGTCGACCTCGAGGTCGTCGAGGACGATGACCTCCTCCTCGAGCTCGTCGGGCTCGTCGGCGTCCTGGGACGCCGTGGCCGGCGCGGCCTTCTTCGCGGCGGTCTTCGCGGCGGTCTTGGCTGCCGTCTTCGCGGCGGTCTTCTTCGCGGCGGGGGCCGCGGTCTCCTCCGCCGGAGCCGCCGCCTTCTTGGCGGGCGCCTTCTTGGCGGCCGTCTTGGCGGTGGTGGTCTTGCGGGTCGACGTGGCCGCCGCCGCGCGGCGAGGGGCCGCGGCGGAGCTGATGGTCACGGTGATCCCGAGCCCGCTGAGGTGAGCGAGGAGGGACTTGAGGTGGCGCGGCTCGATGGCGGCGTCCTCACTGGCCTGCCGGACCTCGTCGGGGGTGACGGTGCCGGTGGGAGCTGCTCGCTCGACCAGGGCGGCGACGGCGGGGTGGGAGAGCACCTCGGCAGGGATCTTGCGCGCGTTCGAGGACACGAACACCTCTCGTGGCAGTGGATGGGCGCGGCAAGGCCCGGAGTCGTCAAGAGCCGCGTGGTCATTCTGCCATGCGGGCGAAGCGCTCCGAAGCCAGGTCCTCGATCCCGGGCGTGGTGCGGCGACGGACGTGCTGCCGTGCGCCGACGACCCCTTACCCCGTGGGGTTCTTGGCGGCCTTCGCGGCGGCCTTCATCGCCTGCTTGTGATCGCGCACCTTCTGCAGGGACGCGCCGTCGACGACGTCGGCGACCGAGCGGTGACCGGCCAGCGCGTAGTCGCCCGCGGCCTTCTCCCAGCCCTCGGGGGTGGCGCCGAGCTGCTTGGCCACGAGCGCGGTGAAGATCTGCGCCTTCTGCCGGCCGAAGCCCGGCAGCGCCTGGATGCGCTTGAGCAGGTCGGCGCCCGAGGACGCCTCGGTCCAGATGCGGGAGGCGTCGCCGTCGTACTGCTCGGCGACGATGCCGGCGAGCTCCTGCAGACGCGCGGCCATCGAGCCGGGGAAGCGGTGGATCGCCGGCGTCTGCGAGCACAGGGCCGCGAACTCCTCGGGGTCGGCCGCCGCGATCGCCGCCGGCTCGAGGCTGCCGAACCGCTCGAGGATCTTCGCCGGGCCGCGGAACGCGTGCTCCATCGGGTACTGCTGGTCGAGCATCATCCCCGCCAGCAGGGCGAACGGGTGCTCGGCCAGCACCTGGTCGGCGGTGGGGTCCTGGGCGATCTGGAGGGCCATGGGGCGATGGTGCCAGATGCCCCGGCCAGTGGGCTCAGCCCGCCTTGACCGCCAGCACCGGGCAGGGGGCGTCGAGGAGGATGCGCTGGGCGTTGCTGCCGAGGATGAGCTTGCCGACGGGCGAGCGGCGGCGCAGGCCGATCACGAGCAGCTCGGCGTCGTTGGCCTCGGCGACCGAGAGGAGGTCCTCGGCGGGCTCGAAGCCGCGGGAGAGCTGGCGCAGGTCGTAGGGGATCTCGGAGTCGTCGAGCTTGGTGCGGACGGCCTCGAGCGGGTCCTGCTGCGGGGTCGGGGCGCCGTGGTGGGCCTCGCGGGCGGAGTTGACGACCACCAGCCGGCAGCCGCGCAGCCGCGCCTCCGCGATGGCGGTGCGCAGGGCGGCGTCGCCCTCGGGCTTGGCGACGTATCCCACGACGACGGTTCCCATGATGGGCCTCCCCTGATCCGGTGCCGGCGGTGTCCGAGCAACCTAGCCGACCCGACGCCGGGCAGGGACCGGCCTGAGGGTGAGCAGGGCCTGTGGATCGCCGGCGAGGTCGGTCGCGGTTCCGGGGCAGGGTGAGGACCTGCCCGACCGAGCCGTGGAGACCCCGATGCCGCACTCCCCCGCCGCCCGCCCGACCCGCCCGACCCGACCGTCCGGCGTCCGACCGGTCGACCCCTCCGTGCGCGCCCTGCTGCACCTGCCTCCGGGGGCCGAGGAGCTCGCGGCCCTGCGCACGGCCGTCGCGCTGCACGCCCGCGGCGAGACGCGCCGTCGCTTCGCCCCGATGCTGCACGCCGGCGTGCCCGGCGGTGGTCCGGGGCAGGAGGTCGTGCTCGGCCTGGCCGACGGCGGACGGCTCGACCACGCCCTGCGCACCGACCTCGTCGAGGCGGTGCTGCGGCGGACGGCGCGACCAGCGACCCAGGCGGCCACCGAGGCAGGGGATGACCAGGCCCGGTGGCCGCTGCTGTGGCTGACCCGCCCGGGCTCGCTCGACCTCGAGGACGTCGACCTCGCGTGGTCGGCCGCGGCCGCGGCGGCCCGCGAGGAGACCGGCCTGGCCCACCGGTTCGTGATCGTGACCCGACACGGATGGCGCGATCCGCTCAGCGGCGCGCGCCGCCAGTGGCGGCGCATCCGCGGCTGATCCCCGCGGGCGCAGGCGGGTCAGTCCAGCGGCCAGGTGTGCACGGGCTCGCCGCCGCTGGCATGGTCGCGGTACTCCAGCACCATCCGACGCAGCGCCTCGCGCCGATCGTGGCCGTCCTGCTCCAGGGCGCGGGTGCGACGCACGCTCCAGGCGGCTCCGTTGACGCCCGTGCGGCAGCGACCCTCGATGACGCCGAGGTAGCGCGAGCGCTCGGTCGCGCCGACGCCCCAGGCCTCCAGCCCCGCGTGGGCCAGCGGCAGCAGCCGCTCGAGCACCAGGGTGCGGACGTCGGTCTCGCCGACCTCGGGCCAGATCAGCCGCGCCTCGATGCCCTCGCGCGCCGCGCGGACCAGATTGGCCTCGGCGTCGGCGAAGTCCAGCCGCTCCCACACCGGCTCGTCGGCGTCGGAGAGGGCGCGGACCAGACCGAACCACAGGGCGGCGTTCGCGACGGTGTCGAGCAGGGTCGGTCCGGCCGGGAGGAGGCGGTTCTCCACCCGCAGGTGGGCGGCGTCGTCGACGACGTCGTAGACGGGTCGGTTCCACCGGTAGACGGTGCCGTTGTGCAGGCGCAGCTCGGCGAGGTCGGGGGTGCCGCCGGCGTCGAGCACGACGTGGGGCTCCTCGTCCTCGGTGACGGGCAGCAGCGGCGGGAACCACCGCACGTTCTCCTCGAAGAGCTCGACGACGGAGTCGATCCACCGCTCGCCGAACCACACGCGAGGTCGCACGCCCTGGGCGCGCAGCTCCTCGCTGCGGGTGTCGGTGGCCTGCTCGAACAGCGGGAGCCGGGTCTCGCGCCACAGCTCGCGACCCAGCAGGTAGGGCGAGTTGGCACCCAGCGCGATCTGGACGCCGGCGATCGCCTGGGCGGCGTTCCAGTGGGCGGCGAAGCGACGCACCGAGGTCTGCAGGTGCACCTGGGCGCTGGTGCAGGCCGCCTCGGGGAGGATCGTGTCGGTGGTGAGCTCGAGGTGCTCGGCACCGTGGAGGTCGAGGTGGACGTCCTCGCCGCGCGCGGCGAGGATCCGGTCGCTGAGCATGCGGTAGCGCGGCTCGGGCGTGAGGTGCTCCTCGCGCAGGTGCTCGGCCTCCAGCGTCGGGAGGATGCCGATGGTGACGACCTCGGCGTCATGGGCCGCGGCCGCCGAGCCGGCGACCTCGAGCAGGGCTCGCAGCTGCTCCTCGAAGCCGCTGAGGGCACCGTCGTCCAGACGCGCCGGGGCGGCGTTGACCTCGAGGTTGAACCGGCCGAGCTCGCTCTGGAGATCGGGATGGTCGGCGGTCTCGAGCACCTCGACGCCGACCGAGGCGGGGCGGCCCTCGGCGTCGACCAGGTTGAGCTCGAGCTCCAGCCCGGCCATCGGGCGGTCTGGCTCGAGGGCGTCGTCCTGGACCATCCGCGTCAGCGCCTCCAGGCCCGCGCGCAGTCGCTCGCGGTGGCGGGTGACGTCGGTGCCGGTGAACCGCTGCTCCTCGACCTCCTCCCCCATGCCGCTCACCGTAGGGGGTGGCGACCGAGACCGGCAGCGCCTGGCGGGGTGGGCTCACGCCGAGCGGGCCCAGCGCGGTGCGTACTCGTCGGGATGGGTCGCCGACATCAGCAGGGAGGCGACGAAGGACGTCAGCTCGTCGCCGGGATGGTCGTCCTGGGCGCGGTCGATCGCGCACCAGGCGAGCGCGCCGTCACCGGCGTAGGCGGCCGCGAGGGCGAGCAGCCCCGCCGGCCCGGCGACCCAGCCCGGCGGCGTCGCGCGGACGACGCCGGCCCACAGGTCGGCATGGGCCCGCGCCTCGCGGCGCGAGCGCGGGCACCAGGCCCGGGCGTACTGGTGGGGCGACTGGAGGAGGTCGAGCAGGTCGGCCACCTCACGGGCCGAGAGCACGCCGCCCCGGGCCGCCAGACCACGCACCTGCTCGACGACGTCGACCGTGCCGGGGGCGGCGATCGGATGACCGCGGTCGGACCACGCAGCCCGGACGGCGAGCGTGCGGGCGGCGTCGGGGGCCACCGACGCCTCGACCTCGCCCCGCGAGCCGGCCACCACATGGCCCGCGAGGACGAACTCCGCCAGGAACGGGTGGCTCCAGGGATCGCTGACCCGGCCCTCCCAGCCGACCTCGAGCGGGCTGCCCACCATGCCGTCCTCGGCATGGGCGCCGGGCGGGAAGACCCGGCCCTCGGACTGGCGCACCTGGGCCACGATCTCGATGCCGACCGCGGAGAACTCCTCCACCAGCCGGTGGGCCAGCGGGCCGGTGCGCGCGGGCTCGTCGCACCAGAACACGAAGGCGACCTGCTCGATGCGGTGCTTGACCGCGGGTGCCAGCAGCGCCTCCATCAGTCCGGTGATCGCCGCGGGCGGGGCGTCGGGCGGCGGCAGGTCGACGCGGGCGTGGAAGCAGGGGCCGCTGCCGAAGGTGAGCATCACCAGCGACTCCTCCGGCGCGAAGCCGAGCATGACGACGGAGACGGCGACGAGGTCCTCCGGCTCGGAGGCCCGGAAGCGCAGGTCCTGGCCGGGGGCGGGGCTCGCGGAGGGCGCGGCACGGGAGCCGGCGTGGGAGCCGGGACGGGAGCGGGGACGGGCGGGGCGTGAGGGGCGTCGGGTCATGGCTCCACGCTCGTCGGCGCAGGACGCCGGGCCCACCCCCTGGATCGGATCTGGGGAGGAGGGGTCCTGGCCGGGGGCTGTGGACGACTCGCGGCCCGCTAGGTTCGGGGGGTGCGCGCGACGGCCTCGGTCCTGCACCTGGACCTCGATGCCTTCTTCGCCGCCGTCGAGCAGCGCGACAAGCCGTCGCTGCGCGGCAAGCCCGTGGTCGTCGGCGGCGTCGGCGGGCGCGGCGTCGTCGCGACGGCGTCCTACGAGGCGCGGCGCTTCGGCGTCCGCTCGGCGATGTCGACCCGCGAGGCCCGGGCCCGCTGCCCCCACGCCGCCTACCTCTCAGGCCGCTTCGAGGCCTACCGGGCGACGAGCCGCGCGGTCATGGCCGTCCTCCGCGAGGTCTCGCCGCTGGTCGAGCCGCTCTCCCTGGACGAGGCCTACGTCGACCTCGCCCGCAGCGACTCCCCCGACCTCCCCGATCTCGAGGTGCCGACGGTGACGGCCTTCGCCGAGGACCTGCGCGAGCGGGTGCGCGAGGCCACCGGCGGCCTCACCGCCTCGGTCGGGCTGGGCTCGAGCAAGCTCATCGCCAAGATCGCCAGCGACCTCGACAAGCCAGACGGCCTGGTCGTCGTCGCCCCCGGCACCGAGCTCGAGCTGCTGCGCCCGATGGCGGCCGGCATCATCCCCGGCGTCGGTCCGGCGACCGTCGAGCGGCTGCGACGCGCGGGGCTGCGCACCGTGCGCGACCTCGAACAGGCCAGCATCGAGGAGCTCGTCTCGCTCCTGGGCCGCGCGCACGGCGAGGGGCTGCACCGCCTGGCCCGCGCCGAGGACGACCGTCCGGTCGTGGCCGAGCGGGAGGCGAAGTCGGTGAGCGTCGAGAGCACCTACGAGACCGACCTCATGGAGCGTCGGGTGCTGGAGAGCATCGTCACCCGGCAGGCCACCGAGGTGGCCGGCCGCCTGGCCAAGAGCGGCCTGTCCGGGCGCACGGTCACGCTCAAGGTGCGCCTGCACGACTTCACCACCCTCAGCCGCTCCTCCACGCTGCCCGAGCCCACCGACAGTCCCGGCACGATCGGCCGGCTGGCCCGCACTCTCATCGACGAGCTCATCGACCAGCAGGTCACCGCCGGCGGCGTGCGACTCCTGGGGGTCGGCGTCTCCGGCCTGGCCGACTGGGTGCAGGAGGACCTCTTCGGCGAGTCCGGCCTCGAGGGCGAGCCCACCTCCACCACGGTCGAGGACGCCGAGGACGAGGTCGAGGTGCCGCTCCCCCGGGGCCGCGCGTGGCCGCCGGGCGCCGACGTCGAGCACGACGAGCACGGCCGCGGCTGGGTGTGGGGCGCCGGCCGCGGCGTCGTCACCGTGCGCTTCGAGACCGCCCTCACCCCGCCCGGCCCCGTGCGGTCCTTCCGCGAGGACGACCCCGCCCTGCGCCGCTGGCACCCGCCGAGCGCCGAGGAGAGCGTCGAGACCGACCAGGAGGACCAGGACAGCGGCGGGTACGCCGACGCCTGACGACGCTCAGACGCGCGCCAGCAGCACGACGTCGCCGGGCAGCAGCTGCGCGCAGCGGTCGAGGTCGGCGGGGTCGACGACGCCGACCACCGGGTAGCCGCCGGTGGTCGGATGGTCGGCGAGGAAGACGACCGGTAGCCCGTCCGGCGGCACCTGCACGGCGCCGAGCGGCATGCCGGCGCTCGGCAGCTCGCCGGGACGTCGCGGCACCGGCGGACCGTCGAGTCGCAGCCCGATGCGATCCGAGGCGGCGCCCACGGAGTAGGCCACGCCATCGAGACCGCGCAGGACGTCGTCGGGGAACCGGTCGCCGTGCGGACCGGGGTGCAGCCGCAGCACCGCGGGGCCGGGCGTCGGGGGCAGCAGCGTCGCGGTGGACGGTGCGCCGAGGACGGCGCCCAGCGGGATCCGCTGCCCGGCGGCGAGTGGCGCCGGACCGAGTCCTGACAGCGTGTCGGTGGAGCGCGAGCCGAGCACCGGAGCGGGCTCGAGCCCGCCCGCCACCGCCAGGACGACGCGCGCGCCCCGCCGCGGTCGTCCGATGCGCAGCACCGCTCCGGGCGGCGCCCACACGGCCTCGCCCCACGGCCGCGCCCGGCCGTCCATAGTGAGCGGCGCCTCGGCACCCGCGAGCGCGACCCAGCGGCCCTCCGCGTCCAGACGCACCGCGAGCCCGCCGAGCAGGCACTCGACGACGGCGGCGTCCGGCGCGTTGCCCACCAGCCGATTGGCCGCAAGGAGCGCGGCCCGGTCGAGGGCGCCGGCGCGCGGCACCCCGAGGTGCGCGTGCCCGGGTCGTCCGAGATCCTCGACGAGGGCCCCCGGGCCCGCGGCGAGCACCTGGAGCGCGCCGGTCACCGCGGCATCCCCTGCAGTCGCACCCGGGTTCCCGGCGCCAGCAGGGCCGGCGGGTCGGCGGCGAGGTCCCACATCGGGACGTCGGTGCGCCCCAGCAGCAGCCAGCCGCCCGGCGAGGCCGTCGGGTAGACCCCGCACCAGGCGTCGGCGATCGCCACCGAGCCGGCCGGCACCCGCGGCCGCGGGGTCGATCGCCGCGGCACCGCCAGCTCCTCGGGCAGCCCCGCGAGGTAGGCGAAGCCGGGTGCGAAGCCGCAGAAGGCCGAGACCAGCGGGGTCGACTCCAACCGCGCGACGACCTCCGCCGCCGAGCACGCCCACAGCTCTGCGACGACGGGCAGGTCCTCGCCGTCCCAGGTCACCGGCAGCACGACCTCCCGCGCCTCGGGAGTCTCGACGCCGACCGGGCCCGCCAGCGCCGCCTCGACGACGCCGACGTCCAGCGCGGCGTCCGGGTGCTCCACGAGCACGGAGTCGGCCCCGGGCACCACCGCGCAGCCGGTCAGCGCCGCTCTGATCCGCGCAGCGACGTCGGCGGCCTCCCGCGGGCCGCCCACCGGCACGAGCACGGCGCGCGGGCCGCAGCGGACGGCGCTCACAGCCCCCGGAGCCCCAGCCCGGCCGCCTCGAGCGCGGCCCGCACGGCCCGGGCGTGCTCGACCGCGCCGGGGTGGTCGCCGTGCACGCACACCGAGTCCACCGGACGCGTCTGGTCGAGCGCCAGGGCCACCGCGCGGGCGGCGATCGCGTCGGCGTCGTGGAGCACCGCTCCGGGCTGGTCGCGGGGCACGAGGCGTCCCGACGGGAGGCTGGCGCGGTCGGGGAACCCCTCCAGGTGCACCGCGCGACCGGCCTGCGCGGCCAGCGTCAGCAGCCGTCCGGGCATGCCGAGCACGGGGAGCCCCGGCGAGCCGTCGAGCACGGCCCGCGCCTGGTCCTCGTCGTCGAGGGTGCGGTGGTAGAGCGCGCCGTGGGGCTTGACGTAGCGCACCTGCGTGCCGGCCTCGGCGGCGATCGTGGAGAGCGTGCGCACCTGATCGGCCACCTGGTCGCGCAGCACGGCGTACGGCACGTCGAGCGCGATGCGTCCGAAGCCCGCACGGTCGTCGTAGGAGACCTGGGCGCCGACGCTGACGCCGCGGGCCGCCGCCTCCCGGCACACCTCGCGCATGATCGCCTCGGAGCCCGCGTGGTAGCCGCAGGCCACGTTCGCGCTCGTGACGACGGCCAGGAGCGCGGCGTCGTCGGTGATCTCCTCGCCGAGGTCGGCGTTCAGGTCGACCGCTCTCACGGCGCCGAACCTAGTGCTCCACCGCCGCGCCCACGACCCCGCGGCCGGAGCCTGGACCGCCTGCGTAGGGTCGCGACATGCAGTCCGAGCAGGCCAGCGCCCCCACCGCTCCCCCGGTCGCCGACCGGCGTCCGACCACCCGCACCATCCACGGCCGCGAGCGCGTGGACGACTACGAGTGGCTGCGCGCCAAGGAGGACCCCGAGGTCATCGGGCTCCTCGAGGCCGAGAACGCCTGGACGCAGGCCCGCACGGCCCACCTCGCCGACCTCCGCGGCCGCCTGTTCGAGGAGATCCGCACCCGCACCCGCGAGACCGACCTCTCGGTGCCCACGCGCAACCGCGGCCACTGGTACTACGGGCGCAGCTTCGCCGGCCGCGAGTACGGCGCCACCTGCCGAGTCCCGATCAGCGGCCCCGACGACTGGACGCCGCCGGTGCCGGCCGAGGACTGCGCGCCCGACCAGCCCGCCCTGCCCGGCGAGGAGATCCTGCTCGACCTCGACGCGCTCGCCGAGGGCCATGACTTCTTCTCCCTCGGCGGCGCCGCGGTGAGCCCCGACGGCACCCGCCTGGCCTACGCCGTCGACGTCGTCGGCGACGAGCGGTTCACCGTGCGCATCAAGGACCTCGCCACCGGCGAGCTGCTCGACGACGAGCTCACCGGCGTCCTCGGCGGCGGCACCTGGGACCGTGAGGGCGAGAGCCTCTACTACGCCACCGTCGACGACTCCTGGCGCCCGGACAAGATCTGGCGCCACGTCGTCGGCACCGCGCAGGCCGACGACGAGCTGGTGCACCACGAGCCCGACGGCCGCTTCTTCGTCGGGGTCGGCCGCACCCGCTCCGACCGCTTCCTCGTCACGGTCTCGGGCTCGAAGACCACCTCGGAGTACCGCTACCTCGACGCCGAGGACCCCGATGCCGGCTGGCGGCTCTTCGCCGAGCGCGTCGAGGGCCTGGAGTACTCCCTCGACCATGCCGTGCTCGCCGGACGCGACGCCTTCCTGGTCACCCACAACGCGACCGGCCCGGACTTCGAGGTCGGCGTCGCACCGCTCGAGCCGACCCCGGCCGCCGGCTGGGAGCCGCTGATCGCCCACGACGCCTCCGTGCGCATCGAGGACGTCGACGCCTTCGCCGGCCACCTCGTCGTCCACCAGCGCAGCGCGGGCCTGACCCAGCTGCGGATCCTCGAGCTGGGGCCTGACGGCGTGGCCGACGACTTCCTCGTCGAGTTCGACCACGAGGTCTACACCGTGGGCTCCGGCTCCAACCCCGGCTTCCACCAGCCCACGGTCCGCCTGGGCTACACGACGCTGGCGGTGCCGTCGTCGGTCTATGACTTCGACGTGCGCACCCGCGAGCTGCACCTGCTCAAGCGCACGCCCGTGCTCGGCGGCTACGACCCCGCCGAGTACGAGGAGCACCGCCTGTGGGCCACCGCGCCCGACGGCGAGCAGGTGCCGATCTCGCTGGTCGCCCGCCGCGGCGTCCACGACGGCGGTCCGGTGCCGCTCCTGCTCTACGGCTACGGCTCCTACGAGGCCTCGATCGACCCCTACTTCTCCGTCGCCCGGCTCTCGCTGCTCGACCGGGGCGCCGCCTTCGCCATCGCGCACGTGCGCGGCGGCGGCGAGATGGGGCGTCGCTGGTACGACGACGGCAAGCTGCTGGCCAAGCAGCACACCTTCGACGACTTCATCGCCTGCGCCCGGCACCTCGTCGAGGTCGGCTGGACCCGGCCGGAGGTGCTCGTCGCCGAGGGCGGCAGCGCCGGCGGCCTGCTCATGGGCGCGGTGGCCAACCAGGCGCCCGAGGCGTTCGGCGCCATCGTGGCGGGCGTGCCGTTCGTCGACAACCTGACGACGATGCTCGACGCCTCCCTGCCCCTGACGGTCACCGAGTACGACGAGTGGGGCAACCCGGAGGCCGACCCGGAGGTCTACGACTACATCGCCTCCTACGCGCCCTACGACAACGTCACCGCGCAGACCTACCCGCAGATCCTCGCCGAGACCTCGCTCAACGACACCCGCGTGCTCTACGTCGAGCCGGCCAAGTGGGTGGCACGGCTGCGGGCCACCGCCGAGGACGGCCGTCCCGACGTGCTGTTGCGCACCGAGATGGCCGCCGGCCACGGCGGCGTGTCCGGGCGGTACCAGGCCTGGCACGACCGCGCGTTCAGCCTGGCCTGGATGCTCGACCGCATGGGCCTCGCGGACACCGCGCCGACCTCCTGACCCCGCCCTCGAGGCGTAGGTGAGACGTCACTCACCCGAACGGGGGGAGCCATCCGTCCCGCGCCCGGCCCCGAACGGCAGTCGAGGCGTGGACGCCCGTCTCGCCCTGAGAACTGGCTGAGTTTCGACCCCGCCGGGAATCTGGGGGCCGACTCGGACGTCGAACCTCACGAGAGCCCACCCCCTCGGTGGATTGCCGAACGGGAATCCGGAGCAAGGAGTGGGCGTTGGCACCAGTGGGCCCCTCGGAGGGGCCCACACACGAGGAGGGTTCACATGGCTAGCACCGCCCCCGCCACCCGCTCGACCGGACGAGAGATCGAAGGCCGCGACTCCGTCGGCCTCTACCTGGACGAGATCGCCCGCAACCCCCTCCTGGACGCCGCAGCCGAGGTCGAGCTGTCCAAGACGATCGAGGCGGGCCTCATGGCCGAGCACCTGCTCGCCGAGGGCCGCATCGGCCGCCGCAAGGGTGGAGCACCGGGGCAGGCGAACCAGGAGGAGCTGGAGTGGCTGGCCGAGGAGGGCCGCCGCGCCGTCGACCAGTTCATCACCGCGAACCTGCGCCTGGTCGTCTCGATCGCCCGCAAGTACGGGCGTGCGCAGATGCCGATGCTCGACCTGATCCAGGAGGGCAACACCGGCCTGATCCGCGCGGTCGAGAAGTTCGACTACACCAAGGGCTACAAGTTCTCCACCTACGCCACGTGGTGGGTGCGCCAGGCCATCACCCGCGGCATCGCGCAGCAGGCCCGCGTCGTGCGGCTTCCCGTGCACGTCGTCGAGGAGCTCAACCAGGTCGGCGGCGCCCGCCGCACCCTGGAGCGTCAGCTCGGTCGCGACCCCGAGCCCGCGGAGATCGCCGCCGAGCTCGGCATGGAGGTCGACCGCGTGCTCGACCTGCTCTCCTGGGGTCGTGAGCACGTCAGCCTCGACACCCCGGTGGACGAGGACGGCGACACCTCGCTCGGCGACCTCATGGCGCAGGAGACCTCGCCCGGCCCGGATCTCACCGTCCTCGACGTCGAGTCCCGCGAGCGCCTCAGCGCCCTCGTCGGCCAGCTCGACGAGCGCGCCGCCGACATCATCCGCTCGCGCTACGGCCTCGTCGACGGTCGTCAGCACAAGCTGGCCGACATCGGCGTGAAGCACGGCATCTCCGCCGAGCGGGTCCGCCAGCTCGAGCGGGAGGCGCTGCAGAAGCTGCGTCGCTTCGCCGACCCGGACCTCGCCGCCTGATCCTGGGCACAGCGCTCGACGGCCCCCGTCCCACCAGGGACGGGGGCCGTCGTGCGTCCCGGCTCAGCCGACGAGCGCGGCGTGGATCTGCTCGACGCGGGCGCGCAGCTCCTCGAGGGAGCCGGTGTTCTCGATGACGTGGGTGGCCACCGCGAGGCGCTGCTCGCGGGTGGCCTGGGCGGCGATGCGGGCCTCGGCGTCCTCGAGGCTCATGCCGCGGTCGCGCAGCATCCGCTCGACCTGCACCTCGCGCGGGGCGTCGACGACGATCACGGCGTCGAAGCCCTCGGCGCGCCCGGACTCGGCGAGCAGGGGGATGTCGTGGACGACGAGGGCGCCCTCGGGCGCGCCCTCCTCGAGCGCCGCGTACCGCTCGAAGACCAGCGGGTGCACGATCCCCTCGAGGGTGCGGCGGGCCTGCTCGTCGGCGAAGACCAGGCGGCCGACGGCCGGCCGGTCGAGGTCGCCCTCGGGCGTGAGCACCTCCGGCCCGAACGCCTCGACGACGCGCGCCAGGCCCGGGGTCCCCCGGGCGACGACGTCGCGGGCGAGCTGGTCGGCGTCGATGACGACGGCGCCGAGCTCGGCCAGGATCCGGGAGACGCTGCTCTTGCCCGAGGCGATGCCGCCGGTGAGTCCCACTCGCATGGCTCGACCCTAGAGCGCGGCGCTCGCGCGGCAGACCTCGTCCCAGGGCGTCGGCTCGACGCCGAGGGCGCGGGTGGTGGCCGAGGAGTCGACGACGTAGGGGCGCTCGAACTGGTACACGGTCTCGCGCATCTCCCGCAGGAAGGGCATGACGGCGCCGCCCACGGTGAGCATCGCGCGGGGCCAGGGCCGCACCGTCACCGGCGGCCGGCCGGCCACGCGGCACACGTCGCCGATGGTGTCGGCCTGGGAGCGCGCCGGGTTGGTCGGCGCGAGCCAGACCCGTCCCCAGGCCTCCGGTCGCTCGATGACGGCGACCATCGTGCGCGCCATGTCGCGCACGTCGGTGAAGGAGTGCGGCAGGCGCGGGTCGCCGAACATCCGCACGGCCTTGCCCTTCAACGCCTTCGGCACGACCGCCGAGACGTGGGCGCTGGTGACGCCCGGGCCCATGTAGTCCGAGCCGCGCACCTCCACGGCGCGCAGGCGACCCGCGCGGTGACGCGCAAGGGCCTCGGCGGTCATCGCGGCCCGCAGGCCGCCCTTGACGCCGGGCGCGGCGTCGGGGAGGTCGGCGGTCATCGCGCCGTCGACGGGCCCGTAGGCGTAGAGCGGAGCGGCGGTCACCAGCAGCGCGCCGGTGCGCTCGGCGGCCTGCAGGAACGCCTCGGCCACCGGCGGCCACCAGGAGCCCCAGACGTCGTAGGACGGCGGGTTGACGGCGTTGTGGATCGACACCGCGTCGGTGGCCAGCGCGGTGAGCGCGTCGGCGTCGGCGGCGTCGACGGCCACCCGCTCGACGCCGGCGAGGGCGTCGCCCTCGCCGCTGCGGCTGGCGAGCACGACCCGCTCGCCGGCCGCGGCCAGGTGCAGGGCGACCTGGCGGCCGACGGGACCGGCGCCGACGACCAGGTGGTGGGGGCGGTGGGACATGGCGGACCTCCTACGAGAATGAGAGAGCACTGCTCTCTGAACACCTGAAGCATGCTCCCGGTCGAGAGGAAATGCAAGAGCAGTGCTCTCTTTCGTTGTCACTGCTCTCTCAACGCGCGAGGATGGACCCATGACCGCGCCCCGCACCGCCCGCGACCGAGCCCGTCTCGAGGTCGGCCGAGCCATCCAGGAGGCCGGACGCCGCCAGCTCGCCGAGGTCGGCCCGGCCGCGCTGTCCCTGCGCGCCATCGCCCGAGATGTCGGCATGGTGTCCTCCGCGGTGTACCGCTACTTCCCCAGCCGCGACGACCTCCTCACCGCGCTGATCATCGAGGCCTACGACGAGCTCGGCGACGCAATCGACGACGCCGACGCCGCGGTCCGGCGTCGTGGCGACCTCGTCCGTCGCCTCCGGGCCTACGGCGACGCCCTGCGCGGCTGGGCCCGGGCCCACCCCCACGAGTACGCCCTGCTCTACGGCTCCCCCGTGCCCGACTACGCGGCGCCGCCGACCACGGTCGTCCCCGCCGGCCGGGTCACCGGCGCGCTGCTGCGCCTGGCCGAGCGGGCCCAGGACGACGGCCGCACGCCGATGGCCACCCGCCGCCTCACCCCCGCCGAGAGCGCGGCCCTCGAGGGCGTGCGCCCGGCGGTCGCCACCCCGCTCGACGACGCCCTGCTCCTGCGCTGGCTGATGGCGTGGACCACCCTGTTCGGCCACCTCAGCCTCGAGCTCTTCGGCCACATGCACCGCGGCGTGCTCGACTACGACGCCCACTGGGCGCAGGTGCTCGACCAGCTCGCCGACGACCTCGGCCTGCGATGAGCACGCTCGAGCCCGGCGATCGCGTCGCCCTCCTGGTGGCCGGCTCCCAGGACTACCTCGACGCCGTGCTCGGCCTGCTGGCCGGCGGCGTCGTCCCCATCCCGCTCGACCCGCGGCTCACTCAGGTCGAGCGCGAGCGGATCCTCACGCCGCTCGCCCCCGCGCTCCGGGTGGAGGACGAGGCGACCCTGGCCGCCGTGCTCGAGGCGCACCCGTGGACCCCCGGCGCGCTCCCCCGCGCCCGGCCCATGCACTGCACCAGCGGCACGACGGGCGTCCCGAAGGGCGTCTGGTCCGGGCTGCTCGACGACGACGCCGCGGCCGCGCTCGTGGCCGAGGAGCGCGACCTGTGGGGCTTCCGCGCCGACGACGTCAACCTCGTCCTCAGCCCGCTCTACCACTCCGCACCGCTGCGCTTCGCGATGGGCACCCGCCTCGCGGGCGGCCGCGTGGTCATCCCGGGCCCCTTCGACCCGGCTCGGATCACCGAGGCGTTCCACGAGCACCGTCCGACGACGCTGTTCTGCGTGCCCACCCACCTCCAGCGCCTCTTCGCGCACTGGGACGAGGCTGGCGTCCCGCCGCTGGACTCCGTCCGGCTGCTCGCCCATGCCGGCGCCCCGTGCCCGCGAGAGGTCAAGGAGCGCCTCATCGCGACCTTCCCCGCCGGCAGCACCTGGGAGTTCTACGGCTCCACCGAGGGACAGTTCACCGCCTGCCGCAGCGAGGAGTGGCAGGCGCGTCCGGGCACGGTCGGGCGCGCTCGTCCCGACCGCACCCTGCAGGTCGATCCCGACGGCCAGATCTGGTGCACGGTGCCGCCCCACGCCCGGTTCGAGTACTTCGCCGCCCCCGAGAAGACCGCCGCCGCGTGGCGGGAGACGCCCAGCGGGCCCGCGTTCAGCGTCGGCGACCTCGGCCGCCTCGACGACGACGGCTACCTCTACCTCGAGGGTCGCCGCGAGGACCTCGTGATCAGCGGAGGCGTCAACGTCTACCCGATGGAGGTCGAGGAGGCGCTGCGCGAGCACCCGGCGATCGACGACGTCACCGTCTTCGGCGTCGAGGATCCCCAGTGGGGCCAGCGCGTCTGCGCAGCCGTCGTGCTGCGCGCGCCGGTGGACGAGGCGAGCCTCGCGGAGTTCGCCCGCGGGCGGCTCGCGCCACCGAAGCGCCCCAAGACCTGGCTCGTGCTCGACGACCTCCCGCGCACCCTCACCGGCAAGGTGCGCCGCGACGACCTGCGCGCGACCCTCAGCAGGCGAACTGACGGCGGTACTGCTGCGGGCTGAGGCCCCGCTGACGACCGAAGTGCACCCGCAGGGCCGCGGCGTTGCCGAAGCCCACGCGGGCGGCGACGGCGTCGATGGTGAGGTCGCTGCGCTCGAGCAGCTCCTCGGCGGCACGCACCCGCGCCGCGGTGACCCAGGCATGCGGGGTGGCGCCGGTCTCCTGGCGGAACCGGCGGGCGAAGGTGCGCGGCGACATGTGCGCCCGGCGCGCCAGTGCCTCGACGCCGAGGTCCTCGGCCAGGTGCTCCTCGATCCAGGCCACCAGCGGCGCGAAGGAGTCGCTGCAGCGCTCGGGCACCGCGCGCTCGATGAACTGCGCCTGGCCGCCGTCGCGCTGCGGCGGGACGACCATCCGCCGGGCGATGGCGGCGGCCACCGCCGCGCCGTGCTCCTGGCGCCACACGTGCAGGCAGGCGTCGAGTCCGGCCGCGGTGCCCGCGCTGGTGACGACGTCGCCGGCGTCGACGTAGAGCACCTCCGGCACCACGCACGCGCGCGGGAAGCGCTCCTGCAGGTCGGTGGTGTAGCGCCAGTGCGTGGTGCAGTCGCGGCCGTCGAGCAGTCCGGCCTCGCCGAGCGCGAAGGCCCCCGAGCACACCGAGAGCAGCCGGGCTCCGCGGGCGTGGGCCTCGACGAGGGCGTCGAGCACGGCCGTCGGCAGCGGCAGGTCGCGCGGCACGGCGGGGACGGCGACGAGATCGGCCTCCGCGAGGCGCCCGAGGTCGTGGTCGACGCCGATGCGCAGACCCGGGACGTTCGTGGCGAGGGTGCCCGCCCGCTCCCCGCACACCGCGAACTCCAGCCGCGGGACGCCGTCGTCGCTGCGGTCGAGCCCGAAGGCCTCGCACAGCACGCCGAGCTCGAACGGGGCGACGCCCTCGACGGCGACGGCGGCGACGTTGGTGAGCATGGGAGGAGGCTAGCGCGCGCGTGGCAGGAAATCGATGTACTCCGGCATCTCTGCCACTCGTGGCCGGATCACGATGGTCACATGATTGAGGACATGACCTCCCTGATCGTGCTACTGAGCCTCCTGCTCCTCGCCACGATCGTCCTCGCCGCCGCCGTCTGGTCGATGGTGCGCGCGGACGACCCCCGTCGGATCCCCGGCCACCGTCCCCCGGCCAGCCACCACCTCGACGAGTTCGGACTCGCCGCCCGGCACTGAGTCGACGCACCCGCCCGCCACAGCCCGCCACAGCCCGCCACACAGCACAGCGGCCCCCGA
>NZ_JBUZJI010000003.1:127148-154689 GCF_055282735.1 Nocardioides sp. B129/18 | reverse complement strand
TCGGGGGCCGCTGTCGTGGTCCGTGCGGCTGCGCCGCGCGGGCCGGGGTGATCAGTTGCCGCCGGTGAGCTTCTCGCGCAGGGCCTGCAGGGCCTCGTCGGAGGCCAGGCTGCCGGACTCCTCGGGGGTGCTGGAGGAGTACGAGGTGGCCTCGCCGGCCTCGACCTCGGCCTGCTTGGCCTCGGCCTGCTGCTTGACGTGGGCCTCCCAGCGGGCGTGGGCCTGGGCGTACTGCTCCTCCCAGACGGCGCGCTGCTCGTCGTAGCCCTCGAGCCACTCGCCGGTCTCGGGGTCGAAGCCCTCGGGGTAGACGTAGTTGCCCTGGTCGTCGTAGGTGGCCGCCATGCCGTACAGCGTGGGGTCGAACTCCTCGATGTCGGTGGACACCGCGGTCTCGTTGGCCTGCTTCAGCGACAGCGAGATCCGGCGACGCTCGAGGTCGATGTCGATGATCTTGACCATGACGTCGTCGTTGACCTGGACGACCTGCTCGGGGATCTCGACGTGACGCTCGGCGAGCTCGGAGATGTGCACCAGGCCCTCGATGCCCTCCTCGACGCGGACGAACGAGCCGAAGGGCACCAGCTTGGTGACCTTGCCGGGCACGATCTGACCGATCTGGTGGGTGCGGGCGAAGTGCTGCCAGGGGTCCTCCTGCGTCGCCTTGAGCGACAGCGAGACCCGCTCGCGGTCCATGTCGACGTCGAGCACCTCGACGGTGACCTCGTCACCGACGGCCACGACCTCCGAGGGGTGGTCGATGTGCTTCCAGGACAGCTCGGAGACGTGCACCAGGCCGTCGACGCCGCCGAGGTCGACGAACGCGCCGAAGTTGACGATCGAGGACACGACGCCCTTGCGGATCTGGCCCTTCTGCAGCTGGGTGAGGAAGCCGTGACGGACCTCGGACTGCGTCTGCTCGAGCCAGGCGCGGCGCGACAGGACCACGTTGTTGCGGTTCTTGTCGAGCTCGATGATCTTCGCCTCGAGCTTCTGGCCGACGTAGGGCTGCAGGTCGCGGACGCGACGCATCTCCACCAGCGAGGCCGGGAGGAAGCCGCGCAGGCCGATGTCGAGGATGAGGCCGCCCTTGACGACCTCGATGACGGTGCCCTCGACGACGCCGTCCTCCTCCTTGACCTGCTCGATGGTGCCCCAGGCGCGCTCGTACTGGGCGCGCTTCTTGGACAGGATCAGGCGGCCTTCCTTGTCCTCCTTCTGGAGGACCAGGGCCTCGACCTCGTCGCCGACGGAGACGACCTCGGAGGGGTCGACGTCGTGCTTGATCGACAGCTCGCGCGAGGGGATGACGCCCTCGGTCTTGTAGCCGATGTCCAGCAGGACCTCGTCGCGGTCCACCTTGACGATGGTGCCGGCGACGATGTCACCGTCGTTGAAGTACTTGATCGTCTGGTCGATGGCGGCCAGGAAGTCCTCTTCGGAACCGATGTCGTTGACCGCCACCTGGGGCGCGTCGAAGTCCGAAAAGGCGGAGAGGGTGCTCGTCATAGGGAAAGGAATTCCTCGGTGGGCAGATGTAGGGAAAGTGGACACGCGTCGAGGTCCTGGTCGCTCCGGTGCAGCCACGGCGGCCGGCCGCGGACGCGGAACGGTGAGCCGAGTGGAGAGAGCCCGTCCGCTGGGGTCAGGGACGCAGGGCGGACTTCAGGCGCAGTGTGAGACTACGCCCGTGCGCGCGAGGACGTCCAACCGGCGCGGTCCTGCTCCGGGCGGGCGTCGCGCTGCGTACCGTGGGGCCGTGACCGCCTCCGCGACCCTCGGCCCCGCCCCGTCCGTCCCCGTGGGGGTCCCAGGATCCCTCGTGCGGGCCGTCGACGCACGTCTGCGCGCCGGTGCCGCCGGGCCCGGGGCGCCGTGGACGGGCCGCGTCGTCGGCGCCGTGCTGCTGCCCGCCCGGCTCGCCGTGGCCGCCACCCAGGCCACCCTGCAGGTCGGACGCCTGGCCGCCCCCGACGGCCCCCTGCGCCGTCCCGGAGGATACGCCGACCTCGTCCAGCGCGTCATCGGCGAGGGCGGCTACGTCGAGCAGCTGGCCGACGTCCTGCTCGTCGAGGGCGGCCCGCTGCGCCTGGTGGACCTGCTCGCCGACCTCGTCGACCCCGAGCGCCCGCTGGGCCGGATGCTGCAGCGCGACGGCGTCCTGGACCGCCTGCTCTCCGAGGACGGCCCGCTGGTGCGCCTGACCGCCGCCGACGGCAACCTCGAGCGCCTCCTGGCCGAGGACGGCCCCGTCGACCGGCTGCTGCGACCCGACGGCGCCCTCGAGCGGCTGCTCGCCGAGGGTGGCGCGCTCGACCGCCTCATCGAGGAGGAGGGGCTGCTCGACCGCCTCCTGCGCACCGGCGGCACGCTCGACCGGCTCACCGAGACCGACGGCGTCCTCGACCAGCTGCTGCGCCCGGGCGGCCTGGCCGACCGGATGCTCACCGACGACGGCTTCGTCGAGAAGCTGCTCTCCGACGGCGGCACGCTCGACCAGCTGGTCTCCCTCGGCGCCACGCTGGAGGACATCAAGCCGCGCCTCACCGAGCTCGCCGCGCTCGTGCCGGCGCTCTCGGAGGCCGCCGAGACCCTGCACCGCTCGGTCGGTCCGCTCGGCGACCTCGCCGGCCGCATCCCGCTGGCCCGCCGGCGGCAGGAGCGCGCGGCCCGCGAGGCCGAGGCGCTGCTCGACCCCGCCTCCCCGGTCGGTCCCGGGGACGCCCGGTGAGCACGGCGCCCGGCACCCCGCCGGTCGCGCCCGACTCCCGCAGCCATGCCCCCGCCCCGCCGGTGCGGGCCGAGCGCCGCGAGGCCGACGAGGCGGAGTCGCGTCGGGCCAACGGCGCCGACTGGGACCGCTACGCCGACGAGTACCAGGCCAGCCACGGGGAGTTCCTCGGCGACGTCGGCTTCGTGTGGGGCCCCGAGGGCCTCACCGAGGACGTCGCCGGCGTGCTCGGCGACGTCGCCGACCGGGATGTGCTCGAGGTCGGCTCCGGCGGCGGTCAGTGCTCGCGGTGGGTGCTGGCCCGAGGCGGGCGCCCGGTGGGCCTCGACCTCTCCCACCGGCAGCTGCAGCACTCGCGGCGCATCGACGAGGCGACCGGCCTGCGCGTGCCCACCGTGCTCGGCACCGCCACCCACCTGCCCTTCGCCGACGCCTCCTTCGACGTCGTCTTCTCCTCCTTCGGCGCACTGCAGTTCGTGCACGACATCGATCGTGCCGTCGCCGAGACCGCGCGGGTGCTGCGGCCGGGCGGTCGCTTCGCCTTCTCCATCACCCACCCGACCCGCTGGATGTTCCCCGACGACCCCGGCGAGGGCGGGCTCACCGTCACCCAGAGCTACTGGGACCGCACGCCCTACGTCGAGGTCGACGACGCCACCGGCGAGGTGGCCTACGTCGAGCACCACCGCACGCTGGGCGACTGGGTGGCGCTGCTCGCGGGCCACGGCTTCGCGCTGCGCACGCTGCTGGAGCCGGAGTGGCCCGAGCACCACGACCGCGTGTGGGGCGGCTGGTCGCGCACCCGCGGTCGCCTCTCCCCCGGCACCGCGATCCTCGCCGCCGACCTGCTGACCGCCCGCCAGTAGGCTCGCGCCCGTGGACGAGGCCGAGATCCGCAAGTCGGCGGCGCTGGAGGAGCGGCACTGGTGGTACGCCGAGCGGCGGGCGCTGGTGCGCCGCCTGGTCGGCCCGCTCGCCCCCGGGCGTGCGATCGACGTCGGCTGCGGCAGCGGGGGCAACGCCTCGGTGCTGCGCGACCTCGGCTGGGACGTCACCGGCGTCGAGCACTCGCCGGTCGCCGCGCGCCTGGCGCGCGAGCGCGGGCTGCACGTCGTCCGCGGCGACGCCCGCGCGCTGCCGATGCCCGACGCCTCGGTCGACCTCTACATGTCCACCGACGCCTGGGAGCACATCGACGACGACGTCGCCGTGGCTTGCGAGGCAGCACGGGTCCTGCGTCCCGGGGGCGCCCTGCTCGTGGCCGTGCCGGCAGGCATGGACCTCTGGAGCGGTCACGACGTCGCGCTGGGCCACCTGCGTCGCTACGACCGCGGCGGTCTCACCGCGCTGGTCGAGGGCGCGGGCCTGCAGGTCGTCGACGTCCGCTCCTGGAACGTGCTGCTGCGACCGATCGCCCGGATGCGACGCCGGCACAACGACGCCGAGAGCGAGATGGAGCACGTGCACCCGCTGGTCAACGCCGGGCTGCGCGCGGCCGTCATGACCGAGCGCGTGCTGCCGCTGGGCTCGCTGCCCGGCATCAGCCTGGTGCTGCGGGCCGTCAAGCCCGCCTGAACGCCCCGGTCCGCCCCCGAACGCGACGACGCCCCCGGAGCCGAGGCTCCGGGGGCGTCGTGCGTGGGACGCGGGGCGATCAGACCCCGGCCATCTCCTGCGAGCGGGAGCCGGCGGGCGCAGCGGTGCGGCTGCGGCGCGAGAGCACCACGCCGCCGCCGACCATCAGCAGGCCGACGACGCCCATGCCGACCGGCAGGACGAAGCGGGCCAGACGCAGCTGGACGTCCTGGCTGCCGATCGTGTCGAGCACGTCGGTGATGGTCTGCGGGGTGTAGCGGACGGTGCCGACGAAGGCCGGGACGTCGGTGCCCTGGTAGCTGAGGTACTGGTTGCGCTGCTCGACGCGGTCGACCGGGCTGCCGGTGTTGGGCTCGATGAACAGCGTGCGGGTCATGCCGTACATCATCTGGGCGGTGACGGTGGGGTCGGTGTCGCCGAAGATCGATCCGGGCACGTCGATGGTGCCGATCTGGGTGGGCGCGATGGTCTGGACGAACTTGTAGACCGTCGTGCCCTGGATCTTCGTGGTGCCCTCGAACTTCGCCGTGGTGGCCCTGCCGAGGTCGCCGTCCCACTGCTGGTAGTCCTTCTTCTGGGTGTCGAAGGGGAACTTGTAGACCTGGCCGGTGCGGGTGATCGAGGTCTTGTCGCCCTCGGTGGCCGAGGAGAAGCCGACGCCGTAGCCGGTGGCCGCGCCCGTGACGGCGTCGAAGGGCGAGAGCTCGGTGGACTGCTTGAAGACGCCGCCGTCGGCCCGCTTCACGGTGGTGGAGTTGGCCCACACGACGGTGTCCGAGGGAGCGTCGGGGTAGTCGCCGGCCACGGTGTGCGAGGAGATCGCGAGATCGGTGGTGATCGGCTTGAGCACCTCGGGGCTGGAGTCGAAGATCGTGACGTCCTTGCCCTCCAGGTAGGTCATGGAGTCGTAGTTGGCCGGCACCCGCGCGAGCGTCGGGTAGGCGTAGGCCCGCACCAGCACGCCGGTGACGAGCAGGAACGCGCCGAGCGCGATGAGGACGGGACCGAGCCCGGGGCGAGCGAGACGTCGCATCTGATTCACCTTCCGATGGGCTCGGCCGGACCATCCGGACGAGCGGTGCTGCGGGAGCGGGAGCCGGACCGACGGACGTCGTCGACCACCAGCTCGAGGGCCGAGGCGCGCATGGCGTCCCAGCCGAAGCGGGCGGCGTGCTGCGAGCACGCCTCGACGCGGCGCCGGCGGGCCGCGGGGTCGCAGGCCTCCTCGAGGGAGGCGGCGAGGGCGTCGACCAGGTGGTCGCGCAGGCCGGCGGCGTCGGCGGGCACCAGGGTGCCGGTGACGCCGTCGACGACGGAGTCGCGCAGGCCGGGGACGTCGCGGGCGATCGTGGGGACGCCGTGCGCGGCGGCCTCGATGACGACCTGGCCCCAGCCCTCGGCGTCGGAGGCGCACACGTGCACCGAGGCGCGACGCAGGATCTCCTCCTTGGCCTCCTCGGTGACGAAGCCGTGCAGCGTGACGACGTCCTGCAGGCGCAGCGCGACGACCAGCGCCGCGAGCTCCTCGGCCTGCGGGCCGGTGCCGGCGACGTCGACGCGCAGCGTCGCGCCCAGGTCGGGCCGGCGGCGCAGCAGCGCGGCGAGGGCCTCGAGCACGACGTCGACGCGCTTGTGCACGACCAGGCGGCCGAGGACCGCGACGCGATGGGCGTCCTTCTCGGCGGGCTCGACGCGACGGGCCGGCTGCTCGGCGCCGTTCATGACCAGATCGATCGGACCGCGCCAGCCCAGGCGCTCGCGCATCTGCTGGCGCGTGGACTCCGAGACCGCGATCGTGCGGCAGCGGCGGTAGACCACGGGCGTCACCACGCGCTCCAGGAAGCGGCCGAACGCCGCCACCGGAGCCGGGAAGTGCAGGCCGAACTGGTCCTGGTGGACGTGGTGGACCACCAGCGTCACCGGCGTGCGGCGGCGCAGCACCAGCGGCGTGAACGCCGGGATCCCGGACGCGGCGTCGACGACGGCGTCGAGACGACGACGGCGGCGCAGCACCCGCAGGAGCGTGCGCGGGTAGAAGCCGAGGGTGCCGCCGGCGCGGCTGACCGTGATGCCCTCGAGCACCTCGGTGGCGGCCTGGCCGGCGTCGCGGGCGGTGAGCAGCTCGACCTCGGCGCCGCCGTCGCGCAGGGCGCGGCACAGGTGCCAGGCGTAGTGCTCGGAGCCGCCGGCGCTGCGGTGGCCGAGGTCGCGCCAGTTGACGACCGCGATCCGTCGCCCGGCCAGCGGGCGGGCGGGGTCTGCGGCGCCGACCCCGGCGTCGGGGGTCACGGCGAGGAGCGTCATCGTCCGCCCCCGGCGGCCAGCGGCAGGTCGAGGCCGGTGACGGGCGCGAGCACGGGCGTGCGGACCGGCGCGACGGGCGCGAAGCGGCCGCCGCGGCCCCGCCAGGCGATGGCGGCGAGCTCGGTGAAGGAGTCGATGCCGTGGCGGGCCGGGTGGAAGGTGGAGCCGGGCACGTCGACCCACCAGACGGGCAGCTCGACGACGGACGCGCCGTGCGCGCGGGCCCGGGCGAGCAGCTCGACGTCGAAGGCGAAGCCGGTGGCCTCCAGCAGGCCGGCGAGGCTGCGGGCGAGCTCGCCGCGCAGCATCTTGAAGCCGCACTGGGTGTCGGCGACGCCGGGCACGATGCGGGCGGCGCAGGCGCGGTAGGCGCGGGCGCCGTGGTCGCGCAGGCGGCTGTGGCGGGCCTCGGTCTCCGCGCCGGCGACGGCGCGGCTGCCGATGACGACGTCGGCGCCGAGCGCCATCCGGCGCCAGGCCTGCTCGATCGCGTCGAGGCGGGTGGCGCCGTCGGCGTCCATGAAGACCACGACGTCGGCGTCGGTGGCGGCCAGGCCGGCGCGCACGGCGGCGCCCTTGCCGCGGATCTCGCAGCGCACGACCCGCACCGGCATCGCCGGGGTGGACGCGGCGAGCGCCACCTCGGCGGTGGCGTCGGTGCTCGCGTTGTCGACGACGATCACCTCGACCGGACCCACCTCGGGGCGGATCCGCAGGACGTGACGGCGCAGCTCGCGCAGGGTGCGCGGAAGCCGCGCCTCCTCGTCGTAGGCAGGGATGACGACCTGCAGCATCGGACCTCCCACCGGATGCGGCGTCGACGCACGCCACGGCGCCTCCCAGAGCCGTGGTGTGCCGGAACGAACGGCCCGTCGGGCCGCGAGTGCGACGTGCGGTGACGTCGCTGGGTTCGTGCTCGGCGTCGGGGCTGGGGTCCCGACGCCGTGATCGACCTAGCGGTCGGAGTACGAGAACAGGCGGTCGGCCTGCACGGGCCTCTGGTCCTCGCCGGACTTGGCGTGGACGCCGCCGATGACGGCCGAGACGGCCAGGATGCCGCCGATGAAGACGGACGCGACGATGTTCATTGCTGGGGTCCCCTCCCAAGAACTCTCAGCGGAAGTGCTGCGATGTCCATGCTCCCGGACGCCGCCTCACAGATGTGACGCTCAACATACACACGGCGAACACCGCGGTTAACAGATCGGATACAAACAGCGGAAGGTCTGACCGATCGGACGATCCGAGGTCGCCAGACACGGCCCGTTCGGGTTCCCCCGAGTCGCTGGACGACGTGGTAGAGGAGGCCTCCGCGAGTCGGATCAGCACGAGGCCGCCGGCGTCGACGACCCGTCTGCCGGCGGGGAGGTCGGCCGCGATCCCCCGGGCCTGCGTGTCGCCCTCGACGAGCACCCAGCGGACGCCGAGCTCCGCGAGCGCCCTGGCCCGCGCATCGGCGTCGCCGCCGGCGAGGGCGCGATCGACGCGGGGCACGGCCGGGTCCTCCGGCGGGACGACGAGGGCGCTACCGCCAGGGCCGGCGCCACGCAGCACGAGGCGGTCGTCGATGACGACGCGTCCGGGCAGGTGGCGGGGAGCGGGGTCGAGCACCGCACGCTCGTCGTTCCACGCGAAGCCCCGGTAGAGGCCGCGCCAGGGCAGCACCACCGTGACGCCGGGGTCCTCGCCCACCTCGGCCGCCACGCGGTCCCACGCCTCCGGGTAGTGCACCGGCCGCAGGTCGCCCAGGCCGCCCCACGCCAGGCTCGGCAGCAGCAGGAGCGGACCGACGACGTACGCCGCGATCAGCGCCGGCCGGGCCACGCGGACCCGCTCGACCACCAGGGCGGCGCCGAGCGCCAGCGCGAGGAGCAGCGGGGCCAGGAACCGCTGGGAGTCGCGCAGCACCGCCAGCGCCGGAACGACGTCGGCGCAGCGCTCGAGCAGCGCCGCGCCGCCGGGCAGACGCGGGAGCAGGGTGAGCACCAGCGCGCCGACGCCGAGCGCCAGGACGCGTCCGTGCGTCGCGCTGACGGGGTCGGCATCGGCCGGGCGCCGCCCGCTCCACCAGGCGAGGGCGAGCGCGAGCAGCGCGCCGAGGGCCAGCACCGCCGTGACGCCGACGACGAGCGCCGAGGTGCGCTCGGGGGCGACGACGGAGGTCTTCCAGGTGCCGCCGGTGCCCAGCAGGCTGGCGAGCAGGCCGAGCGAGGACTCGGCCCGCGGCGCGAAGCCCTCGAAGACGCCGTCGGTGGTGATGGTGGCGCGGTCGGCCAGCAGGCCGGGGACGAGCCAGGGCAGGCAGGCGATCAGCCCCGAGCCGAGCACGACGCCCGCGCGTCGCAGCCCGTCGCGGCGCCGGACGCCGACGGCCAGCGCCACCGCGATCGCGGTGAGGCCGCTCGCCGGACCGCACACGGCGGCGACCACGAGCACCAGGCCCGTCTCGGGGGCGGCGTCGCGGATCGTCCGGGTGCGCAGGTGGTGCGCGGCGACCACCACCCACGGCAGCAGCCACGCGCCGGCGAGGATCGACCACTGCCCCATCTGCAGCCGGTCGTGGGCCCACGGGCTCCAGACGAACGTCGTCACGGCCGCCAGCACCGCCGGCGTGCTGCGGAGGCCGAGCTCGCGGGCCATCCGCGCGGCGCCCAGGCCGCCGGCCGCGACGGCGAGCAGCAGCAGGAGCCGCTGCACCAGCCACCCGGGCAGCACATGGGTCAGGCCGGAGACGAGGGCGTCCATCGGCACCGCCCGCGGCAGCAGCCCGTCGCCGCCCCACCAGGCGTCCTTCCACGGCTGGCGGGGCACGAACACCATGTCGCCGACGAGCCAGAAGCCGGTGGAGACCAGCAGGGGGCCGAGCACCAGCACGGCGAGGAGCGCGGTCCACGCCCGCTCGGGACGACGGCGCACGTCACTCCTCCGCCGGGTCGTGCCGCGCGAGGCCCGCCGCGAGCGCGAGGGCGACGCCGGCGAGCGTGAGCTGGTCGACGAGCGCGTCGGGCTGGACGGCCTCGTCGAGCAGCCGCGTCCACAGCAGCACGGCCGCGGCGACGAGGAGCACCAGCGCCGCCGGCACGGCGACGAGCGCCGCGCGGCGTCCCGAGCGCGCCAGGACGACGCCCGCCAGGGCCGCCGCGCCGGCGGCCCAGCCCGCGCCGAGCACGCCGACGACGCCGGCGGAGACCGCCAGAGCGACGGTGACGGCCACGGGCGGCGTCGCCGGGAGCCGACGATGCGTCCGACGCCTCGGCGCCGGCGGTGCGCCCCGGCGACGGCCGGCCGGGTGGACGAGGAGCGCGAGGGCGCCCAGCAGGACGAGGCCCATCAGCGCCAGGCCGAGCACGAGGCCCCAGCGATAGGAGGTCTGCGGCGCGAAGACGAGCTCGACGCGGCCGCCGTCGCCCGCGGGCAGCACCCAGCCCTGGGCCCAGCCGTCGACCTCGAGCGGCTGCAGGCGCACGCTGCGACCGTCACGGTGAAGCGTGGCCTCCCAGCCGGCGTTGATGCTCTGGGGCGCGGAGAGCACCGAGGCCGCGCCGTCGCCGACCCGGAGGTCGATGCGGGTGCGGCCCTGCTGCGTCGCGGCCACCGAGCGGGTCGCGACGCCGTCGACGCCCTCGCTGCCGGCCGCCGCGCTGGTGGCGCCGGGGGCGCGCAGCTCCAGGGAGACCGGCTGGAACTGCTCCGTGGAGCGCAGTGCGATGCGGTGGGTGCCGGCGTCCAGGCTCAGGGCGCCGTCGCAGGGGCGCACCGCGAGCCGACCGTCGCCGAGCAGCGCGCCGAGCTGTCCGGTGACCCGCGTGGGGTGGGCGACGCCGTCGACGACGAGCTGCGGCCCGAGACCGCACACGGCCCCGGTGGGGCCGGCTCCGTCGATCGGAGCGGTGACCCGCGCGCCGACCAGGGTCAGCTCCCCGATGCCGAGCGGCTGCGCGTCCTGGCCGGTGCCCGCGCGCTCGAAGGTCAGGGTGAGCCGCCGTGCGCGCAGCGGCTCGAAGCGCACCGCACGGCCGGGGCCGGCCAGGGAGGTCAGCGAGACCCGGCGCTCCTGGGCGCCGGCGGAGACCACCACGGACGCGGGACGCACCCCGGTGGTGGAGGGCGCGAGCACCCGCAGGCCGCTGATCGTGCGGGTGCGCCCGAGGTCGACGCTCAGCGTCGGTCGCTCGTCGCGGGGGTCGGCGATCCAGGCCGTCAGCGGATCGCCGTCGACGGCGAGCCGGGCCGAGACGCCGGGGTCCTGCCCCAGCCACGACGACGCGTCGACGCGCGGGCCTGCGAGCGGTCGCAGCAGGGCGGCGGTGCCGGGGCGGGAGCGGGCGATCACGGAGCCGGTCACCTCCCACCGCTGCGCGGCGTCGAGCCGCACCGTCCGGTCGATGCCGGTGGACTCCTCCGAGGGCCGCGCCCGGTCGGGCGAGCAGACGGGGCCGAACAGCGTGGGGTCGCAGGCGCGGGTCTCGGGGGCGGCGGTGAGCACGAACGAGGACGCCGCTCGCAGCGGCACGGCGGGCACGTCGAGGGTGCGCTGGAGGCCGGCGCCGAGGTCGATCTCGGCCAGCGCCACCTGGCGGCCGCGGTCGGGGACGCCGACGGCGGTGACCCGCACCTCGGAGGCGCGCACGCCGCCGAGGTCGGCGACGGCCTCGCCGGTGACGGGGTCGGCCTGCGCGAGCACGCTGCGGCCTCCGGCAAGGACCCGCCACGACGTCGCGACCTGCAGGCTCGCGACGGACGCCGGCTGCGTGAGGCGCACGGTGCGGAGGGTCCGCGGCGCGGAGAGCCGCACGGTGACGCCCTGCCCGCGCGGGTCGAGGTAGGGCGCGGAGAGCCAGTACGACGACGGGTCGCCGTCGAGCGCCGACCACGGGGCGGTCTCGGGGCGCACCGGCCCGAGCACGTCGGCGTAGCCCGCCGAGCTGGTGGCGCTGACGACCTCGGCGCCGAGGTAGCGCGCGGTCACCGGCCGCGAGCCCGGCGGACCCGGGTAGTTCTCGACGACGCGGTCGACCCGGTCGGGCTCGTCGGCGGTCATCACGTTCGACTCCGCGTCGTGGACGCGCCCGAAGTCGCGCTCCCGGCGGCGCAGCCCGTCGCCCTGCACGTCGACGGATCCGCTGCCGGGCACCGACGCGACGCCCTCCCCACCGCGCACCAGCGCGGGCTGCCCGTGGCCGAGGAGGCCGGCGCCCAGGGCCGCGACGACGTCCTCGACGCTGGAGGCCACCTGCACGGCGCCGGTCAGGTCGCGCACCCGGAAGCGGTCCGGCGTCCCGGAGACGCGGAAGACCTCGATGGCCGGGCCCAGCTCGAGCCGGCCGAAGGTGGCGACGCGGGTGATGCCCGGCGAGCGGGCCAGCGCGCGGGCGACGAGCCCGGCGTCGATGGCCTGCGCGGGCGCGGGATCGAGGTCGTGGCGCAGCACGATGCGGTCGATGCCGAGGCGCTGCAGCACCAGCGCCAGCGACGGCGAGCCGGCCCCGGTCTCGAGGTAGGCCTCGAGCGAGGACAGCAGGCGGATGGTGGGCGCCGGGGTCAGCGGCACCTGCGAGCGGGAGGTCCAGCGGGTGCGGCCGAGCACCTGCAGCGGCTCCTCCATCGTCCAGCCCCAGCGCTGGATGCCGAAGCCGGAGCCGGGCACCACCCACGCGGCGCCCGCGGCATCGGGGTCCGCGCCGGTGCCGCGATCGAGGTAGGCCGAGGCCTGGGTCCAGTACGACGGCAGCCGCTCCCAGCCGGGGGTGCGCAGCTGGGCGCTCACCACGGGCCAGGAGCCGGCCGCCACTGCGAGCGCGGTGACCGCGAGCACCGCCCGGCGTCCGACCTCGTGGGCTCGTGGTGGGCGTCCGGCCGAGGGCTGCATCGCCTCGGTGGCCAGCAGGCCGACGCCGATCGCGAGCGGCAGGCGCAGGATCGGGTCGGCCTTGGTGACGTTGCGCAGCGGGGCGAGCGGGCCGTCGAGCAGGTCGCGCAGCGTGCCCGCGAGGGGCGAGGAGCCGGTGCCGACGTGGGCGACGGTGACCAGCACGAGGCCGAGCGCGACGGCGAGCAGCAGCGGCGTCCGCAGCGGGCCGCGGTGGCGTACCAGCCCGACCAGGCCGAGGGCGGCGACGAGGGCGGTGCCGAGCACCACCCACGGCTGGTAGGAGACGGCGTATCCGGCCGGCCACCAGGCCCGCCCGCCGACGACGAGGAAGTCGACCCAGTTGCTCGCGCCGCGGAAGGCCGAGGAGCCGCCGGCCGAGCCGGTGGTGGCGCGGGCGTCCTCGACGTAGTCGAAGAACGGCGGGCTCACCGCGCCGAGGCGCACCAGCGAGATCAGCCACCACGCGCTGACCGCGGCGATCAGGGCGAGCCAGCCGGCGACGAAGCGGGCCCGGACGCGGCCGGTCAGCCACATCCAGCCGACGAGCACCGCCAGCAGGCCGGCAGGCGCCGCGCTGGCCGTGGCGTTGACGCCGCCCCCGCAGGCGAACGCCGCCGCCGAGAGCACCGCCGCGACCCACGGACGACGACGCCCGTCGAGCAGGTGCAGCAGCGGCAGGAGCGCCCAGGGCAGGACGATCGCGGGCAGGATCTCGGCGCTGCGCACGCCGGCCTCGGCCACCAGGCGGGGCCCGAGGCCGTAGGCGAGCCCGGCGAGGGTGGCCGCCAGCGGCGCCGCGCCCACGGCGCGCGTCACGCGTCGCGCGCCCTCGCAGGCGACGAGGAGGAGCAGCAGCGTCCACAGCCGCTCGGTGACCCAGCCGGGCACTCCTGCGAGGTCGCCGAGCAGGAAGAAGGGGCCCTGCGGGAAGAGGTAGCCGTACGCCTGGTTCTGGATCTCCCCCAGCGACACCCGGGGGTTCCACAGCCACAGCGAGTCGCTCAGCAGCCGCCGCGGATCGGCCACCAGCTCCAGGCGGGTGTCGGTGGTCGCGCGGCCCCACTGCTCGGTGAGGGTCAGGATCGCGAGCGCGGCGTAGAGCGCCCAGCGCAGCGCGGCGTCGCGGCGCGACTCGACGGTTCCCTCCATGGCAGCGTCACTGTAGGCCGCGCGAGCGGCCCCTCGCCGGATGCGACGCCCGGGGACGGCGCCGCTAGAGTCGCCGACGTGACCACGACGGAGACGCCGGAGGGAGCCTCGGACGCCCTCGGCCCCGGAGCAGGCTCGTCCGCGACGACGGGCCACCCGAGCGACCCCAGCCGCTCCGACCAGGTCGACCAGGTCGACCAGGTCTCGTCCGGCGGCTGGCGGGCGTTCCTGCGCGGCAGCGCGGGCATCGCGGTGGCCATGGCCGTCACCAACATCGGCACCTACGGGTTCCAGATGGTCGCCGCCCGCGTCCTCGGCCCGGCCTCCTACGGCGCGATCGCCTCGATGATGGCGCTGCTGATGGTCATCGCGGTCGTGCAGCTCGGCCTGCAGGCCACCGCCGCCCGGCGCGTCTCGGCCGAGCCCGAGCACGTCGAGCAGATCGAGGCGGTCGTCTGGCGGGTCACCGTCCGCGCGTCCCTCGGCCTGGGCCTGGTGATGCTCGTGGCCTCGCCGCTGGTGTGGAAGCTGCTCGTGCTCGACAGCTGGGTCCCCGCGCTCCTCATGGCCGTCGCGGCGGTCCCGCTCACCTTGATGGGCGGTCAGGCCGGCATCCTGCAGGGCGAGCGCCGCTGGCTGGCCCTGGCCGCGGTCTACCTCGCCGTCGGCGTCCCCCGCCTGCTCTTCGGCAGCATCGCGATCTGGATCCGGCCCACCGAGACCAGCGCCATGGTCGGCGTGCTCCTCGGTCTCCTCGTGCCGGTGGCCATCGGCTGGTGGGTGCTGCGCGACGGTCGCCCCGACGCCGACCCCGCTCGGCACAGCGACGAGCACGGCGCCCGGCCGATCGTCCGCGAGACCGTCACGGCCTCCCTGGCGCTGCTCGCCTTCCTCAGCCTCTCGAACCTCGACATCGTCGTGGCCCGGCACGTGCTCGACAGCCACGACGCCGGCCTCTACGCCGGCGGTCTCATCCTCACCAAGGCCGTGCTGTTCCTGCCCCAGTTCGTCGTCGTCGTCGCCTTCCCGGCGATGTCGACGGTGGCCGAGCGGCGGCGCGCGCTCGTGCGCAGCGTCGCGCTGGTGGCCGCGATCGGCGCGGTCTGCACCGCGGGCGCCTGGCTGCTCAGCGACATCGCCCTCGTCTTCGTCGGCGGCAGCGAGTACGCCGACGTCCGCACCCGCCTGTGGCTCTTCGCGATCCTCGGCACCCTGCTCGCCATCGGCCAGCTCGTCGTCTACTCCGTGCTCGCCCGCCAGGGCACCCGCAGCGCCTACCTCGTGTGGCTGGGCGCGGCGGTGCTCGTCGGCGCCGGGCTCGCGGCGTCCACGCTCTCGGGTCTCGCGCTCACGGTGATCGCCGTCGACGCCGTGCTCGTGCTCGCCCTCCTGGTCCTGAGCCTGGTGCGCATGCGCGTCGAGGACGCCGCCGCCGCGGAGTCCTCGCCGGCGTGACGGTCGACACGTCCGATCCCCGGCGGCGGAGCCAGGCCCCGGGCCTACGCTGACCGGGTCCGTGGACTCCACCGGGAGCCGCGAGATCCAGGGAGGAACACCCGTGAGCAGCCAGCAGCCCGAGAACACCGCGTCCGGCCCGAGCAGCCCCAGCGCCGAGGAGCCGGCGCCCTACGGCGGCGGCACGGCCCCCGCTGCCGCCACCTACAAGCGCATCCGCACCCACCACCTGCGCGAGCTCAAGCAGCGCGGCGAGCGCTTCGCGATGCTCACCGCCTACGACCAGTACACCGCGCAGATCTTCGACGAGGCCGGCATCGAGGTGCTGCTCGTGGGCGACAGCGCGTCGAACAACGTCTACGGCAACGAGACCTCGCTGCCCGTCACCGTCGACGAGCTCATCCCGCTGACCCGCGCGGTCGTGCGCAGCGCGCGGCGGGCCCTCGTCGTCGCCGACCTGCCCTTCGGCTCCTACCAGGCCTCTCCCGAGCAGGCCTACCTCACCGCCGTGCGCTTCATGAAGGAGGCGCAGGCTCACGCGATCAAGCTCGAGGGCGGCGTCGCGATGACCCCGCAGGTGCGCAAGCTCGTCGAGGGCGGCATCCCGGTGATGGCCCACATCGGCTTCACCCCGCAGTCCGAGCACACCCTGGGCGGCTACCGCGTGCAGGGCCGCGGCGACTCCGCGGCGAAGGTGATCGCCGAGGCGCAGGCGATGGAGGAGGCCGGCGCCTTCGCGATCGTCATGGAGATGGTGCCCGGCGACGTCGCCGCCGAGGTCACCGCCGCCGTCTCGATCCCCACGATCGGCATCGGCGCCGGCGAGCGCTGCGACGGCCAGGTCCTGGTGTGGCAGGACGCCTTCGGCCTGCGCACCGGCCGGATGCCGCGCTTCGTCAAGCAGTACGCCGACGTCCGCACCGTGCTCCTCGACGCCGCCCGCGCCTACGCCGACGACGTCCGCGGCGGCACCTTCCCGGGGCCTGAGCACACCTTCTGAGGTCTCGGCGTCGCGCACCTCCAGCCCGGGACCGGGCGTCGGTCACGGGCTGGGGTGATGGTTCGGCGGGACGTCAGGGTGCGGGGGTCTCGGCAGGCTCGACCACCGGAGGAACAGGCTCGACCGACGGGGGCTATCGGTGATCGAGCTTGTCGAGATCCCCGCACAGACCCAGGTGCTCCCGCCCCAGCTGCCCAGCGGCCCACGCACGGCGCGCGTCGAGGGAGTCGCTGGAGCCCAGCGCGAGGGCCTGGTGGGCCAGCTCGGCGAGGGCGGCGTCGAGGTCGATCGCATCTTCGCGATCCATCCGGCCGTGCACGTCGACGGTGCCGTCCAGACTGGGCTGGTCGACGGCTACGTCGAAGCGCCGGTCGTCCCGCGCCAGGCGCTGGCGCAGGGTCGCGAGGTCGGGGTCGACCTGCTTCTCGGCCAGGTTGATCGCGTTCTCGATGGCCCGACGCCCGACGGAGTGGGCGTAGGCGGCGAGGAGCTGATCGGCCCGAGCAGCCGCGTCGAACGAGAGCACCATGGTCTGTTCGGTGATCCGACGCACCTGCGCGACGGTCACCTCCCCCTCGACCAGTCGCGCCCACAGGCGCGGGAGCCGCGTGCACGCCTCGAGGGCGTGGCCGACGTAGTACCGCCCGGAGTCGGTGGACATGCCCAGGGCCGCGGCGATCTCGTCGCAGCAGTACTCCGAGACCATCGGAGCCCCCGGACCGGCGATGGAGACCTCGCAGTGGGTGCCGACGAGGAACGCCGCATCCATCTCGTCGGCGACCGTGTGAGCGATGGCCCAGTCGGCGGCGATCTGGAAGACCTCACGCTCCGCGTCGTCAGCCACGGACCTGGCCTGCATCGCAGCGCGCAGCAGGTCGCTGTCGCGCAGGAGGCGGGGCTTCCGAGTGGCCATGCCTCATTCTATCCGAACACCAGTTCGAAGACGAGCACTCGTGCACAGGGATTCCGGCCGGGTGCGGGGGTCTCGACAAGCTCGACCACCGAAGCTCCCGCTCGACCACCGGAGCGGCGCTCGACCACCGGGGCGCACACCGGGCCCGACATGCGAGAGGGCCCGGTCGGCGCTCCCCCCAGATGCGCCGATCGGGCCCTGCTCGTCGTCCGGGATCGCGTGCTCCGCGGTGGCCCCCCGACCACCGGGTGCTCACGGGAACTGCGGCCCCCCAGCCACAGGTCCCGGCGCTGATCCCAGGTCCTTCATCGACTCCCCCGAGTCGATGTGCTGAACGCTACGGGGGCGCGCTCCACCGGCGATTCACCTGCGCACCACCGTCCGGACGCGGTCCGCCCACGGTTCGGTAACAGCGATCCACGTCACACCCGTGACAGCCGTCATGGTGGGGTCGTGACGCTCGGGCCAGGCACCGGGCCCGAGCCGGGGCCAGGGTGGAGGCATGACCCAGACCAGTGCAGTGCCGACGGCCGTCCTCGGCGGCGCCGGCGACCCGCCCGCCATCCGCCTGGACGCCGTCACCCGTCGCTTCGGCCAGGTGGAGGCCGTCCGCGGCCTCGACCTGGAGATCGGGGCCGGCGAGGTCGTGGCGTTCCTCGGACCCAACGGCGCGGGCAAGACCACCACGATCGACATGATCCTCGGACTCTCCCAGCCGACCTCCGGCTCCGTCGAGGTGCTCGGCCTCGCCCCGCGCGACGCCGTCGCCCGCGGCCTCGTCGCCGCCGTCATGCAGTCCGGCGGCCTGCTCAAGGACCTCACGGTGGCGGAGACCGTCCGCTACACCGCGAGCCTCTTCAGCGACACCCGCCCCACCGAGGAGGTGCTCGAGCGGGCCGGCATCGCCCGCCTCGCCGACCGCCGCGTCGGGGCCTGCTCCGGCGGCGAGCAGCAGCGACTCCGCTTCGCGATGGCGCTGCTCTCCGACCCCGCGCTGCTCCTCCTCGACGAGCCCACCACCGGCATGGACGTCGAGGGCCGCCGCGCCTTCTGGGGCGCCATCCGACAGGACGCCGAGGCCGGCCGCACCGTCCTGTTCGCCACCCACTACCTCGAGGAGGCCGACCAGTACGCCGATCGGATCATCCTCGTCGCCGACGGCCGCATCGTCGCCGACGGCAGCGGCCCGGAGATCCGGGCCCTGGCGGGCGGACGCGCGGTGCGCGCCACCGTCCCGGGCCTGACCGAGGCCACCGTGGCCGAGATCGCCCGCCTGGCCGGCGTCGAGTCGGTGCAGGTGCAGGGCGACCAGCTCCGCCTCCAGGTGTGCGACAGCGACGCCGTCGCCCGCCACCTGCTGACCCGCACCGCGGCGCGGGACCTGGAGATCACCAGCGACAACCTCGAGCAGGCGTTCCTGAGCCTGACCGGTCGGGAGGACCGATGAGCACCCTGAGCAGTCGTACCGTCCACAACGGCGTCACCCCGCTCGCGCAGCGCATCGCCGAGCGACGCGTCCCGCCGCTGGGCGGCTTCAACCCCACGCTCCTGGCGATCGAGCTGCGGCGGGCCCTGCGCAACCGCCGCACGATCATCTTCACGCTGATCATCCCGGTGGCGCTGTTCTTCTCCTTCGCCGGATCCTCCGACGCGGGCCACAAGGCCGGCGTCGGCAACGTCTCGGCCTACATCATGGTGTCGATGGGCCTCTACGGCGCTGCGCTGAGCGCGGCGGCCGGCGGCGGCATGGTCGCCCTCGAGCGCACCCTCGGCTGGTCGCGCCAGCTGCGCCTGACGCCCCTGCACCCGCTCGCCTACGTCGTCGTCAAGGCGCTCGTGGCTCTCGCGATCGGCGCCATCGCGGTCGCGGCCGTCAACCTGGCGGGGATCATCCAGGGCAGGCCGGAGATGCCGCTCTACGCCTGGTTCGCCTGCGCGGGCGTGACGCTGGCCTGCACCCTGACCTTCGCCGCGCTCGGGCTCTTCGCCGGCTACGTGGTGCCGGGCGAGAACGTCATGCAGGTGCTCGGTCCCGGCCTGGCGCTGCTGTCCTTCCTCGGCGGCGTCTTCGTCCCCTTGACGGTCGGCAGCGCGGTGTGGCACGTCGCGGTGTTCACCCCGATGTACGGGGTGGCCGAGGTCGCCCGCTCGCCGCTGACCCACGAGCTGCCCTGGTACGCCGTCGTCAACGCGGTGGCCTGGCTCGTGATCTTCCTGGCCGGCGCCGCGTGGCGGATGAGCCGCGACACCTCGCGGGTGTGAGCACTACCCTCGCGGCCATGACCGGCGGCAGGACGGCCCGAGGCGGCGAAGCGCTCCAACCGGGGCACCCCGGACGTCTCGGGCCGGTCTTCGCCGCCATCTGGCTCTTCTACCTCGTCGATCCGCTCCTGGCCGGCTGGCGCGAGCGCTCCACGGTCGCCGGCGTCGTCGGGATCGTGGCGACGGTGCTGTTCGCGACGCTGTACCTGCGCGGGTGGATCCTCATCCGCGGGGATCGCGACCGGATGATCACCTCGCCGCCGCTGTTCGAGGCCGTTCGCCATCTGGCCGTCCTCGGCGCGGTGGGCGCGGTGATGGTGGTCGCGCTCGGCGAGGTGGGCATGGCCAGCGTCGTCTACGTCGCCGTGGCCGGCGCGATCTGGCTGCCCTGGCAGCGCGCGCTCGTCCTCACCGGGGCCCTCCTCGCCCTCACCCTCGGACTCGGCGCCCTCGAGCACTGGGACAGCCAGGCCGGCGTGGCCTTCGGGCTGATGGCGGCCACCGCGGCGATGACCGGCATGCGGGCGCTCGTGCGCCGCAACGCCGAGCTGCTGGTCGCCGAGCAGGAGAACGCTCGGCTGGCCGTCGAGAACGAGCGCACGCGGTTCGCGCGCGACCTCCACGACATCCTGGGCCACTCCCTCACCGTCATCACCGTGAAGGCCGAGCTCACCGGACGGCTGCTGGAGTCCGACGACCCCGCCGCCCGCACCCGCGCCCGGGCCGAGGTGGCCGACCTCGAGCGGCTCAGCCGCGACGCGCTCGCCGACGTGCGTCGCGCCGTCGCCGGCTACCGCGACCTCACCCTGCCCGGAGAGCTGGCCCGGGCCAGAGCGGCGCTCGAGGCCGCCGAGATCGACGCCGACCTGCCCAACTCCACCGAGGACGTCCCCTCCGACCTGCGCGAGCTGTTCGCCTGGACGGTGCGCGAGGGCGTCACGAACGTCATCCGGCACTCCGGCGCGCGCACCTGCCGCATCCGCCTGCTCCCCGACGCCGTCGAGGTCCACGATGACGGCACCGGCTGCGCGGAGCCCGCCTGGCGGGCTGCGGGCGACGCCACCGCCGGCGCCGGTCTGGCCGGGCTGCGGGAGCGGGCGGCGGCCTTGAACGCCGTCGTCGTCACCCGGGTGCTCGACCCCGGCTTCGTCCTCGAGGTGCGCCGGTGAGCCCGGGGACGCCGGACGCCTCCGCTCCGATCCGCCTGGTCCTGGCCGACGACCAGGCGCTGGTGCGCGGGGCGCTGGCCGCCCTGCTGAGCCTCGAGCGCGACGTCGAGGTGATCGGCGAGGTGGGCTCGGGCGCCGAGCTCATCGAGGTCGCCGAGCGACTGCGGCCCGACGTCGCGCTCGTCGACGTCGAGATGCCCGGGCTCGACGGCATCTCCGCCACCGCCGACCTGCGCGAGCGGGTCCCCGGCTGCCGGGTGCTGATCGTCACCACCTTCGGACGGCCCGGCTACCTGCGCCGCGCGCTGCAGGCCGGCGCGTCGGGCTTCGTCGTCAAGGACACCCCCGCCGCCCAGCTCGCCGACGCCGTCCGCCGCGTGCACGCCGGCCTGCGCGTCGTCGACCCGACCCTGGCCGCCGACAGCCTCGTCGCCGGCGACTCCCCCCTCAGCCCGCGGGAGTCCGAGGTCCTGCGCGAGGCCCGCGACGGCGCCTCCGTGGCCGCCATCGCCCGTCGGCTCTCCCTCTCCCCCGGCACCGTCCGCAACCACCTCTCCGCCGCCATCGGCAAGACCGGTGCCGGCAATCGCGCCGAGGCGCTCGGCGTCGCCGAGCGGCAGGGGTGGTTGTGAGGCGGGGTGCCCTCCCAGGAGGGGTTGTGGTCCAGGCCACACGGCGTACCGTCGACTCATGCGTCTCCTCTCGGCTGCCGTCGTCCCCCTGCTCGTCGTGCCGCTCATGGCGTGCGCCGGCTCCTCCCAGGCCGAGCGCGGCGCCGCGCCGACAGAGGCCACCGGAGCCCTGGCCGACGCCCCCGCGAGCAGCAGCGCCAACGGGACGAGTGCCGCGCGGGCGGTCCCGCGGCTCAAGGTCACCCGCCTGGTCACCGGGCTCGACAAGCCCTGGGACGTCCACGAGCTGCCGGGCGGCCGGCTGATCTACACCCAGCGCGACCGCGCGACGCTCAGCGTCTGGCGCGAGGGCCGCAGCACCACCCTCGACTTCCCGAGCTCCTCGGTGTGGGTCTCCGGCGAGACCGGCCTGATGGGCCTGGAGGTCGACCCCGACTTCGCCACCAACCGGCGCGTCTACACCTGCCAGGGCGCCACGACCACCGGCGGCGGCCACGACGTCCGCGTCGTCGCCTGGACCCTCTCGCCCGGCTACACCAAGGCCACGTACGCCCGCACGCTGGTCAAGGGCTTCCCCACCAGCAGCGGCCGTCACGGCGGGTGCCGCCTGCTGATCGCGAAGGACGGCTCGCTCATGGTCGGCGCCGGCGACGCCGCCGTCGGCACCAACCCGCGCAGCCTGACCAGCCTCGGCGGCAAGACCCTGCGCCTCGACCGTCGCACCGGCGTCCCGTGGCCCACCAACCGCTGGATCAAGAGCGCCTCCCTGAACAAGCGCTACCTGTTCTCCTTCGGCCACCGCAACGTCCAGGGCCTGGCCCAGCGCCGCGACGGCACCCTGTGGTCGATCGAGCAGGGCACCAGCCGCGACGACGAGGTCAACCGCATCGGCAAGGGTCGCGACTACGGCTGGAACCCGGTGCCCGGCTACGACGAGTCCCGCCCGATGACCGACCAGGGCCTGCCCGGCACCCAGGAGAACGCCCGCTGGCGCTCCGGCGACCCGACGGTCGCGACCTCCGGCGGCGACTTCGTCGACGGCTCGCGCTGGGGCGCCTACGACGGCACCCTCGCCGTGGCCTGCCTCAAGGCGCAGCGGGTGATCTTCCTGTCCTTCAGCAGCACCGGACGCCTCACCGGCACACGGACGCCGAGCGAGCTGCAGCAGTACGGCCGCATCCGCACCGTGCACCAGCGCTACAACGGCGACCTGCTGATCACCACCGACAACGGCGGCGGCAAGGACGTCATCCTGAGCGTCAGCCCGGCCTGAGGCCGGTCCAGCCGATCAGCCCCAGCCGAGCAGCCAGGCGCCGACGTTGAGGACGGCGAACCACACGAGCGCGAAGCCGATCGCGGCGCCGAGCACGGCGCGGGGCCGCCTCGACCACCAGCGCAGGCCGCGCACGAGGGCGACGAGCCACAGCACCAGCAGCAGCGCGAGGCCCCACCACGGCGTCACGCGGAAGCTGGCGATCACGAGGTAGAGGTCGGCCAGGAAGAGGATCAGCCCGGCGAACGGCCACGGGGAGAGCGGCTCGCGCACCGGGGGCCGGCGCTCGAAGGAGCTCACGGAGCGGGGTCCTCGCTCCCGTCGGCCCCATCGGCCCGGTCGGCGGCGTCCCAGGCCTCGTTGCGCTCCTTGGCGATCTCGAGCGCCCGCGAGGCCTCGGCCTCGGTGTCGTAGGGCCCCAGCCGGTGCTTGGCCGGGCAGAGGTTCTCCACGGTCTCGACGCGGTGGTGCTTGAGACAGAACCAGTACTGGTCGGGTCGGCCGCCTTCGCTCATGAGCGCGAACCTACACTCGGCCGACGTGACCACCTCGCCCATCCGTCCCGGCACCGTCTCCCCCCGTCGTCCGGTCCCCGCGAGCATCCCGCGGCCCGAGTACGTCGACCGTCCGGCGCCGCAGCCCTACACCGGGCCCGAGGTGAAGGACGCCGACACCATCGAGCGGATGCGGATCGCGGGACGCCTCGCCGCGCAGGCCCGCGAGGAGGTCGGCCGTCACGTCGTCCCCGGCGTCACCACCGACGAGCTCGACCGCATCGGCCACGAGTTCCTCTGCGACCACGGCGCCTACCCCTCGACGCTGGGCTACCGGGGCTTCCCGAAGTCGCTGTGCTCGAGCGTCAACGAGGTGGTCTGCCACGGCATCCCCGACAGTCGCGTCGTCGAGGACGGCGACATCGTCAACATCGACATCACCGCGTTCCTGAACGGCGTGCACGGCGACACCAACGCCACCTTCCTGGCCGGCGACGTCGACGAGGAGACCCGCCTGCTCGTCGAGCGCACCCGTGAGGCCACCGAGCGGGGCATCAAGGCGGTGCGGCCGGGCCGGCGCATCAGCGTGATCGGCCGGGTCATCGAGTCCTACGCCCGACGCTTCGGCTACGGCGTGGTGCGCGAGTTCACCGGCCACGGCATCGGCACCGCGTTCCACTCCGGCCTGATCGTCCCGCACTACGACGTCGAGGCCAGCGGCGAGGCCGAGCACTACGGCAGCGACGTCATGGCGCCCGGCATGACCTTCACCATCGAGCCGATGCTCAACCTCGGCACCCACGAGTGGGAGATGTGGGACGACGGCTGGACCGTCGTCACCCGCGACCGGCGCCGCAGCGCCCAGTTCGAGCACACCCTGCTGGTCACCACCGACGGCGCTGAGGTGCTCACCCACCCCTGACGCCGCTCCTACCCACGCAGACCCGTCCCGGGATCGTTTACCTGGACGTCACATCGGGCCACTGGGGTGAACACGTTCGACACACGTGCCTCCCTAGGGTGGGCCCCATGACCCGCCGACCTCGCCCCGCAGCCCTCCGAGCGGGGCGATGAGGATGTTCGACGGGTACGCCGCCTCGGGCTCGGCCTACGACGAGATGTTCGACGGCGAGACCCTGCGTCCGCCGTATCGACGTCTGCGCTCCTCCCTGCGCGAGCTCTCGACGCCGGAGCTGATCAGCCGCGTCGAGGCGCTGCAGGCCAGCTACCTCGACCAGGGCGTCACCTTCGACATCGGCGGCGAGGAGCGGGCCTTCCCGCTCGACATCCTGCCGCGCGTCATCGAGGCCGAGACCTGGTCGGTCATCGAGCGCGGCGTCCAGCAGCGCGTCCAGGCGCTCGAGGCGTTCCTCGCCGACGTCTACGACGCCGGGCAGGTCTTCGACGACGGCGTCATCCCCCGCCGCGTCATCACCACCTCCTCGCACTACCACCGCGCCGCCGCCGGCGTGCGTCCCGCGAACGGCGTGCGGGTGCACGTCTCCGGCATCGACCTCGTGCGCGACGATCACGGCGAGTTCCGCGTGCTGGAGGACAACGTGCGGGTCCCCTCGGGGGTCTCGTACGTGATGACCAACCGGCGGGCGATCTCCGCGGCCCTGCCCGAGACCCTCGCCGAGCACCGCATCCGCCCGGTCGCGGGCTACCCGCAGCGGCTGCTCGCGGCCCTGCGCGCCGCGGCACCGGCCGGCGTCGACGACCCCACGGTCGTCGTCCTCACCCCCGGCGTCTACAACGGCGCCTACTTCGAGCACGCGCTGCTGGCGCGCACGATGGGCGTCGAGCTCGTCGAGGGCCGCGACCTCGAGTGCCGTCGCGGCCGCGTGCTGATGCGCACCACCAAGGGCCTGGAGCCGGTGCACGTCATCTACCGCCGCGTGGACGACGAGTTCCTCGACCCCGTGCACTTCCGTCCCGACTCCGTGCTCGGCTGCCCCGGCCTCATCGACGCCGCCCGCGCCGGCGACGTCACCATCGCCAACGCGGTGGGCAACGGCGTCGCCGACGACAAGCTCGTCTACACCTACCTGCCCGACCTCATCCGCTACTACCTCTCCGAGGAGCCGGTGCTGCGCAACGTCGACACCTGGCGCTGCGGCGACGACGACGCCCGCGAGGAGGTGCTCGACCGCCTCGACGAGCTCGTGCTCAAGCCGGTCGACGGCTCGGGCGGCAAGGGCATCGTCATCGGTCCGCGGGCCACCGCCGCCGAGCTCGACGAGCTGCGCGGCAAGGTGCTCGAGGACCCCCGCGCCTGGATCGCCCAGCCGGTCGTGCAGCTCTCGACGGTGCCCACCTTCGTCGACGGCGAGCTCGGCCCCCGCCACGTCGACCTGCGGCCCTTCGCCGTCAACGACGGCCACCGCGTGTGGGTGCTGCCCGGCGGCCTGACGCGGGTGGCGCTGGCCAAGGGCGAGCTGATCGTGAACTCCTCGCGCGGCGGCGGCTCCAAGGACACCTGGGTGCTCGCGGGCCCGACGCCCGGCGCCGAGGCGGTCGCCGCGCCCGCCGTGACCCAGACCCAGGACCAGACCCAGGACGAGACCCAGGACGAGGAGGCCTGATGCTCAGCCGCATCGCCGAGTCGCTGTTCTGGATCGGGCGCTACGTCGAGCGCGCCGAGGACACCGCGCGCATCCTCGACGTCCAGACCCAGCTGATGCTCGAGGACGCCGCCGTCGACGAGTCCGCCACCTGCCGCGGCCTGCTCTCGATCATGGGCATCGAGCTCGAGCCCGACGCCAGCGTCGGCATCCCCGACGTGCTCCAGCAGCTGGCGTGGTCGGCCGACTCCCCCAGCTCGATCGCCGCGTCCCTGGCCCAGGCCCGCGAGAGCGCGCGCCGGGCCCGCGAGACCCTCTCGGTGCCGATGTGGGAGGTCATCAACACCACCTACCGCGCCATCCAGTCCGGGCACTTCCATAGCATGCGCACCCCGGCGGCCTACCAGTGGGTGCGCGACCGCGCGGCGCTGATCAACGGCACCGCCGACGCCACCATGACCCGCGACGAGGGCTGGCACTTCCTCATGCTCGGACGCTGCGTCGAGCGCGCCGACATGACCTCCCGGCTGGTGGCCACGACCAGCCTGGCCTCCTCCGGTGGCGCCCAGTGGACCACCACGCTGCGGGCCTGCGGCGCCTACGAGGCGTTCCTGCGCACCTACCGCGGCCTGGAGACCGAGCGCGGCGCCGCGGAGTTCCTGCTGCTCGACCGGCTCTTCCCGCGCTCGGTCGTCTTCGCGCTCAACCGGGCCGAGCAGTGCGTGGAGAACCTCGAGGCCTCCAGCCAGCGCGCCGGCTTCCAGAGCGAGGCCCAGCGCCTGCTCGGCCGGATGCGCGCGGAGCTGGAGTACCGCTCGCTGGCCGACGTCCTCAGCGACCTCCCCACCGAGATGGAGCGCCTCCAGCGCACCTGCGCCCAGGCCACCGAGGCCGTCACGCGCCGCTACTTCGCGACCTCCCAGTCGCTGTCCTGGCAGGGGGTCGGAGACTGATGCAGCTGCGGATCGTCCACCGCACCACGATCGGCTACGACGGCCGGGCGCAGGCCGCCCACCACCAGGCTCGGCTGACGCCGCTCACCACGCCCGAGCAGATCGTCGTCCACACCCGCCTCGAGGTGAGCCCGACGGCCTACGTGCACGAGTACCGCGACTACTTCGGCACCCTCGTCACCGCCTTCGAGATCTCCGAGCCGCACGACGCGATGACCGTCGTCGCCACCTCGACGGTGCAGACCCAGCGCTCCCCCGCCCCGCCGCCGACCCTCGACTGGGCGGCGCTGGCCTCCCGCGAGGTCACCGACCGCTGGACCGAGCACCTGGTGCTTGAGGGCCCCGTGGCCCCCGACGACGCCCTGCGCGCCGCGGCGGCCGCGGTGCGGGAGCAGGCGCCGACGCCCGGCGAGGCGGCCCGCACGCTGTGCGACGACGTCCACGCCGGCCTCGACCGCTCGGCGCCCATCCCGGTGAGCCAGGTCGTCCACCGCGCGCTCGGGGCGCTGCGCAGCATCGGCGTCCCGGCCCGCTACGTCTCCGGCTACTTCCACCCCCACGCCGAGCCGGCGGTCGGCGAGACCGTCCGCGCCCACGCGCACGCCTGGCTGGAGTGGTGGGACGACGGCTGGCACGCCTACGACCCCACCAACGCCCAGGAGCCCGACGACCGCTACGTCACCGTCGCGGCCGGGCGCGACCTGCGCGACGTGAAGCCGGTGGCCGGCATCTGGGCGGGCGCCGACACGACGTCGCTGGCCGTCGAGGTCGACGTCACCCGGCTCGCCTGAGATCGGCTCGAGATCTCTCGGGCCGAGGAGGATTCACGGGGCCGTCGACGGGGAACTCTCGATGGGGATCTGAGTGGAGATCCTCGGGACTCATGAGGAGGCGCCATGCGCTTCGGTGACCGCGGGAGCCTGCGTCGTGCAGCCTCCCACCTGCGTGCCGAGGCGGTGGCGACCGAGCGCGCCACCCGCCGGGCCGGCTCCCACCTGGAGTCGCTCGTGGCGGCCGCAGGCCGCTACGAGGCGCCCTCGGCGCACGCCCTGCTGGCCAGCTGGCAGGCGCCGGCGAGCACGTTCCGTCGGCTGATCGACGCCACCGACGACGCCGCGACCGCCCTGGACGACCTCGCCCGCGCACTCGACCGCGCCGAGGACCAGTGGGCGGG
>NZ_JBUZJI010000003.1:30897-127138 GCF_055282735.1 Nocardioides sp. B129/18 | reverse complement strand
GCCACCGCCGCCGGCTTCGAGGTCAGCGGCGACGGCGCCGCGGTGCGGGTCGAGCCGGCGCCCACCGCGTCCCCGCCGCCGGGTCAGAGCGCGGCTGCGACCGCCGACGCGGCCGCGCACGCCGCTGACGCGCGCTCGCACGCCGACCGGCTCGAGCGCGCGCTGCGCGACGTCGCCTCCGACGTCGACGCAGCCCGGCGCCTGGCCCGCTCGCGGGTGCGTCCCGTGCCCGACCTCGACGGACTCGAGGGCGGCCGCGGCGTCGCCCCCGCCCTCGACACCGGCGACGACGGCCTCGACGCCGACCTGCGCCACCTCCTCGCCGCCTACGCCGGCGCCCACGCCACCCTCGACCGCATCCGGGAGTCCGCATGACCACCACGGGCGACCTCGTCGTCGACTACCGCGCCCTCAACGACGCCGCCGCGGCGATGAAGACGGCCGCCAGCGCCATCGACAAGGCCGCCGCGGCCTTCATGGCCGACAGCGACGTCCCCGACGACGCCTTCACCGACAAGGGCGAGAAGGCAGCGGAGTGGTACCGCGAGCAGCGCGAGGCGATGCACCTCTACCTCGCGGCGTCCAAGCAGGCCTACGACGACATCGGGAAGGCCTACTCCTCGGCCGCTCTCGTGCTGCAGGTCGTCGAGTCGCGGCTGGCCCGTCACGCGCACGGCGGGGGCCACTGATGGCCTTCGGACTGCCGGGCTGGCCCGGCGGCGACCCCGACCGCCTGCGCGAGGCCGCGAAGGCCTGGACCACCGCCTCCAGCGACCTCACCAGCACCGTCACGACCGCCGACGGCGTCGTCCAGCGGGAGTTCGCGGCCCTCCACGGCAAGACCAAGACCGCCTACCTCAGCGTCTGGAACACCTACGCCGGCAAGGAGCGCAAGGCCGCCGAGGGCGCCACCACGGTGGCCGAGCAGGTCGACAAGGTCGCCGAGACCATCGACGAGGGCCACACGAAGTACAAGCACATCATCGCCGGCCTCACCGCGGCGGCCGCCGTCGGCGTGGTCGTCGGCTTCTTCACCTTCGGCGCGGGAGACCTCGTCGTCGACAGCGCGGCCGTCGGCACGGCCGCCACGGCGATCGCAGCACTCCTGGAGTGGCTCGGCACCACCATCGAGGCCGCGGCGATCGCCGACGTCATCGGCGACATGATCGTCGGCGCGCTCGTGGGAACCGAGTTCTCGGTGTTCCTGCAGGAGGGCGAGAGCCTCGGCGCGGGCAACGGCCTGTCGGTGCCCGACTTCTCCGACACCGCCGTCGCGGCGCTGACCGGGAGCCTGCTCGGCGCCGCATCGAAGGCCGGCGAGATCGTCGGCGACCTCAAGGGGCTCTCGGCCAGCGAGACCCTGCTGCTCAAGGGACTCAGCAGCGCCGGCCTGAGCGCCGGCGGGGCCATCACCAGCTCCGAGCTCGACGGCAAGGGCCTCGGCGACCTCGAGGACGTCCTGCTCGCAGCGGCGCTCGGCGCCGGCGGCGCCGGCCTGGAGTCCAGCCTCGCCGCGGCCAAGGGCACGATCGCTCGGATCTCCGCCCTCGGCGACAACGAGTCGCGGATCGCCGTCGACCTCGCAGCCCTCTACAAGGAGGACCCCGAGCTGCTCACGGCCATCCGCAACGACCCGTACCAGAGCGACGACATCCGCTACATGGCCGGCCAGTACCAGCAGCTCTTCGCCCACGACTCCGCGATCCTCGACAACGTGCCCGAGCTCGCCACCCTCCTCAAGCAGGATCCGGCCGAGGTCACCCGCGTCGTGCAGATGAACCAGGAGCTGGCCAGGATCGCGCACGACGTCCACATCCCGCACCCCGTCCGCTACGCCGTGTTCCGCAGCCTCGCCCACCACAGCACCGAGATCAGCGTGTCGTTCGAGGGATCCAGCGACGAGGTCAAGGACTGGGTCAAGGCACACCGCGAGGTCATGGAGGAGCTCGAGGAGAAGCTCAAGGAGGTCGGCGAGTGAGCGACGGCACCGCCACCCGGCACGACGTCGTCCGGATCCAGCCGGAGATGGGCCGCGAGCAGCGTCGCGCGGCGATCGAGGGGCTGCGACGCCGTGACGCCGTCGTCGAGCTGCCGGCCAGCTGGGAGCTGCGCCACGGCGACGCCGTGCACCGCGACCACCGCGACCCCCATCGGGGCGTCGCGAGCCTGCAGGGGCGGGCCCACCAGGTGCACGCCGAGCGAGCGGTGCCCGAGTACCGCGGCAGCGTCTTCGCCCCTCGCCGGAGCCTGCTCGACGTCCCGCTCTCCTTCGACGGCGACGTCGACCCCGCCGACGGCGTGGTCCGAGGCCGCGTCCGCTTCGAGAGTCGCGCCTACGGCCGCGCCCAGATCGTCCTGACGCTCGCGCTCGTGCCCTTGCTGACGTTCCTGGGATCGCTCGGCGGCTACGGGATCGTGCCGAGCCTGGCCGTGGCCGTGCTCGTCGCCGTGGCGCTCGGCTCGATCGTCGTCATCACCCCCCGCCGCCGCGCGGCGGCGATGCTGCGCGACCTCCAGCGGTTCGCCGCGCTCGCGGCCGGCGTCGAGGTCCCGTCCCGGTATCCGACGACGCCTCGCCCGCGCCGGGTGACATGAGCGAGCCGCCTGTCGCGTCGGTGCTCCCCGAGATGACGAAGGACCAGCGACGCGAGGCCATCGCGGCGCTGCGTGATCCGGCAGCCGTCGTCGAGGTGCCGGCCAGCTGGGAGCTGTGCCACGGCGACACGGTGCATCGCGATCACCAGTACTACGACCTCCGGGGGACGATCGAGTTCACCGGCCGGGCTTCGCGGGGCCACGCCGTGCGTCAACCGCCGGAGGATCGGGGGAACGTCTATGCCCCGCGGCGGAGCCCGCTGGACCCCCCATGACTTGCTCGGGCGACGTCGACCCGGCTCGGAAGGTGGTCCGCGGCACCGTCGACCTCGACGTGCGCTCGTACAACCGTCCGTTCCTGCTGCTCTCCCCGGCCATCATCGGTGGAATCGCGATCCTCGCGAGGCTGGACGACCAGTCATGGCTGGTGGGGGTTCTGATCGGTCTGGCCCTCGCAGCGGTGATGATTCGCCTGGGGTGGATCACCCCGCGGCGACGGGCCACGTGGATGCTGCCCGACCTCCAGCGCATCGCCGCGCTCGCCGCGGGCGTCGAGGTCAAGGCGCGCTACCCCGCCCAGGTGCGGCGTCCCCGCGAGCTCTGACCTCTCGCGCCACCGCCCCTGCGGGCGCGACTGGCCCTGCGGGCGCACCCGGCCCTAGGCTCGGGCCGCGGACAGGCTGGCCGGGCGACCGCGTCGTCCCGAACGAGAGGGAGGGACGCCGAGGAAGGTCCGGGCTCCACAGGGCAGCGTGGTGGGTAACGCCCACCCGGGGTGACCCGCGGGACAGTGCCACAGAGAACAGACCGCCTCCCCGCGCGAGCGGGGCGGTGAGGGTGAAACGGTGGGGTAAGAGCCCACCAGCGACCGGGGTGACCCGGCCGGCTCGGCAAACCCCACGCGGAGCAAGGTCGAACAGCACACGCTCGAGGGCGGCCCGCCCGAGTGTGCGGGTAGACCGCTGGAGCCCATCGGCGACGGTGGGCCGAGATGGATGGTCGCCCCCCGACGGCCCGTGAGGGCCCCGGGGACAGAACCCGGCCTACAGGCCAGCCTGTCCGCATCAGGCGCACCTCGCGGCGCGCGAAAGAGTTCTTCAAGGCCGCGCTCCTAGGTTCTCGGGACGTCACCCCTCCGACCCCGGGAGCCCTGCGATGAACCGCGTCCGACCCCTGCTCGCCCTGCCCGTCCTCGTCCTCCTCGGCACCTCGCTGCTCGCCGGCTGCGGCGGCGACTCCGAGCAGGAGCGGGCGAACCGCCAGGTGGAGGCCGTCCTCGGCGACGGCGCGAGCGTCGACGTCGACGACGACTCGGTCACCTTCGGCGACGGAGACCGCACCGTCACCACCGGCGCCGACCTGCCTGAGGACTTCCCCGAGGAGATCCGGCTGCTCGACGGCGACGTGCTCAGCGCGACGAGCGCGCTGGAGGGGAGCACCCGCACGTTCGCCGTCGTCATGACCCTCGACCAGGCGCCCGCGGACGCGGCGGCCGCCGCCCGCGACGCCCTCGTCTCGGGCGGCCTCACCGTGGCCTCGGAGAGCACGATGGACCAGCTGAGCATCGTGCGGCTCAGCGGCGAGGGCTACGACGTCGGCATCAACGCGGTGCCCGCCGACGACGGCTCCGGGACGCAGCTGATGTACACCGTGACGCCGTCCGGCTCCTGACCCGCGCGGGCCTCCGCACGGCAGTGCGCTAGGTTGTTCGAAGCGGCCTGCGCGCCGCACCGCTCCTAGCTGAAGAAGACCGGCACTCGGGAGTCGCACCTGCTGGGAGCTCCATGTCCCACGACGCCCTGCGTCGCCCCCTGGTCGTGCTCCACCTCGACGACTACCCCGTCGCCGTGGCGGGCCTGCGCCAGCTGCTCGCCCCCCATGCCCACCGCATCCGTCTGCTCCACCCCACCCCGGCCGCGGACTCCCCCCGTCCTGACGTCGTCCTCTTCGAGCCCGCTCGCATCTCCCCTGAGACGCGGGACCTCCTCGAGCGCCTCGAGGCCGACGAGCAGTCGCTGCGCGTCGCCTACAGCTGGGACGACGCCGGTCGTCGTCACCAGCCCTTCGTCTCCAAGTCCCTCGGCGCGCTCGAGCTGGTGGCCCGGCTCGAGGAGCTGATCCGCGAGCGCCGCCGCACCCGGCAGGTCCGGCTCGGCACGGCCCTCGAGGAGGCGCTCGGCAGCACCGGCACCGCCGGCGTGTTCGAGGCGCCCGAGGCCGAGTGGGTAGCGGAGCCGTCGGCCACCAGCGCCGTCTCCCCGGTCGGCCGGGTGCACCGCCTCTCGCGTCGCGAGGAGCAGGTGCTCGCGCTCGTCGGCCACGGGCTCACCAACCGCGAGATCGGCATCGAGCTCTACGTCAGCGTGAACTCGGTGAAGACCTACATCCGGGCGGCCTACCGCAAGGTCGGCGTGAACCGGCGCTCGCAGGCGGTCAGCTGGTGCGTGCAGCACGGGCTCTCCCCCGCGCTGCTCGGCCAGGAGGTGCGCCAGCAGATCGCCACGTCCCCCGGCTCCCTGGGGCAGCCGATGCCCACGGTCGAGCCGGAGGAGCCCTCCGAGTCCGAGCCCGCCTGAGCGGGTCCTCCAGCCTCAGGCCTCCTCGAGGGACTCCCGACGCTCGACGATCGCCTCGGCGAGGTCGCGCAGCGGCTGGTTGCGGTGGCTCGACCAGCGCAGCAGCACCTGGAAGGACTGGTCGAGGTCGAGGCCGTAGCGCTGCATGAGCATGCCCTGCGCGGCGCCGATGAGATGACGTGAGCGCACCGCGCGCTGGAGGCCGTCGACCAGGCGGGCGGCGTCGAGGGCGAGCGCGGCGTGGGTGGCGTAGACCTCGGCGAGGTCGAGGTCCTCGCGGCTGAAGGCGCCCGGCGTGCGGGCGTAGAGGTTGATCGCGCCGACCGGCTGCGGAGCGGGGTCGTCGACCGAGGGCAGCGCCGGCAGCTGCACGCTGATGACCGAGCGGACACCGAGGTCGGCCGCGATCCGGCCCCAGCGGGGCCACCGGGGATCCGACGCGGTGTCCTGGACGATGTGCGGCTCGCGGCTGAGCGCGGAGTCCAGGCAGGGACCCTCGCCGGTGTCGTACTGGGCGGAGTCGACCTGCGCGGCGCGGTCGTCGGTGGCGCCCACCGTCTCCAGGCGGCCGCGGGCCCGGCGCAGCGTCAGCCCGGCCCCGTCGGCCGCGGTGACGACCTCGAGGCAGTGCGCGACGACCTGCTCGAGCGTCTCCTCCTGGCCGCGCTCGAGCGCGAGGTCCTGGACGAGTCGCGCGAAGTAGGGAGCGTCGCGGGTCTCGCTCCCCTGCTGGGTGGTCACGGCGTCAGTCTGCCCGACCGCTCGTGGCCCCGCGACCGCCCGAAGGTGGAGAGCCCACGGGCTCCAGCCTCACCCGGCGCGACGCCGGATCGGCCTGCGTGACGCGCAGGGCGATCTCCTCGCCCAGCGGCAGCGTGACGCCCTCGGGTGCCTCCACGCGCGCCTCGACGGCCGGGTCGGCCACCACGACGGAGCCGGTGCGGCCGTCCTCGCGCACCTCCACCACCACGCCGCGCAGCTGCTCGCCCACGCGTCCGGCCAATACGCCGGCCTCGACGAGGTCGAGCAGGCCGCGCTCGTAGGCCGACGCGCGACGGGCCGCGCCGGCGAGCTCCTCGGGCAGCGCCGGGAGCGCCTCGCGGGCCCAGGACGGCACGTCGGTGCCGGCGGTCAGGGCCAGGCAGACCTCGCCGACGTAGCGGTCGCCGAGACGACGCAGCGGCGCCGTGCAGTGGGCGTACTCGGTCGCGAGGGCGGCGTGGAGCGGCTGGGCCGGGAGCGCCCCGTCGAAGGCGACGTAGCCGCTGCCCCGCAGCAGCCGGGTGCACGCGACGAGCATCGCGGCGTGGGCCGGGACGCCGGGGTCGAGCGTGCGGACGAAGTCGGGGTAGAGCATCTCCGCGGGCCAGTCCAGGTGGAGCGCCCGGGCGGTGCGGTGCAGACGCTGCACGTCGCGCGGGTCGGGCGGGGGCAGCGTCCGCAGCAGGCCCACGCCGCCGTAGACCATCATCGCGGCGGCCGCGAACCCGGTCAGCAGCGAGATCTGGGCGTTCCACTCCTCCACCGGCAGCTGACGGCGGTACTCCAGGCCCCAGCGGTCGCCGTCGACGACGATCTCCTGCTCGGGCAGCGGGAACGAGACCCCGCCGCGAGCGGCCTCGCGCCGCAGCCGCAGGCGACCGACCTCGCCGAGCAGCACCAGCCACTCCGGGGCGTCCGGCGTCTCGACCATGGCCTGGGCCTCGTCGTAGGTGAGCTGACGGGTGGAGCGCACGCGCGCCCGCTCGACCCGCGCGTCGATGCGCTCGCCCTCGGCGGTGAGGCGGATCGTCCACAGCAGCGCCGGCCGCACCTGCTCGGGCAGGAGCGAGGCGGCGTCCTCGCTGAGCACCGGCGGGTGCAGCGGCACCTTGGCGTCGGCGCCGTAGAGGGTCTCGCCGCGGCGGTGGGCCTCGAGGTCGACGGGGTCGCCGGCCGTCACGAAGGCCGCGACGTCCGCGATCGCGTAGTGGACGACGTAGCCGTCGCCGTCGCGCTCGAGGTGCAGCGCCTGGTCGAGGTCGCGCGCGCCCTCGGGGTCGATGGTGACGAAGGGGAGGTCGGTGCGGTCGAGGTCCGGCAGTCGCGGGGCGCGGGCGGCCTCCTCGGCGGCGCGCAGCACGTCGTCGGGGAACGCGGTGGCGACGTGCAGCTCGGCCTGCAGGGCCGCGACGCCGTCGCGCAACAGGGCTGCGGCGACCTCGGCGTCGGTGGCATCGGCACGGACCCGGAGCACGCGGTTGCTCGGCATGAGGGCACGATAGCCACACCATGCTCATCCTCCTGCCGCCCAGTGAGGGCAAGGCCGTGCCGACGCGCGGCAAGCCGCTCGACCTGGACTCCCTCTCCTCCCCGTCCCTCACCGACGCGCGCGCCCGGATCCTCGACGCGCTGGTCGAGCTGTGCTCCGGCGACCCCGCCGCCGCGGCGGCCACCCTGGGCGTCGGCAGCACCCAGCACGACCTCGTCGAGCTCGACGCCGGCCTGCGCACCGCGCCCACCGCCCGCGCCGACGCGATCTACACCGGCGTGCTCTACGACGCGCTCGGCCTCGCGACCCTCTCGGCCGCCGCCAAGCGCCGCGCGACCGCCCGCGTCGGCGTCACCTCCAGCCTGTTCGGCCTCGTGCGCCCCGCCGACCGCATCCCCTCCTACCGCCTCTCCGGCGACACCACCCTCCCCGGCCTCGGACCGGTGGCCGGCGTCTGGCGCGAGCACCTCGGCCCGGCTCTCACCGACGCCCTCGGCCCGGGTCTGCTGGTCGACCTCCGCTCGACCTCCTACGCCGCCTTCTGGCGCCCGCCGGCCGACCTCGCCCCGCGCGTCGCGACCGTGCGCGTGCTCCACGAGGTCGGCGGCGTCCGCAAGGTCGTCAGCCACTTCAACAAGGCCACCAAGGGCCGCATCGTGCGCGCGCTGCTCGAGGAGGGCGCCGCCCCGCGCACGCCGGCTGCCCTGGCCGAGGTCCTGCGCGACCTCGGATGGGTGGTCGAGCTCGGTGCTGCCGGCGCGAAGGGCACGCAGCTGGACGTGGTGGTGGCGGAGCTCTAGGCCTGTCGCCTCTCCTCGGGGCCTGCTTCTTGCCTCCTCCTCGCCGTCGCCGACCTCCTGGTTCGCCTCGCGTTGAAAGGCGCAGCCAGGCGGGCGGGGCATCCGGCCCTGCATCGGTGCGCGGCCGCCGCCGGTCCCGGTGGTCGAGCGCCACTCCGGTGGTCGATCACCATCAGACCCCGGTGCTCGAGCCTGTCGAGACCCCCCGCAGCCGCGCACATCGGGTATGCACAAGGCCTTCAGTTCGAACTGGTGTTCGGATAGAATGAGGCATGGCCACTCGGAAGCCCCCCACCGCACCGCGCAGCGAGATCCTGCGCGACGCGATGCAGGCCCGGGCACTCGAGGACGCCGCCGGCCGGGAGATCCTTCAGCGGGCCGCGGACTGGGCGCTGGCCCACGTGGTCGCTGATGCCGGTGATGCTGCGTTCCTCGACGGCTGTCACACCCTCGTGCCGTTGGCCGGCGACGGGGCGCCGATGGTCTCGGAGTACGCGTGTGACGAGATCGCCGCGGTGCTGGGCATGACCACGGAGTCGGGGCGGATCTTCGTGGGCCAGGCCCTCGAGGCCTGCTGCCGTCTGCCGCGGCTGTGGACGCGGCTGGTCGACGGGGAGGTCACGTCCTGGCAGGTGCGCCGGATCGCGGAGCGCACGATGATCCTGTCGGCGGAGGCGGCTGCTCGTGCTGATGAGCTCCTCGCCGCGTACGCCCATTCGATCGGGCCGGTCGCGATCATGCGGGCCGTCAATCTGGCCGAGCAGCAGGTCGATCCCGAGGCTGCCGCGATCCGCCAACGGCTCGAGGCCGACGACCGCAGGTTCGACGTCGCCGTCGACCAGCCCAGTCTGGATGGCACCGTCGACGTCCACGGCCGGATGGACCGGGAGGACGCGATCGACCTGGACGCCGCTCTCGCGGAGTTGGCCCACCAGGCCCTCGCGCTCGGCTCCACCGACTCCCTCGACGCACGTCGTGCGTGGGCTGCTGGACAGCTCGGGCGGGAGCACCTCGACCTCCCAGACCCGTCGGTGGTCGAGCCTGTCGAGACCCCCGCACCCAGACGCCGACGCGAGACGATCCTCTACGTCCACCTCTCCGCCGACGCCCTCGGCGACATCGGCCCCATCGCGACGCTCGAGGCCACGCGATCCCCGCTGCTCCTCGACGCCGTGAAGGGCTGGTGCGCAGGCTCGTCGAAGGTGACGATCCGGCCCGTCCTCGACCTCGCCGCCGAACGTCACTGCGAGTCCTACGAGGCTGCACCCCTCCTCCGCGAGCAAGTCATCGTCCGCGACCGCACCTGCGTCTTCCCCCACTGCCGACGCCCCGCCAGGCGCGCCGACCTCGACCACATCGACCCGTTCGACTCCGGCGGCCCGACCTCGTCGTGGAACCTCGCCTGCCTGTGCAGGCACCACCACCGGTCGAAGACGCATTCCGGGTGGCGCTACCGGCCCGACCCCGAGCATCCAGGGCACCATCTGTGGACCAGCCCCACCGGCGTCTGCTTCCGACGCGGACCCACCGGCACCGTCATGCTCCTCGACGACCCCGCCGAGCAACCAGCGACCACCTGAGCACCCCAGCCCGCGACCGAGGCCCGGTCCCGGGCTGCCGGTGCGCCGTCACTCGCTCAGGCGGCGGTGGCGACGCAGGCGGCGCAGGCCGTCGGCGTCCGGAGCGGTGGCGGGGCGAAGAGCGGCCTCGAGGCGCGGGCGGACGACGTCGGGGTCGAGATCCAGGCCGATGGCGACGAGGTCGCTGGACTCCCCCGCCGGGTGGTCGACCACGTGCAGCATCCGGCCCACCACGTGCACCACCTGGCCGCGCGACCCCGAGGGCGTCGGCACCGTCAGCGTGCCCTTCATCCGGTAGGCGCCCGGGGGCGGGTCCTCGAGGAGGTCCAGCAGCGGTCCCGGGTCGACCGGGCCCGGCACCGAGACGCTGACGGGCGCCGCGTGCGTGTGGCCGTGGTGGGCATCGTGCCCGTGCCCCGGAGACGGGTGGTCGGCCCACGGGTCCTCGCCGCGCAGGAGCGCGCCGAGCGGGAGCTCGTCGGGCGGGTCCTCGGTGGCGGCGACGTCGTAGACGAGGGCGGGGTCGAGGCGGCCGCGGTCGAGGGCGACGACGGGCGCGGTGGAGCCGGCCTCGCGGACCCTCGCCTCGATCCGGGCCAGGCGCTCGGCGCGCTCGGACTCGGGGACGAGGTCCAGCTTGGTGACGCCCACCAGCGAGGCGACGGCATGCCGTGCCGGCGGGGTGCCGCGGCCGTCGGGGTCGACGGTGCGGAAGTGCTCGACGGCGTCGACGAGGTCGACGACGCCTCCGAGACGCGCGTGCTCGGCCCCGCTGAAGCGGATCATCCGGGCGAGGGCTCCCGGCTCGGCGACGCCGCTGGCCTCGACGATGACGGCGTCGAGCGCCAGGCGCGGGGCGGTGAGGCGCTCGAGGGCCTCGTCGAAGCCGTCGGAGTCGTCGAGGCAGCACAGGCAGCCGCCGGAGATCGCGGCCGCGGAGTCGACCTGGCCGGCCACGAGGGCGGCGTCGACGTTGATGACGCCGAAGTCGTTGACGACCACGCCTAGCCGCGCGCCGGGCCGGCGCAGCAGGTGGTTGAGCACCGTGGTCTTGCCGGCCCCGAGATGGCCGGTGAGGGCGATGACGGGGACGCGACGCATGGCTCAGATCCTGCCTCGTAGGGTCGGGGCATGACGATCCGGCATGTCCTCTTCGACGCCGACGGCGTGCTGCAGCACGTGCCCGACGGCTGGTTCGCCCCGCTCGAGCCACTGCTGGGCGAGCAGGCCGAGGCGTTCGTGCAGCGCGTCTGGGAGCTCGAGCATCCGATGATGCAGGGCGAGGGCGACTTCGTCGAGGTGCTCCAGCAGGTGCTCGACGAGCACGGGAGCAGCCGCACGCCCGCAGAGGTGCAGACGGCGGCCTGGCACGACATCGCGCTGATCGAGGAGTCCATCGACCTGGTGCACGCCGTGCGCGCCGCGGGCTACGGCGTCCACCTCGCCAGCAACCAGGAGCGCCACCGGGCCGCCTACATGCGCACCACCCTCGGCTTCGACGAGCTCTTCGACGTCAGCTGCTACTCCTACGACCTCGGCCACGCCAAGCCGTCGCCGGCCTACTTCGAGGCCGCGGTGGAGCGCATCGGCATCGCGCCGCAGGAGGGCCTGTTCATCGACGACCGCGCCGACAACGTGGAGTCCGCCCGCAGCGTCGGCCTCGCGGGGGTGCACTGGCACCACGAGCTGGGCCACGCGGCGCTGCGCGAGCAGCTGGCCGCGCACGGCGTCGTGCTCAGCTGCTGACGAGCGGCTCCGGCTCCATCTGACGCTGCCAGAGCACCGCGCCGGTGCCGTCGTGGAGCCGGACGTCGAGCACGCCGGAGGCGGCGATCGCCAGCTCGCCGAAGTACTGGTTCTCCGGACGCGGGGTGATGTCGAGCCGGTCCTCCTGCTCGCCCTGGGAGAAGACCACCTGCGGGCCGAAGGTCGCGTCGAGCACGGCGTCCTTGGTGTGGAACGGCGAGGCCGCCATCGGCCCGGAGACCAGCTCCCAGAACGGGTCGAAGTCGGTGAAGGCCGCGCGCTCGGGGTGGTAGTGGTGCGCGGCGGTGTAGTGGACGTCGGTGGTCACCCACAGCACGTTGCGGATCCGGTGCCGCTTGATCGCGGCGAGCACCCGCGCGATCTCCGGCTCGCGACCGAGCGGACGCCTCGGGTCGCCGTTCGCGGGGCCGTCGAGGTCGGTGGCGCGGTTGGACGGCGTGGAGAGCGGCTGGTCGGCGGAGATGACCTTCCAGGTGGCCCGCGAGGCCTTGAGCGAGGCGATGAGCCACTCCTCCTGGCGCTGGCCGAGGATGCCGGCCTCCCGCTCGGTCTGCGGGTCGTTGGCGGCGTTCGGCGCCCGCCAGCTGCGCATGTCGAGGCAGAACAGGTCGAGGTGCTGCCCGCGCGGCACCCGCCGGTAGAGGCGACGCGGGACGAAGCCGTCGTCGCCGCGGTCGGCGAACCGGCCGATCGGCACCGGCTGGTACTCCTGCCACGCGCGGCGGCCCCGGGCGGCGAGCACGTCGACGCGACGCTCGCGGTAGCGGTCGTCGTCGAGCACCTCGCCGGGATACCAGTTGTTGCAGGTCTCGTGGTCGTCCCACTGCACGACCGACGGCACCGTGCGGTGCATCGCCAGGACGTTCTCGTCCATGAGCTGGTAGCGGTGGCGTCCGCGGAACTCCGTCAGGGTCTCGGCGACCTTGGCGACCTCGGGCGTCATCTCGTTGACCCAGGTGGAGCCGTCGTCGACCCGGCGGCGCTCCACCATCGGCTCGTCGGCGTAGATGGTGTCGCCGTTGTGGACGAACAAGTCCGGCTGCAGCGCGGCGATGGCGGCGAAGGTGGTCATGCCGCCGCGGGCGCGGTCGATGCCCCAGCCCTGGCCGTTGACGTCGCCGGACCACACGATCGTCTGCGCCGCGGCGTGGACCGGCGCGGTGCGGAAGGTCAGCACCTGCGCGGCGGTGCGCTCCCCCGGACCGTGCTCGAACCAGACACGAGCCGTGTGGTCGCGCCCCGGACGCAGCCCGGCCAGTCGGGTGCGCGCGGTGAGGTCGAGCCGCCCGTCGGTCCACGGCCCGCGGACGACCCGCGACGCGCGACCGTCGTCGACCTCCAGCATCAGGCGCCCCGGGCGGGGTGCGCGCGCCCAGACGATCGCCGAGTCGGTGCTCACCTCCCCCGAGCGCACGGCCGAGACGGGCTCGGAGAGCCGCAGCAGCGACGGCGCCTCGCGACGCACCAGCAGCGGCGCCGCGACGACCGACAGGCCGCCGAGGACGCTCGCCCGGCGACCGACGCGCAGGGCGGTCGAGGCGGAGGTGAGGGAGGGGGTGGGGAGCTCGCTCCAGGAGGCCACGTCCCGTCACGCTGGTGGGGCCGGACGACCCCGCGGCCACCGGCAGTGGACGCCGAGGTGGCCGTCACCTCAACTCTGGCTCACCAGCCCCGTCTCCTACCCGTCACCAGATGCCCGGCTCCAGCGTCGAGCGCGACGGCGGCAGCGCGTTGTAGAGCCGCAGGGAGGGGCGCAGGCCCCCGCCGTCGTGGTCGGGGTGGTAGCCGATGACCGACACCGACGCCGGGGTGAGCTCCATGCGGAAGACCGCCGCGAGGGGCGCGTCGAGGGCATCGGCGACGAGGGTCTTGATCGGGGTGACGTGGCTGACGACCACCACGGTGCGGCCGGAGTGACGCTGCAGGGTGCGCTCGAGCCCGGCGTGGACGCGGGCCTCGACGTCGCGGAAGGACTCCCCGCCGGGCGGCGGGGTGTCCAGCGAGCCGAGCCACGCGCTCAGACCGGACTGGTCGCGCTCGGCGACCTCGCTGAAGGTGAGGCCGTCCCAGTCGCCGAACTCCATCTCGGCGAAGCCGGGCTCCTCCTCGACCGGCAGGCCGAGGGCGTCGGCGACGATCTGCGCGGACTCGCGGGTGCGACGCACCGGCGAGGCGACGATCGCCGCGACGTCCTCGCCGAGCCCGGCCAGCCACGCGGCGGCCGCCTGGATCTGCGCGCGGCCGTCGTCGCTGAGGCCGGGGTTGTCGCCGCCCAGGCCGCCGGAGAACCGCTTGGCGGCGGTGTGCACGGTGACGCCGTGCCGCAGCAGGATGAGAGTGGTCGAGGCTGCGCCGGCGGCCGACCAGCCCCGGGCCGGAGCCTGCTGGGAGGCGGCGTCCTCGGAGGTCTCGACCTCCTCGACGAGCGAGTCGTCGCCGGGCGCGGTGGAGATCTCGTCGCCGTCGAGGGCGAGGTTGACCAGCCGGTCGGCCGCGGTGTTCTGCGCCCGCGGGACCCAGGTGTAGGTGACGTCGTCGGGAGCCAGGGCCCGGGCCCGCTCGGCGCGGGCGGCGAGGTCGGGGTGCTTGATGCGCCAGCGGCCCGAGAGCTGCTCGACGACGAGCTTGGAGTCCAGGCGGGCCTCCACCGCCGCGCCGGGCGCGTGGTCGCGGGCCAGGCGCAGCCCGGCGATGAGGCCCTCGTACTCCGCGGCGTTGTTCGTGGCGACGCCGAGGCGTCGGCCCTCCTCGGCGATCACCGCGCCGGTGGCGGCGTCGGTGAGCACGGCGCCGTAGGCGGCCGGGCCCGGGTTGCCGCGCGAGCCGCCGTCGGCGTGGACGACGACCGCGCGGGTCACAGACCCGACTCCGAGGTGCGCACGAGGATGCGCGAGCACTCCTCGCAGCGCAGCACCTCGTCGATCGGTGCGGCCTTGATCTGGGCCAGGATCGCGGGGTCGAGGGTGATCTGGCAGCCGGTGCAGCGACGCTGGTGCAGCGGGGCCGCGCCGATGCCGCCCTTGCTGGCGCGCAGGCGCTCGTAGAGGGCGAGCAGCTCGCCGGGGATCGCCTCGGCGAACGGGCCGCGGGAGCGCTCGACGTCGGCGAGCCGGGCGTCGATCTCGGCGAAGCGGGCGTCGCGGGCCTCGGCGAGGGCGGCGAGGCGCTCGTCGGCGGCGGCGAGCTCGCCGGCGAGGGAGTCGAGGGCCCCCTGGGCCTCCTCGACGCGCTCCATGACCTCCAGCTCGTCGTCCTCGAGGCTGCGGATGCGCCGCTCCAGCGAGGAGAGCTCGGCGACGAGGCGCTCGAGGGCCTTCGGGTCGGACACCTGGCCGGCGTCGACGCGCTGCTGGTCGCGGGCGCGTCGGGCCTTGGCCTGCTCGACGTCGGCGTCGACCTTGGCCTGCTCGGCGGCGAGGTCGTCGACGACGATGCGCTGGTCGGTGATGCGTCCGGCGAGCTCGGCCCGGCTGCGGGCGAGCCCCGCGATCTCGGCCACCTCGGGCACGGCGCCGCGCTGGTGGCGCAGCTGGTCGGCGGAGGTGTCGAGGTCCTGCAGCTCCAGGAGCTCGAGCTGGACGGACGGTTCGGCTCTCACCAACGGGCTCCTCTGCGAACGGCTACCTACGAAGTGTCCACGGGTCGGTGCACGTGGTGCTGACCCGGACGGACACCGTAGCGCCGTCGGCGGCCTCGCCCACGATCGCGGCCTCCAGCCGCCGCGCCAGCACGGGCAGCCAGGTCCACTCGGCGGCCCAGTGGGCGACGTCGACGAGCGCGGGGCCGCCCTCCTCGAGGTGCTCGGAGGCGGGGTGGTGACGCAGGTCGCTGGTGAGGTAGACGTCGGCGTCGGTGCGCGCGACGTCGCCGAGCAGGAAGTCGCCCGCGCCGCCGCACACCGCGACCCGGCGCACCGGGCGCTCGGGGTCGCCGGCGGCCCGCACGCCGTGGGCGGTGGCGGGCAGCGCTGCGGCGACGCGCTCGACGAAGCCGGCGAGGGTGGTGGGCTCGACGTCGCCGATGCGTCCGGTGCCGGTCGTGGCCAGACCCGGGTCGGCGAGCTCGACGACGTCGTAGGCGGGCTCCTCGTAGGGGTGCGCGGCGAGCATGGCGGCCACGACGGCCGAGCGCGCCCGCCGGGGAAGCACCACCTCGACGCGCTCCTCCTCCACGGTCTCGGGCACGCCGATCTCGCCGATGGCGGGCCGGGCGCCCTCGAGCGGACGGAACCGGCCCTCGCCGCGGGTGGAGAAGGAGGCGGAGTCGTAGTCGCCGATGCGTCCGGCGCCGGCGTCGGCCAGCGCCGCGCGCAGACGGGCGGCGTCGGGCACCGGGACGTAGACGGTGAGCTTGTCGCGCGGCTGCGCCGGCGCCGGGAGGATCGGCGCGAGCCCGGTGAGCCCGACCGCGTGGGCGAGCGCCTCGGAGACCCCGCCCTCGGCCTGGTCGGCGTTGGTGTGGGCGGTGAGGAGCGCGCAGCCGGCCTCGGCCAGCGTCAGGACGGTGCGGCCCTTGGCGGTGGCCGAGGTGAACCCGTGCACCGGCTTGAGGAAGAGCGGGTGGTGGACGATCAGCAGGTCCGCGCCCCACGCCGCGGCCTCCTGGGCCACCGCGGGCGCGGGGTCGACGGCGAGGAGGACCTTGCGCACGGGGCGGTCGAGGCGCCCGTGCACCAGGCCCACCCGGTCCCAGGAGTCGGCGGTGCCCGGCGGATACCAGGCGTGGACCAGGTCGACGACGTCGCTCAGCGTGGGCACGCAGGCGATCCTGCCAGGCCGGTGGCCGGCGGCGCCTCTAGTTGACCTGGCGGTCGCGCCCCTCCCAGTACGGCGCGCGCAGCTTGAACTTCTGCAGCTTGCCGGTGGCGGTGCGGGCCAGCTCGTCGCGGAACTCCACCGACGTCGGCGCCTTGTAGCCGGCCGCCTTCTCCTTGCACCAGGCGATCAGCTCGGCCTCGGTGGCCTGCGCGCCCTCGGCGAGGACGACGAGCGCCTTGATGGTCTCGCCCCACTTCTCACTCGGGACGCCGATGACCGCGACCTCCGCGATGGCCGGGTGGGAGAACAGGACGTCCTCCACCTCGATCGAGGAGACGTTCTCGCCGCCGGTGATGATGACGTCCTTCTTGCGGTCGCTGATGGTGAGGTAGCCGTCGTCGCCGATGACGCCGCCGTCGCCGGTGTGGAACCAGCCGCCGGCCAGCGCGCGGGCGCTCTCCTCGGGCTGGTCCCAGTAGCCCTCGAGCACGACGTTGGAGCGGGCGAGCACCTCGCCGGCGCTCTCCTCGGAGTCGTCGATCGCGAGGGTGACGCCGAGCGCCGGCGCCCCGGCGCGGGTCAGCAGGGCGGCGCGCTCCAGCGCCGGCAGGTCGTCCCACTCGGCGCGGCGCCGGTTGATGGTCAGCAGCGGCGAGGTCTCGGTGAGTCCGTAGATCTGGATGAACTCCCAGCCGAGCTCCTCCTCGACGCGCGCGACGGTCTTCGTCGGCGGCGGGGCGCCGGCCATGATGATGCGCACCTTGTCGCGGCCGGGGATCTCGCCCTCCCAGGTCTGCGCGGCCTCGAGGATCGAGGCGGCCACCGCGGGCGCGGCGCACATGATGGTGACGCCGTGGTCGCGCACGCGACGGAGGATCTCGGCGCCGTCGATCTTGCGGATGACGACCTGGGTGGCGCCGACGCCGGTGGTGGCGAAGGGCATGCCCCAGCCGTTGGCGTGGAACATCGGCAGCGTGTGGAGGTAGACGTCGCGGTCGCTGAGCGTGGTGTGCATGGCGAAGGTGACGGCGTTGGTCCAGATGTTGCGGTGGGTGATCTGCACGCCCTTGGGTCGCGCCGTGGTGCCGGAGGTGTAGTTGATGCAGGCCGTGGCGGTCTCGTCGTGCTCCCACGGCACGGGCTCGACGCCGGGGGCGGCGTAGAGGTCGGCGTCGTCCTGCCCGATGACGACCTTGATCTCGGCCTTCACCTCCGCCAGCTCCTCGGCCAGCTCGGGGTCGATGACGAGCATCCGCGCGCCCGAGTGCTCGACGATGTAGGAGACCTCGTCGGGACGCAGGCGGAAGTTCACCGGCACCAGCACGCGTCCGAAGCCGGCGACGCCGTAGAAGGCGGTGAGCAGGCGGGCGCTGTTGTGGGAGACGTAGGCGACGCGCTCGCCGACCCCGATGCCGAGCTGGTCGAGGCGAGCGGCGTGCCGGCGGGCGAGATCGCCGAGCTCGGCGTAGGTGAGCGAGCCCTCGGCGGCACCCCCCAGGGCCGGGGCGGGCTGCATCGGCTCGTCGACGACGCCGACGCGATCGCCGTAGACGGCGACGGCGCGGTCGAGGAAGTCGGTGACGCTGAACGGGACGTGCATGGGGCCCTCCTACGACGGGTCGTGTGACGCCGACCACCCTAGGCCGCCGTCGTAGGCCGCCACCTCCGGCCCGGCTCGGGGATCGCCGTCCGGTCGCCGCCTGCGCCCGACGGCGCTCGGGCGGCGCCGAGCGGACCCCGGTGAGAGTTCGCTCATGAGATGACATCCGCGCAGGCGCCGCGAGATGATCGCCACACCATGAACCGCTCCTGGCCCGCCGTCGCGATGCTCGGCCTCACCCTGCCCCTCGTCGGGTACGTCGCCGGCGTGGTCACCACCGCCGGCGCCGACACGCCCCCGAGCCGCCCGCCGCTGCTCATCGGCCAGGAGCTCGACCCCGCGGCGACCCTCGCCCCGACCCGCAGCCCGGCGCCCTCGCGGGCGCCCGCCCCCTCCGCCACGCCCGGCTCGGACGCGCCCGCGTCCGCCGGCGGCAGCACGACCGGCGCACCCGCCTCCACCGGCGACCAGACGCCCGCCGGCACCGCCGGCACCTCGCGCACGGGTTCGCGCGGCTCCAGCGGCGACGCGAGCCGCTCCTCGTCCACGGGCACGCAGGGCTCCCGCGGCTCACACGGCACGCGCGGATCGGTCCGCGGCGCCGAGGACCAGGTGGGCTCGGTCCGCGGCGGCGGTCGCGGCTCGGGCGTGCGCGACATCGACCCCGAGGTCGAGGACGTCCCCGGCGCCGAGCTGAGCGCCGGCCCCGGACAGGGCGGCTCCGACGACTCCGACGACGACTCCGGTCACGGGTCAGGTCACGGGTCGGGCCACGGGTCGGGCCACGGGTCAGGTCACGGGTCAGGTCACGGGTCAGGTCACGGGTCAGGTCACGGGTCGGGCCACGGGCGCGGCCATGACCGGGGCGACGACGGCGACGACGGCGGCCGCGACCGTCGCGGACGCTGACGCCCCGCGGGCAGACCGACCGCGCCGCCGGCGGCGGCCGGGGCGCCAGGGAGGACGACATGCCAGCGAGCGCGCGCCCGCGCAGCCGCACCCGCGGCCTGCGCGGCCGGCTGCCGCTGCTCTCGGTGCGTGTGCGCATCATGGCGGTGGTCGCGCTCCTGGTCACCGCGACGCTGACCCTCGCGGGCCTCATCGTCTTCGCCGTCGAGCACGAGCGCATCGACGAGCAGACCACCCAGCAGATCGACCAGGAGCTCGCGGAGCTCACCCGGCTCCAGCGCTCCCCCGACGACTGGGTCGTCGACGGATCCCCGCGCGCCTCCGACCTGCTCGACACCTTCCTGCGGCGCAACGTGCCCGAGCCCGACGAGATCCTCGTCAGCTGGTACGACGACCAGGCGCAGCGGTCCTCGCCCTCGGGCAGCGCCGACGAGGCCGGCTCGCCCGAGGTGGCCCGCACCGTGCGCGCGCTGCTGCCGGCGGGCGGGTCCACCGAGGTCGATCTCGGCGAGTACGGGCGCACGCGGATCACCGTCCAGGCGGTCTCCTCGGGAGCCGATCCCGAGGCCGGCGCCCTGGTGATCATCACCTACCTCGAGCCCGGGCAGCAGGGCCTGCGCGAGACCCTGCGCACCTACCTCGTCGTCGCCCTGCTCTCGCTCCTGCTGGTCATCGGCATCGCCGGCTGGGCCGCGGGACGCCTCCTCGCGCCGTTGCGCGTGCTGCGCCAGACCGCGGAGGAGATCTCCGACTCCGACCTCTCGCGCCGCATCCCGACCAGCGGCAACGACGACATCACCGCCCTGACCCGCACCGTGAACACGATGCTGGAGCGGCTGGAGGAGTCCTTCGCCGGTCAGCGTCGCTTCCTCGACGACGCCGGCCACGAGCTGCGCACCCCGCTCACCGTGCTGCGCGGGCACCTCGAGCTCCTCGACGCCGGCGACCCCGCCGACGTCGAGGAGACGCGGACGCTGCTGCTCGACGAGATCGACCGGATGTCGCGCCTGGTGGGCGAGCTCATCCTGCTGGCGAAGTCCGACCGTCCCGACTTCCTCACGCCCGGCGCCACCGACGTCGCCGCGATGACCGACTCCGTCGCGGCCAAGGCGCGGGGGCTGGCCGATCGCACGTGGGTCGTCGACGCCCGCGCCGAGGTCACGGCGATGCTCGACGACCAGCGCCTCACCCAGGCGCTCCTCCAGCTGGCCCACAACGCCGTCAAGCACACCGACCGCGGCGACGTGATCGGCATCGGCTCCGCGACCGAGGGCGGCCTCCTGCGCCTGTGGGTGCGCGACGTCGGCCCGGGCATCCCCGCCGCCGACCGCGCGACCGTGCTGGAGCGCTTCGGCCGCAGCGCCGTCACCGCCGACGACGAGGGCTTCGGCCTCGGCCTCTCGATCGTCCGCGCGATCGCCGAGGCGCACGGCGGCACCGTGGTCATCGAGGACGCGGTGCCCCGGGGCGCACTGGTCGAGCTCCGGGTGCCCCTACGCTTCCCTGAGCCGCCCACCATCGAGGAGCTCGCATGGCCCACATCCTGATCGTCGAGGACGAGAGCAGGATCTCCTCGTTCCTGGCCAAGGGGCTGCGCGCCGACGGCCACGAGACGACGGTGCTGCCCGATGGCCAGGCCGGTCTCGACGAGGCCCTCACCGGGCGTCACGACCTGATGGTCCTCGACATCGGGCTGCCGACCATCGACGGCTACACCGTGCTGGAGCGGCTGCGGGCCAGCGGCTCGACGATGCCGGTGATCGTGCTGACCGCCCGCGACTCCGTCACCGACACCGTCTCGGCCCTCGACGGCGGCGCCGACGACTACATGGCCAAGCCCTTCCGCTTCGCCGAGCTCCAGGCCCGCATCCGGCTGCGCCTGCGGATGGCCGAGGCCGCCAGCGCCGGCCCGGAGGTGCTCCGGGCCGGTGCGGTGGAGCTCGACCTGCGCACGCGCCGGGCCAGCGTCGGCGAGCAGTCGGTGGACCTCTCGGCCCGCGAGTTCGCGCTGGCCGAGTACCTCATGCAGCACGCCGGCCAGGTGCTCACCCGTGAGCAGCTGCTCGAGCGGGTCTGGGGCTTCGACTTCGACCCCGGCTCCAACGTCGTCGACGTCTACATCGGCTACCTGCGCCGCAAGCTCGGCTCCGGCGCGATCACGACGGTGCGCGGCATGGGCTACCGCTTCGAGTCCTGAGGCTCGCTCAGAGAGCCCCGTCGAGGATCAGCACGACGCCGAAGAGCGCGAACAGCACGGCCGCGCCGATCTTGATGACCTTCTCGGGCAGGCGACGGCCCAGGACGGCGCCCACGACGATCGCGAGGGCGTCCGCGGCGACCATGCCCAGGGTCGAGCCGATCCAGGTGCCCAGCCAGCCCTCCTGGGTGGCCAGGGTGATGGTGGCCAGCATCGTCTTGTCGCCGAGCTCGGCGAGGAAGAACGCGACGCCGACGGCGATCAGCGCCGCGCCCGTGCTGTTGCGGGCCTTGGCGGCCTCGTCCTCGGTGAGCTCGTCGCCACGCAGCGTCCAGGCCGCGAAGCCGAGGAACGCGACGCCGGCGACGATGGAGATGACGCCCTGGTAGTCGGCGAACTGGTCGCCGATCACCGCGCCGATGCCCACCGAGGCGAGATGGACGACCGCCGTCGCCACCGTGATGCCGATCAGCACGTCGCGGGCGCGGTAGCGCGCGGCGAAGGTCATCGCCATCAGCTGGGACTTGTCGCCGAGCTCGGCCACGAAGATGACCGCCGTGCTCAACAGGAAGGCGTACATGGGTTCCTCTCCTCGTGCCCGGCCGAGGAGAGCGCCTGTCGAGGGGACTCTTTCGACCAGGCGATGTCGGTGCCCGCGGGTGCGGGCACGTGCCATGGTCGAAAGTCTCGTCCGCCACCGCGAGCGGTGGCCTGCCGTACCGGACCGCAGGGCGGTCAGTGTGTCGACACGGCTGTTGGGGACTACTCCCTTTCGAGGCAGGACGCTAGCGCAGCGATCGCGCCCGCCCCAAACCGAGGGGACGGGCGCGATCGTCGTGCGCGAGCGGGATCCGATGGGATCCGGTGGGATCAGCCGGCCGGCCAGGTGGCCGTGGTGACCTCTCCCCCGCGGACCTCCACGGTGAGCAGGACGTCGTCCTGCCCCTTGTGGAAGAGGTGGTAGCGCCCCTCCTGGAGCTCGGGGAAGACCAGCGACGGGACGACGCCCGACGCCGTGGGCCGGGCGACGACCGCGACGTGCGGGCGGTGGTGGTGCCCGTGCCCGTGGTCGTGATCATGACCGTGGTCGTGACCATCGTGATCGTGATGGTCGTGACCGTGGTCGTGCCCGTGCGCCATCGGCTGGCCGTCGGCGCGGTCGATGTCGATCTCCTGGTCGATCATCGAGGCCGGCGTCGTCACGATGAGCGCGCCGACGTCGTCCCCGATGTCCAGGAGCACCGAGCCCTGGCCCGCCCACGGGTTCTCGGAGGTGGCGGCGCTCACGACGCCTGGTCCACCGAGGTGGTGCCGGGGGTCGTCTGGTAGCCGCCGCCGGGGTGCCCGAGGTACGGGAAGCTGTCGAGCAGCGGCGAGTTGGTGTAGGACGAGCCGTCGGCCACCGACCCGACGACGGAGTCGACGGTGTAGCTCTTGTCGACCAGCGGGATCGTCGCTCCGGCCACCGCACGCAGCGCGATGGTGGTGACGTCGTCCTCGAGCCGCCGCCCGTTCGGGAACCCGGCGAGGTCGCCGCCGACGACGCCGAGCTCGCTCACGTTCGCCTTCGCGGTCGGCTTGATGGCCAGGTTCAGCCGCAGCATGTCGGCCTGGGTCTTGCCGGTGTAGTTCGCGAAGCCCGGGACGATGCCCTTCGGGATGCCGGTGAGCAGGATCGCGGCGAGGTCGGCGCGGTCCTTGGTGTAGGCCTTGAGGTTCGGGAACGCCCCCGGGTAGAGCACCGGCAGCAGACCGGCGAGCTCGGGCTTGGTGACGTACTTGGCGTAGGTGGCGTCGTCGGAGGGCTCCGAGGCGTTCCACTTGTCCTTGCGGGCCATCGGGACGAGGACCTCGTTGAACAGCGGGTTGGCCAGGCGGGAGACCTGCTTCCACGGACCGTTGCCCTTGTAGGTGCCGGTGGCCTCGTCGTAGACCCGCGACGCCCGACGGCTCGCGGTGGCCCACACGCCGATCGTGGAGGCGCTCGACTCGGGGTTGGTCGGCACCGTGCCGTCGCGGGTGAGCTCGCTGATCGGCACCTGCACGGCGATGGTGTGGACGTTGTAGGACTGCACCGAGTTGATGCCGTCCATCTTCGCCAGCGGGATCAGGTGCGCCTGATTGAGCGGACGCAGACCGCCGAGGTCGAAGATCGAGCCGAGGTCGACCCAGAACGCGTCGGCCCGCTGTCCGGCGAAGGCCTTCGCGCCGCCGGGCAGGTTGGCGATGGCCGACGTCGCGAGCTGGGCGTAGTTCGGGGTGCTGCGCGGCCCGACGTTGACGGGCGGGCAGGGCAGGCCCCGCGCCACGAAGGAGCTCTTGCCGTCCTTGCGACGCAGGATCGAGTACGTCTGCGGACGGTTCCAGGCCGTGCTCGTGAGCGAGGTGATCTGGCCGGTGTTGTAGAGGAAGGTCTCGGGGTTGCGCACCTTCGTGCTGAACCGGAACTGGTAGGTCAGGTTGGCCTGGGCGCCGGGACGGTTGGCGATGTGGATCTCGTAGAGGACGTCGTCGCCGAACTCGAAGAAGTTGGGACCGCTGTCGGGCTTCTGGAGGGGGATGAAGTTGGCGATGATCGTGACGAACGACGGCCGGTCAGGGCTGACGAACGCGTAGACGTCCGTGCTGTCGGCGACGGGGTCCTTGGAGATCTCCGGGGCTTCGCGGTGCGAGGACATCAGCGACCTCCCGCCGCGTTGAGGATGCGGGTGACGAGGTCGCGGTCGCGCAGCACGACCTCGCGCTCGCCCACGTGCAGCCGGACGCGGTCCGCGCTGGCGTCGTCGATGATCGCGACGACGGGCTCGGTGGCCCGGTCGGCGCGGGGAACGGCGGTCGCCGCGCTGGCCCGTCCCGCCGTCAGGCTGATCGCTCCGGCGGCCGCACCGGCCCCGGTCATCGCGATCAGTCCTCTCCTGCTGGTCTCGCTCATGACGCTCCTTCCGGCCGCCGCGTCGCGACGGCTCCCGATGGACGTGGTGATCCACGCCACAACGCATTCGACGCCGACGGCCCATCGGATGGGAAGGGCGGCACCTCATCCGATCGGGTGCCTGGAGGAGACGGTGGGCGCAGAGGGATTCGAACCCCCGACCGCTGGTTTGTAAGACCAGAGCTCTACCGCTGAGCTATACGCCCTCGACCGCGGACGCCGGGTCCGAGGCGGCGCTCAGCCTAGCCAAGCGGGGCCGCTGCTCGCCCGGCGGCATCACGGGCTGGAGAAGCGAAGAGCCGGACCGCTGGCGTCTCGGGTCACCAGCGGTCCGGCAAGAAGAACACTACGGGGGCGCCCAAGGGCTGTCCGGCGAACGGCCGAAACACCGGGGAGATGTCCGGATCCTGGACCAAGCGGGCTAGACGACCGCCGCGAGCTGACGCAGGTGCTCGTCGAGGTCGCGGCCCTCGGGCATCGCGTTGTGCACCGACCAGCGGAGCATGCCCTCCTTGTCGACGACGTAGGAGGAGCGGCGCGGGGCGCCGGTGCGCTCGTCGAAGACGTCGTAGGCCCGGGCGACCTCGCCGTGCGGCCAGAAGTCGGAGAGCAGCGGGAAGTTCAGGCCGTCGGCATCGGCGAAGGCGCGCAGCGCGAACATCGGGTCGCACGAGATCGCGAGCACCTCGGTGTCGAAGGTGACGAACTCGTCGAGCCGCTGCCGGATGCCGGCCATCTCGCCGGTGCACACCCCGGAGAACGCGTAGGGGTAGAAGAGCAGCGCGACGGCCTTGGTGCCGCGGTAGTCCGAGAGCGTGACGTCCTGGCCGAACTGGTCGCGCAGGGTGAAGTCCGGCGCCGGCCCGCCGAGCACCAGACCGGCCTCGGCCGGGGCGCCGGTCGGCGCATCGGGTCGGGTCACGAGGAGGTCAGCTCCCGCTTGAGGACCTTGCCGGTGGCGTTGCGGGGCAGCTCGTCGAGGAAGACGACGTCGCGCGGCACCTTGTAGCGCGCCAGGTTGTCCTTGACCCAGGTGCGCACGTCGTCGTCGGAGAGGCTCTCCCCCGGACGCACGACGACGAAGGCGCGCAGCCGCTTGCCGAAGTCGGGGTCCTCGACGCCGATGGCGGCGACCTCGACGACCGCGTCGTGACGCGCGATGCAGTCCTCGACCTCCTTGGGGAAGACGTTCTCGCCGCCGGAGACGATCATCTCGTCGTCGCGGCCCTCGACGTAGAGGCGGCCGTCGGCGCCGAAGCGGCCGACGTCGCCGGTGGACATGAGGCCGTCGACGACCTCCTTGCTGCCGCCGCCGGTGTAGCCCTCGAAGAGCAGGCCGTTGCCGACGAAGATCCGGCCGGGCTGGCCGGCCGGAACCTCGCGGCCCTGCTCGTCGAGGATCTTGACGATCGTGGCGTACGGCGGGTGCCCGGCGGTGCTCGGCGCGGCACGCAGGTCGCCCGGGCCGGCGATGGCGGCGTAGGCGACCTCGGTGGAGCCGTAGGTGGAGTAGAGGTTGTCGCCGAACTGGTCCATCCAGGTGAGCGCGAGGTCGCCGGGCAGGGCCGAGCCGGAGGAGGCGACGACCTCGACCGAGGACAGGTCGTGACGGTCGAGGGTGTCGGCCGGCAGCGCCAGGATGCGCTGGAGCATGACCGGGATGACCACGAAGGAGGAGCAGCGCTCCTGCTCCAGCACGGCCAGCGCCGACTCGGGGTCGAAGCGGCGCCGCAGCACGATCGTGGACCCGAGCAGCATCGAGAGGGCCAGGTGGCCGAAGCCCCAGGTGTGGAACAGCGGCGCGGCGATGTGGGTGCGCCAGCCGTAGCGCAGCGGCAGGCCGGAGAGCAGCGAGACCGCCGCCTCGACGCCGGCCTCGCTGCGCGGGGCGCCCTTGGGCGTGCCGGTGGTGCCGGAGGTGAGGATGACGATGCGCGCGTGCCGCTGCGGCGGCGTCAGGTCGGCGGGGTCGTGCGCGGCGATGAGGCCCTCGAGGGTCGGCAGGCCGTGGTCGTCGGTGTCGGTCCAGGCCAGGACGCGCTGCGCGACCGAGGACTCCCCCACCAGGCCGTCGAACTCCTCGTCGTAGACCAGCACGGACGGCTGGTCGCGCTCGAGCACCTCGCGCAGCTGCGGGCCGGCGAAGGCGGTGTTGAGGTAGAGGATGTCGGCGCCCAGCTTGGCGGCGGCGTTGGTGGCGTCGATGAAGCCGCGGTGGTTGCGGGCCATGATCGCGACGCCGTCGCCCTCGCCGACGCCCATCGCGGCGAACGCGCGGGCCAGCGCGTTGGAGCGGGCCTGCATCTGGCCGAAGGTGACCTCGCCGAGCTCGTCGACGATGCCCACGCGATCGGGCTCGCGGATCGCGAGGCTGGCGAAGCCGCCGGCGGGGCCGGGGCCCCAGTCCGAGAGCGTGCGCGCCAGGCGCGCGAGCACCAGCGGCGAGTACGGCCGGATGATGCCGGCGCGCGAGAGGACCTTGAGGCTGGTGCCGGCCGCGGAGGCGCCGGAGACGAGCTTGTTCAGCACGGGTGGACTCTAGCCCGCACGGGTGGTCGGGACGCACCCCCGACCACCGCCGGTGGACGTCGCGATGCTCACCTCGAGGCCGGCCTCGACGCCGGCCTCGACGCGCGGGACGGTCCGCGGCCGCACGGGCCCTCTCAGGAGACGGACTTCGGCGCGACCAGGCGGGTGGCCGACCAGTCCTTGCTCACCGAGGCGGTGGTGGTCTGCGAGAGGCCCGCGATGGGCGCGGCCTCGGCGATGTCGGCGGGGTCGACGGCGCCGGGACGACCGACCTTCGGCGTCAGCAGCCAGATGGACCCGCCGCCGACGAGGTCGGTGAGGGAGTCGACGAGGCCGTCGACGAGGTCGCCGTCCTCCTCGCGCCACCACAGCAGCACGGCGTCGACGACGTTGCCGTAGTCGCCGTCCACCATGTCGGCGTCGATGAGGTCCTCGATCGAGACCCTCAGGGCGTCGTCGGTGTCCTCGTCCCAGCCGAGCTCCTGGACGACCTGGCCCGGGGCGAACCCGAGCCGGGCGGCCGGCCCGGCGGCTGCTGCGTCACCGGTGGTGTCACCGGCCGTGCCGGTCTGGGTGGACCCGCCACCCGCGGTCGCGCTCAAGGGTTCCTCCTGATGCTCATGCTCTGGCCCGGGTCGCTCCCGGGTGGTGAGTAGTCCAGCGGATGTGCGAGGGCCGCGCAACCTCTTCGCACAGGTCCCTGACATCTTCTGCCGGCCCGAGTGCCCCGGAGAAACCGCAGGTCGCGACCGTCGAGGGTCCGATCAGGGCGTCCCTGAGGCGCCCCGGGAGGGCTCCGGCGAGCGGCATATCGGACGTCGTGGACCGCACTCCGGTGAGCCTGGCGGACCCGCGTCCCGCACCCCTCCGGACGTACTCGCGGGTAGATTCCTCAGCGCGGATTCGCGTGCCACGATGAGGGTGTGACCGAGGAAACCACCACGCCTTCAGGCACGACTCGCACCGGCGGCACCCCGTCGGTCATCCACGAGGGACTGCCCACCCAGCTGCCCGACATCGACCCGGACGAGACCCACGACTGGCTGGACTCGTTCGACTCGCTGATCGCCGACCGTGGCCGCTCCCGAGCGCGCTACCTGATGCTGCGCCTGCTCGAGCGGGCCCGCGAGATGCAGGTCGGCGTGCCGGCGCTGCGCAGCACCGACTACATCAACTCCATCCCGCCGGAGCGCGAGCCGTGGTTCCCCGGTGACGAGGAGGTCGAGCGCCGCATCCGCGCGTTCATCCGCTGGAACGCCGCCGTCATGGTCTCCAGCGCGAACCGCAAGGGCCTGGAGGTCGGCGGCCACATCGCCACCTACCAGTCCTCCGCGAGCCTCTACGAGGTCGGCTTCAACCACTTCTTCCGCGGCAAGGACCACGAGGGCGGCGGTGACCAGGTCTACATCCAGGGCCACGCGTCGCCGGGCATCTACGCCCGCGCCTTCCTCGAGGGCCGGCTCTCCGAGGAGCAGCTCTACCGGTTCCGCCAGGAGGTCCAGCACGGCCCCGGCGCCGGCCTCTCCTCCTACCCGCACCCGCGGCTGATGCCGGAGTTCTGGGAGTTCCCGACCGTCTCCATGGGCCTGACCGGCCTCAACTCGATCTACCAGGCGCGGTTCAACCGCTACCTGCAGAACCGCGGCGTCAAGGACACCTCCCAGCAGCGCGTGTGGGCCTTCCTCGGCGACGGCGAGATGGCCGAGCCCGAGTCGCTGGGCGCGATCCGCATCGCCGCCCGCGAGGAGCTCGACAACCTCACCTGGGTCATCAACTGCAACCTGCAGCAGCTCGACGGGCCGGTCACCGGCAACGGCAAGATCATCCAGGAGCTCGAGGCCAACTTCCGCGGCGCGGGCTGGAACGTCATCAAGGTCGTGTGGGGCCGTGAGTGGGACCCGCTGCTGGCCCGCGACGTCGACGGCGTCCTGGTCAACCGGATGAACACCACCCCGGACGGCCAGTTCCAGACCTACAGCACCGAGGACGGCGCCTACGTCCGCGACCACTTCTTCGGCTCCGACCCGCGCCTGCGCGCGATGGTCGAGCACATGAGCGACGGCCAGATCTCCAAGCTGCCGCGCGGTGGTCACGACTACCGCAAGGTCTACGCCGCCTTCGACGCCGCCACCAAGCACGTGGGGCAGCCGACGGTGATCCTGGCCAAGACCATCAAGGGCTGGACGATCGACGCCCTCGAGGGCAAGAACGCCACCCACCAGATGAAGAAGCTCACCCAGGACGACCTGCGCAAGTTCCGCGACCGGCTCTACCTGCCGCTCTCGGACCGCGACCTCGCCCGGGCCTACGAGGAGACCGGCACCGCGCCGTTCTTCCACCCCGGCGAGAAGTCCCCCGAGATCGAGTACATGCTCGAGCGCCGCGCCCAGCTCGGCGGCTCGCTGCCGCGCCGCGTCGTGCGCGCCCAGCCGCTCAAGCTGCCCGGCGACGCCGTCTACTCCGAGCTCAAGCAGGGCGGCGGCAAGCACAAGATCGCCACCACCATGGCGGCCGTGCGCCTGCTCAAGGACTGGATGAAGGACCCCGGCATCGGCGCGCGCATCGTCCCGATCGCGCCCGATGAGTACCGCACCTTCGGCATGGACTCGATGTTCCCGAGCGCCAAGGTCTACAACCCGCAGGGCCAGCTCTACGACTCCGTCGACCGCAAGCTGCTGCTCAGCTACAAGGAGTCCGCCTCGGGCCAGATGCTCCACGAGGGCATCTCCGAGGCCGGCGCGATGGCCTCGGCCACGGCCGCGGGCTCGGCGTACTCCACGCACGGCGAGCACATGATCCCGTTCTACATCTTCTACTCGATGTTCGGGTTCCAGCGCACCGGCGACTCCATCTGGGCCATGGCCGACCAGCTCGCCCGCGGCTTCCTCGTCGGCGCCACGGCCGGACGCACCACGCTCACCGGCGAGGGCCTCCAGCACGCCGACGGCCACTCCCCGCTGCTGGCGGCCTCGAACCCGGCGATCGTGCACTACGACCCCGCGTTCGCCTACGAGGTCGGCCACGTCATGCGCGCCGGCCTGGAGCGCATGTACGGCTCCACCGAGGAGCACCCGCACGGCGAGGACGTCATCTACTACCTCACCGTCTACAACGAGCCGGTCGAGCAGCCCGCGGAGCCGGCCGACGTCGACGTCGAGGGCATCCTGCGCGGCGTACACCGCGTCTCGGTGGCCGACAACGAGGGCCCGCGCGTGCAGCTGCTGGCCTCCGGCGTCGCCTACCCGTGGATCAAGGAGGCCGCGCGCCTGCTCCGCGAGGAGTGGGGCGTCGCCGCCGACACCTGGTCGGTCACCTCGTGGAACGAGCTGGCCCGTGACGCCGTCGCCGCGGAGGAGCACAACCTGCTCCACCCCAGCGACACCCCGCGCACGGCGTACGTCACCGACAAGCTCCAGGGCGCCGGCGGTCCGTTCGTCGCCGTCTCGGACTACATGACGGCCGTCCCGATGCAGATCGCCCGCTGGGTGCCCGGCGACTACTGCGTCCTGGGGGCCGACGGGTTCGGCTTCGCCGACACCCGCCCCGCCGCCCGCCGGTTCTTCCACATCGACGCCGAGTCGGTCGTCGTCCGCACGCTCCAGGCGCTCGCGGACGCCGGCGAGATCGACCCCGCGCTGGTGCAGAAGGCCTTCGACCAGTACCGCATCGACGACCCCACCGCGGTCGCCGACCGCAAGCAGGAGGGCGGCGACGCCTGACGTCGTGCCCGCCTCGGAGGGGGTCTCGCGCTGCGGCGCGGGGCCCCCTCCGGCGTCCGAGCCCCGGTCACCGACTCGAGGAACGCCCCGGAGAACGACGAAGGCCCGACCATCTGGTCGGGCCTTCCGTCCTCTGCTCCCCCGGTTGGACTCGAACCAACAACCCTGCGATTAACAGTCGCATGCTCTGCCAGTTGAGCTACAGGGGATCGCTTCAGGAGCGGTGAGTACCGTACCAAGACCGGCGTCCGGCCAGAAATCGGGGTGGCCCCCGATGACGGCCCCGGGTCAGGGGTCCAGGCCGAGCTCACCGGCGAGATCCGCACGGGCCCGCGCGACGGCCTCCCGGACCGCGGGGCGGTCGGGGTCGAGACCGGCGTCGAGGACGTCGGTGAGCACCAGGGAGCCGTCGCCGCGGCGGCGCACGGCCACCCGCACGCCCAGGCGCCCGGAGATCGGCACGTGCCGCTGCAGGACCACCGAGGCGGTGACCCGCTCGCGCACCAGCTGCAGCAGGCGGGTGGCGTCGACGAGGTCGAGGACGAGGGTGCGGTCGTCGGTGGTGCGGACGGTGAGCCGCTCCTCCTCGGCGTCCCAGCCGGCCTCGTCGACCTCCTCCCAGGCCACCCGCCCGGGGCCGGGGACGTAGAGCGCGCGCAGCGTGCCGGCCACGACGCCGCCGTCGCGGGTGGGCGCGGAGGCCAGCGCCCGCTCCCCCGCGGCGATGGCCAGGGCGGTGAGGTCGGGGCCGGTCGAGCGACCGAACAGCCGGCTCACGCGGGCCCCACGATCCGGTCGCGCAATCCCCGCCGGTGCTGCTCGAGGGTGGCCAGCTCGGCGAACATCCGCTGGTAGCCGTCGGGGTCGTCGACGGGGTTGGTGCGCTGCAGCCGCGACTTCACGTCGGCGATGCGACGCTGGGCGGTGAGCTCGAGCAGCCGGAAGACGTGGACGGCGACGTAGCCGGCGTCGGGATCGCGGGCGGTGAGCAGCGGCTCGACGGCCAGCGCGGAGACCGCCGAGGCGACGAGCGGCTCCGTGGCGGCGTCGCGGACCCGGCCGGCCCAGGCGGCGTCGCCCGATCCGGCGGCCGGCCCGCCGGCGGCGGCCACGAGCTCCCAGACGGCGCGGTAGATCGGGTGGGTGAAGTCCTGCGGGCCGATCTCGGCGGTGCTGCGGCCGATGGCCATCGGGTGCTGGAGCACCAGCTTGAGGGTCTCGCGCTCGAGGGCGAAGCGAGGGTCGCGCAGGTCGGGCAGCTGGCGGGGCGGCTCCTGGCCCTCCCCAGGCGCGGCGGTCGGCGAGGGCGCCTGCCGGCGGGGCGGCGCCGCGGACTCGCCCCGGGCGTTGCGGGCGGCCGCGCGACGCACCTCGGCGCTGGCCTGGTCGGGGTCGACGCCGACGAGCTGGGCCAGCTCGCGGGCGAAGGCGTCGACCTTCGAGCGGTCGCGGACGCTGGAGACCAGGCGCGCCCCCTCGCGCAGGGCGTCGATGCGGCCGTCGGCGCGGTCGAGGTCGTGGCGGCCCACGACGTTGGCCAGCACGAAGCGGTACAGCGGCACCCGGCCGGCGACGAGCTCGCGGACGGCCTCGTCGCCCTGCTGCAGGCGCAGGTCGCAGGGGTCCAGGCCGCTCGGGGCGACCGCCACGTAAGTCTGGGAGACGAAGTTCTGGTCGCCGCCGAAGGCGCGCATCGCGGCCTTCTGGCCGGCGGCGTCGCCGTCGAAGGTGAAGATGACCTCGCCGCGGAACTCGTCCTTGTCGTGGAGGAAGCGGCGCAGCACCCGGGCGTGGTCGTCGCCGAAGGCGGTGCCGCAGGTGGCGACCGCGGTGGTGATGCCGGCGAGGTGGCAGGCCATGACGTCGGTGTAGCCCTCGACGATGACCGCCTGCGCACCGCGGGCGATCTCGCGCCGGGCGAGGTCGATGCCGTAGAGCACGTGGCTCTTCTTGTAGATCGTGGTCTCGGCGGTGTTGAGGTACTTCGCCTCGATGCGGTCGTCGTCGAAGATCCGCCGCGCGCCGAAGCCGATGGTGTCGCCGGTGGCCTCGCGGATGGGCCACATGAGGCGCCCCCGGAACTTGTCGTAGGCCGAGCGGCCGACGGCGGTGAGGCCGGCGGCCACGAGCTCGTCGGTGCTGAAGCCGCGGCCGCGCAGGTGGCGCGTGAGCGCCTCGCCGTCGCGCGGGGAGAAGCCGACTCCGAAGTGCAGGGCGGCGGCCTGGTCGAAGCCGCGCTCGGCGAGGAACTGGCGAGCCACGAGGGCGTCGGGCCCGCCGAGGTGCTCGGCGTAGAACTCCTGGGCCTGACGGTGGGCGTCGACCAGCCGGCTGCGGCCCGGGCCGCGCGGACGATCGCGGTCGTCGTCGTTCTCGTCGCGCTCGAGCACCACGCCGGCCTTGTCGGCCAGCTGCTCGACGGCCTCGGCGAAGGAGAGGCCGCCGATCTCCATGACGAAGTTGATGACGTCGCCGCCGGCCTGGCAGCCGAAGCAGTGGTAGAAGCCGCGGCTGGGCGTCACGTGGAAGGACGGCGACTTCTCGTCGTGGAAGGGGCACAGGCCCTTCATCGAGCCGCCGCCGGCGTTGCGCAGGGTGACGTACTGCGCGACGACCTCGTCGATGCGGGCCTTCTCGCGCACCTCCGCGATGCTCTGCTCTCGGATGCGGCCGGCCACGAGCGCGATCCTACGGTCGCGGACCCACTCAGTAGTCGCCGGTCATCACGTTGTGGAGAGGCTCCCCCGCCGCGAAGCGCCGCAGCTGCGCTGCGACCAGCCGGCGGGCCCGCGGCCACATCGCGCTGCTGGCCCCGCCGACGTGCGGGGAGACCAGCAGACCGGGAGCCGACCACAGCGGGCTGTCGGCCGGCAGCGGCTCGGGATCGACGACGTCGAGCGCGGCGGTGACCCGCCCCGCGTGGAGCGCCTCGACGAGGTCGTCGGTGACCACGACGGGCCCGCGCGCGAGGTTCACCAGCAGGGCGCCGCGGCGCATCCGGCCCAGGAACGCGGCGTCGACGAGGCCGCGGGTCTGCTCGGTGAGCGGCACGATGAGGACGACGACGTCGGCCTCGGGCAGCAGATCGGGCAGCTCCTCGAGCGCGTGGACGCCCTCGCGCGCGGTGCGCGCGACCCGCACGACGGTGGTCTCGAAGGGCGCCAGCCGGGCCTCGATGGCCTGGCCGATGGAGCCGTGCCCGACCAGCAGCACGGTGCGGTCGGCCAGCGACGGGCGCCAGTGCGGCTCCCAGGCGGCGCGGTCCTGCGCACGGACGAAGCCGGGGACGCCGCGCAGCGAGGCGAGGATCAGCGTGAGCGCGAGCTCGGCGGTGGAGGCGTCGTGGATGCCGCGCCCGTTGCACAGGGCGACGCCCTCGGGCACCCGGCCGCGGACGTGGTCGACGCCGGCGGTGAGCAGCTGCACGGCCCGCAGCGAGTCCATGCGCTCCATGACCTCGCCGACCGAGGGGTCCATCCGATAGGGCGCGACGTAGAAGGCGACGTCGGCGACGGAGTCGGGCACGTGCTCGGTGGGGTCGACGACCTCGTAGCGCAGCCCGGCCGGCGGCTCGCCGAGCTCGCTGGGGTCGAACGGCAGCCAGACCAGGGGGCTCTCCGAGATGCTCATGCGCTCAGCCTGCCGCGCCGCACAACCGCGCATGCCACGAGACGGCCGTGACGTCGGTGAGCGAGGCGACCTGGTCGAGGACGACGCGGAGCCGGGCGGCGTCGTCGACGGCCTCGTGCCAGTCGTCGGCGAAGGGCCGGTCGAGGGCGTCGGGGCCGCGTTCGCGCAGCACCTCGACGAGCTCGGCCAGCAGGGTGCGCTGGCGCTCCATCTCGGCCAGCCGGTCGTCGGCCTGCATGACGTAGTGGGCGGCGATCGCCTTGAGCACGGCGATCTCGAGCAGCGTGCGCTCGGGGACGACGAGGTCGGCGCGATAGCGCACCAGCGGCCCGTCGGCGACCTGCGCGGTGGCCGACTGCACGGCGCCGCAGAACCGGCCGATGAGGTCGCTGGTGAGGTTCTTCAGCGCCGCCTGGGAGCGGCGTGAGCCGTCGTGCGGAGCGGTGGGCCAGCCGCCGACGCGGCGCAGGCCCGCGAGGACGTCGTCGAGCTCGGCGTCGTCGACGGCGCCGTGGACGCCCTCGTCGATCAGGCGCCACCCGCGCAGCGTCGCCCACACGGCGGAGGTGTCGAGGTCGTGCAGGGAGAGCCGGCCCGCGACGACGCCGTCCTCGACGTCGTGGACGCTGTAGGCGACGTCGTCGGCGAGGTCCATCACCTGCGCCTCCAGGCAGCGGCGGGCCGGGCGTCCGGCCCACGGGCCGGAGGGCGCGCCCTCGCGGAGCCACGTGAAGACGGGGAGGTCGTCGGCGTAGGCGCCGAACTTCGCGGCCGTGGGGCCCTCGGCCCCGCGCGTCCAGGGGTACTTGGTGCAGGCGTCGAGGGTGGCGCGGGTGAGGTTGAGGCCCACCGAGCGGCCCTCGGCGTCGAGGCTCTTGGCCTCCAGGCGCGTGAGCAGCCGCAGGGTCTGGGCGTTGCCCTCGAAGCCGCCGCAGGGCTCGCCGAGCGCGGCCAGCACCCGCTCGCCGTTGTGGCCGAACGGCGGGTGGCCGAGGTCGTGGGCCAGGGCGGCGGTCTCGGCGATGTCGGGGTCGCAGCCGAGGGCGCGGGAGAGGTCGCGCGCCACCTGGGCGACCTCGAGGCTGTGGGTGAGGCGGTTGCGGACGAAGTCGTCGCTCTGCGGGCCGACGACCTGGGTCTTGGCCGCCAGCCGCCGCGAGGCCGCGGCGTGCACCACGCGGGCGCGATCGCGCTCGAAGGGACGGCGCTCGGGCGCCTCCACCCGCTTCGGGGGCTCGGGCACCAGGCGGGCGCGGTCGGCGTCGTCGTAGTGGTCCATCGCGTCCGACCCTAGGGGGCCGGTCCGACACCGTGGCGGCAGGCCCGCGCCGACCTGCGGAACCCCGTCCGCGGGCGGCCTGCGGTCCCTAGACTCCGAGCCATGACGGGCCGTTCCCCCAGCCTGCGCGGAGCCGTCGGGCGATGACGCTCGCGGTCACCCCCGGCTACGCCGCCCTCTCGGCCGATCTCGCCGACGAGGTGATCGGGGCTGCGCTGCGTCCCGACGGCGCCGCGACGTGGGAGCGGCGGGGCGATGAGATGATCGCCCGCCTCCTGGCCGAGGACTGGATGCGCGTGGTGGCGTCGGCCCGGCGCGACGACGGCGGGCTGCCCGCGGCCCTCGCCTGGCGCTGCGCCTACGGCCTGCACCACCTCGGCCAGCTCCAGGACGCCCGCGCCGTGGCCGAGGCCGGCGCGTGCGACGCCGGAGCCCTCGACGCCGACCGCGCCCGCGTCGCGGCGATGCGCGCGGCCACCGCCTGGAACCGCGGCGACGAGGCCACCTGCCGCGTCCATGCCGCCGAGGCGCACGCCCTGGCCGGCGACGACCCCGCCGCGGGCGCCTTCACCTGGGTCTCCCAGGCCCTCCTGGCCGCGATCGCCGGCGACCGTGACGCCAACGCGCGCGCCTACGACCGGGCGATGACCTGCGCCCGCGAGGTGGGCGACCGGCTCAGCGAGGAGCGCATCCTCAACAACCTCGGCTCCGCGGCCCTCGAGGAGGGGCGCTTCGCCGAGGCCGCCGAGCTGCTCGCCGCCGGCCTGGCCGTCAACGACGTCACCGGCCACCACTCCGGGCTGGCCGTGCTGCGCCACAACCTGGCCGAGGCGATGGCCGGGCAGGGGCGTCTCGACGAGGCGCTGCTGGAGGTCGAGGCCGCCCGCACCCTGTGGACCGCCGTCGGCTCCCCCAGCGCCGCTGCCGCCTGGCAGCTGCTGGCCGACGTCCAGGCCGCCCGCGGCAACGCCACCCAGGCGGCACTGGCCTACCGCGAGGCCGTGCGGCAGGCCGAGGCGCAGGACGACGTCCAGACCCTGGTGCCGGCGCTGGCCGGCCTGGCGCGCGTCGTCGCGGCCGAGGACCCGCACGAGACCGAGATCGTGCTGACCCGCCTCCTGGCGCGCTCGGGCGCCGTCGGCGGCGCCGGGCAGCACCTCGCGGCGGGCTGGGTCGTCCTGCAGCGCGGCGAGGCCCAGCGGGCCCGCGCCCACGCGGCGACCGCCGTCGAGGAGGCCGGACGCCACCGCGACCTGCCCCGCCTGGCCGAGGCGCTGCTGCTCGCGACGCTCGCCGAGGACGAGCCCTCCGCCGACGACCCGCGCCCGCGGGAGGCCGTCGACATCGGCACCCGGCTGCGGGCTCCCCTCACCACCGCGGTGGCCGAGCTGGTGCAGGCCGAGCTGGCCCGCGATCCACTGCGCACCCGCCTGGCGCGCGAGCGGCTCGTCGTGCTCGGCGTGCACGACGACGCCGCCCGGATCGCCGGCCCCGTGCAGGCGGTGCGCTCGCGACGTCCGGCCCCCGGCGTCCGCGTGCAGGTGCTCGGCCGCCTCGTCGTGCACCGCCATGGCGTGCCGGTGGCGGCGAGCGAGTGGCCCTCCCGCAAGGCCCGCGACGTGCTGGCGGTGCTGGCCGGACGCGGGCCGCAGGGCATCAGCCGGGCCGCGCTGGGCGCCCTGCTGTGGCCCGAGGCCTCCGACATCGGCAACCGGCTCTCCGTGGCGCTCTCGCACCTGCGCTCGACCCTCGACCCCGACCGCCTCCACGGCTCCGACCACTACCTGCAGGCCGGGCGCGACCACCTGTGCCTCGACCTCGACCACGTCTCCGTCGACGTCGTGGAGTTCCAGCAGGCCGCCCGCGCGGCGCTCGAGGCGCACCGCGCCGACGCCCCCGACGCCGTGCGGCTCCTCGAGGCGGCCGCCGCCCTGCACACCGGCGAGGTGCTCGAGGCCGAGGCCGCGCAGGAGTGGAGCGCCGACCTGCAGGACGACGTCGAGACCACCGGCCGCGCGCTGGTCGACGCCCTCGTCGAGCGGCACGCGCGCGGCTCCGACCCGGCCGCCGTGGTGCCGTGGGTGGCCCGTCTGCTGGCGATGGACCCCTACGACGAGCCCACCTACGAGACCGCGATCAGCACGCTGTGGCGACTGGGCCGCTACGGCGAGTCGCAGCGGTTCCACCGCACCTACACGCTGCGGATGCGCGAGCTCGGCGTCCCGGCCCGGGCCTGGGAGGACCTCCGCGGAGGGCGTGACACACTCCCGGCATGAGCAGCCCGGAGGTCCTGTGGAGCCCGCCGCTGGACGGCACGACGCGACTCGAGCGCTTCGCCGCGCGACTCCACGCCGAGGGCCTCGTGGGGCCCGAGGCGGAGCGCGAGTACGCCGCCCTGCACGCCTGGTCGGTGACCGAGCCCGACGCCTTCTGGCGTGAGACCTGGCGCGAGATGGGCCTGCCCGGACGGGGCGCCGACTCCCCCGCGCTGGCCGAGGCGAGCATGCCCGGCGCCCGCTGGTTCCCCGACCTGCAGGTCAACTACGCCGAGGCCGTGCTGGCCCTGCCCGGCCGAGCCGACGACGACGTCGTCGTGGTGGCGGAGTCGCAGAGCCGCGACGAGGTGCGCCTGACCGCCGCCGAGCTGCGCGAGCAGGTGGCCCGCGCCCGCGCCGGGCTCGTGCGCGCCGGCGTCGGCCGCGGCGATCGCGTGGCGGCGTACGCGCCGAACATCCCCGAGACCGTCGTGCTGCTGCTGGCCGCGGCGAGCCTCGGCGCGGTGTTCTCCTCCTGCGCCCCGGAGTTCGGCACCCAGAGCGTCATCGACCGCTGGCAGCAGATCGAGCCGACGCTGCTGCTCGCCGTCGACGGCTACCAGTACGGCCGCAAGGCGATCGACCGCGCCGAGGAGGTGGCCGAGATCCGTCGCAGCCTCCCGTCGCTGCGCACCACCGTGTGGCTGCCCTACCTCGACGCCGACGCCTCCGCCCCCGAGGGCGCCTGGACCTGGCAGCAGCTCCTCGGCGGGGACGACGAGGGTGGATCGCTGGAGTTCGAGCCGCTGCCGTTCTCCCACCCGCTCTACGTGCTGTTCTCCTCGGGCACGACCGGCCTGCCGAAGCCGATCGTCCACGGCCACGGCGGCATCGCCCTCGAGCACGCGAAGGTGCTGGGCCTGCACCACGACCTCGGCCCGGACGACCGGTTCTGCTGGTTCTCCACCACCGGCTGGATGATGTGGAACTACCTGGTCTCCGGGCTGCTGGTCGGCGCCACGATCGTGCTGGTCGACGGCGACCCCGGTCACCCCGACCTCGGCGCGATGTGGCGCGTGGTCGAGCGCCAGCGGGTCACCGTGTTCGGCACGAGCGCGCCGTTCCTCATGGCCTGCCGCAAGGAGGGTCTGCGTCCGGCCGACGAGGTCGACCTCGGCGCGCTGCGTCAGGTGGGCTCCACCGGCGCACCGCTGCCGCCGGAGGGCTTCGACTGGATCCACGAGGCCGTGGCGCCGGGCGTGCACATCGCCTCGGTGAGCGGCGGCACCGACGTCTGCTCGGGGTTCGTCGGCGGCGCACCGACCGTGCCGGTGTGGCGCGGCGAGATCTCCTGCCGGCTGCTGGGCTGCGCCGTGGAGGCCTTCGACGAGCAGCGGCGTCCGGTGCGCGGCAGCCTCGGGGAGCTGGTGATCACCTCGCCGATGCCCTCGATGCCGGTGGGCTTCTGGGGCGACGAGGACGGCGAGCGCTACCGGGCGGCCTACTTCGCCGACATCCCCGGCGTGTGGCGCCACGGCGACTGGATCACGATCACCGAGCGCGGCAGCTGCGTCATCACCGGCCGCAGCGACGCCACCCTCAACCGCGGCGGGGTGCGGCTGGGCACCGCGGAGTTCTACACCGTCGTCGAGGCGCTGCCGAGCGTGCGCGACAGCCTCGTCGTGCACCTCGAGGACGACGAGGGCGGCGCGGGCCGACTGATCCTGCTGGTGGTGCTCGAGCCCGACGTGGAGCTCGACGACGACCTGCGACGCGAGATCGCCGGCGCGCTGCGCTCGCGGCTCTCCCCGCGACACGTGCCCGACGACGTGCTGGCCGTCAGCGCACTGCCGCGCACGCTGTCGGGCAAGAAGCTCGAGGTGCCGGTGAAGCGGATCCTGCGGGGCGCGAGCCCCGAGGACGCCGCCGCCGCGGGGGCGCTCACCGCGCCCGAGGCGCTCACCGAGATCGCGGAGCTCCGCGACCGGGTGCTCGGTCGTCCCTGAGGCGGCCCCCGCCGATGCCGGCCCCGGGCAGGTTGCGGCGCGGGTCGGGCGGCCGCCCCGGACGGGCGGCGAGGTCGGCCGGCATCTGCAGGTCGACCGGACGCAGCTCGGGCGCGGGCACCCAGCGCATCGCCAGCGCCCACGGCAGCTCGCCCCCGCCGGAGGCCCAGGCCACCAGCCCCTCCCACTCCGGGGGCCTGCCGGGCCGCTCACGGCGCCGCCACTCCACCAGCACGCCGAGGTGCACGGGGCCGTGACCGAGACTGCCCCGCAGGTCGATCCACACCGGCTGCGGGTCGATGGCCTGGAAGAGGAACCGGTCCGACGCGCCCACCCCTGAATTAGAACACACGTTCGAGTGTCACGTGACTGGGTCCCGGGATCCTCCGGGCTCCCCCGGACGGACTCCGGCCGGGGGCGACCGGCCTGGGAGACTCGCGCCATGCAGAGCGCTCCGGACTCCCCCGTCATCGTCGTCGGCGCCGGGATCTCCGGCGTCGCCTGCGCCCGCGCCCTCCAGGCGGCCGGCGTCCCCGTGCACCTGATCGATCGCGGCCGGCGCATCGGCGGCCGGATGGCCAGCCGGCGATTCGACGAGCGTCCGGTCGACATGGGCGCCTCCTACTTCACCGTCTCCGACCCGCGGTTCGCCGCCGTCGTCGAGGACTGGCGCGCGCGGGGCCTGGCCCGGGAGTGGACCGACACGTTCACGGTGCTCGAGCCCGGCGCGCCGGCCACCACCAAGACCGGCCCGATGCGCTGGGGCGCGGCCGCCGGGCTGCGCAGCCTCGTGGAGGACCTCGCCGCGCCGCTGGAGGTCGAGCAGGCCGCCGTGGCCGACGTCCGGCTCGCCGAGGACGGCCTGCGCGTCGACGAGCGTCCCGCCCGCGCGGTCGTCCTGGCCATGACCGACTCCCAGGCCCGCACCCTGCTCGGCGCCGGCCTCGAGGACGACGCCGCGGTGCTGACGCGGCCCTCGGAGCCGGTGATCGCGACGGTGGCCTGGTGGCCCGAGCGGCTCTGGGACCTCGACGGCGCGTTCGTCAACGGCGACCCCGACCTGGCCTGGATCGCCGACGACGGCTCGCGCCGCGGCGACGGCGCGCCCGTCCTGGTGGCCCACTCGACGCCGGAGCTCGCCCGGCCGCACCTCGAGGACCCCCCGCAGGCCGGCCCGCCGATGGTCGCCGCCCTGCGCCGGCTCCTCGACCTGCCCGAGCCGGCGGGCACCTACGTGCACCGCTGGTCGCAGGCGCGGCCCACCGGCGAGCGCGAGGCGCCGTTCCACCTCTCCGAGCGCGGCCTCGGCGTGTGCGGCGACGGCTGGGGCGAGGTCAGCAAGGTCGAGGGCGCCTGGCTCTCCGGCACCGCGCTCGGCGAGGAGCTGGCGCGCCGCCTGGCGTGATCACCCCGAGGCGACTCAGCGCGCGATGACGAACCCGACGCGCGTCGGCGTCCCGAGCCCGGCGACGTTGACGGCCCGGATCTCGACGCGGTGCCGTCCGGCGCTGAGCCGGGAGAGCCACACGGTCGGCTGCGGGCCGAACACGACGGCCCGCACCCAGCGCGGCCTGCGTCCGTCGAGGGAGACCCGGTAGGAGCGCACCATGCCGCCGTGGTCGGACACCACGCCGTGCCAGCGCAGCTGCGCGCTGCGGCCCTGGCGCACGACGCGCAGCGAGGCCACCCGGCTGGGCGGGAGCGCGCCGAGCACCGTGGTCGTGCTCTCCACGGTGCCGCCGGCGTGGTCGACGGCGGTGACGACCACGGCGTGCTCACCGCCGACCGGCACCGACGCGGTCAGGGCGTAGTCGACCGGCTCGTAGGCGTCCGAGCCGTGCGGGAGGTACCAGCCACCGGGGCGTCCCTCCGCCGTGCGGTCGTGCACCTCGCCGGTGACCTCGACGCCGTCGACCGTCGCGCTCAGGGAGGCGAGGTCGACGCCCTCGGGGAGCACGCCGTAGACCTCGACCAGCTCGGCGCGGCACCGCTCCTGACCCACGCAGGCCGCCGGCACCAGGTCGATCGTCGGCGAGCCGGCGGGCGGCTCATCGGCCCCGGCCGGAGCCGGAGCGGTCAGCGGCGCGAGCGCGAGGAGGAGCAGCGCGGACGCGGCGCCCGCGCGACGGGGAGGTCGCATCGGGCCATCATGGCGGGTCCGAGGCCCCTGTGGGGGCCGGACACGAGGGCAGGACGCCTCGGATCAGCTCACCGACACGTGCACGTGGTCGTAGTGGTCGGCGGTGGCCGAGCCACGGCTCTCCATCATCCGCCAGCCCTCGGAGGCGCGCTCCGGGGTCCAGATGCGCTGACGCCAGATGACGTCGTAGAGCCCGAGCTCGGAGGCGTGCGAGCGCAGGTACTCCGCGATCTGGGTGCCGAGGGTCACGTCGCTGGTCATGATGTCCAGCGCCTTGCCCGAGGCGTGCTCGCCGTGGGCGTCGTAGCCGCCGTAGCTGGTGATCTGCGGGAAGGCGTGGCAGACCGCGCGGTAGACCGCGACGGCACCGGGCGTCAGGCCGTTCTCGACCGAGCCGTCGGGGCAAGGCGCGCTCGAGAGCCCGGCGGGCGCCGCGGGCTTCGGCTTCGGCTTCTCCTCGGCCAGGTAGCCGGCGGTGACCCAGCGCGAGGCGCCCTTCACGGCCAGCTCGACGCGACCGTTCGCGGAGCGACCGGTGACCAGCACCTTGTCGCCGGACTCGACGAGCCCGACCTTGCGGGCGTCCTCGCCCGAGGTGGTCCACAGGTTGAGGTCGGCGGTGGCCCAGCGGTGGGCCGTCGCGGCGCGGACGGCCGCGCGGGTGCGGGCCAGCCTCGCCGACGCGGCGGTGGCCTCGCGAGCGGCCTTGCTGCGGTCGATCGAGCCACGCGAGAGACGCTCGCGGCGCGGGGCGGCCTCGGCCGCGCGGGCCACGCTCACCGTGCGGGCGACGGCCTGCTCGAACGACGCGCTGAGCAGCCGCTGGCTGGCGGCGTCGGCGCTCGGCGCCGGCTCGGCACCGCCCTGCAGCGCGCCTCCGAGGAGGACGGCGCCGGCGGTCACGCCGGCCGCCACCGGGAGGGCGACACGGGTGGTGCGGCTGCGGATGAGGTGGTGCAGGCGGGCGGTGTCCCGCTTGTGGCCGTGATCTGCCACAGCGCTGATCCTTCGCTGTCGGGGCCCCCGTCGCGGTGCGTCGCGGGGGTGAGCCGGCCCGGGATCACGAAGGACCGCTGCGGGCGACTCGTCGTCGAGTCAAACATGCGGGCGGGCGGCTGTCCGAATCTTCCACAGTTCAGCAGGGCTCCTTGATCCGTCGCCTCCGGTGAGCCGCGCCACGCGTTCGGCGGTCTTCTCGCAGGTGACACGCAGGGATCCGCGGACGCGGGGTGACCGGGGCCACGGGGGCGGGTGTGACCGACGCGACCAGTCCAGTCCACCCGCACGCTCAGCCGCCGGAGGTCTCCGCGGCGTCCTCGGCGAGCACCCGGCCCAGGCCGATCTCGTCCTCGAGCCAGCCGTCGGGCAGCGCGACGCGGTCGCGCGGGGAGCCCTGGCGTCCGCGCGGGAGGCCGAGCTCGCTGCGCGGGAACTCCTCGTCGGGGTCGAGCTCGGCCAGCAGGACGTCGAGCTCGGCGAGGGTCGAGATGAGCGCGAGGTCACGGCGCAGCCGGCCCCCCGCGGCGAAGCCCTTGAGGTACCAGGAGACGTGCTTGCGGAACTCCTTGCAGCCGCGCTCCTCCCCCATGTGCTGGCACAGCAGCTCGGCGTGGCGCCGCATGATGTCGCGGACCTCGCCCAGCCGCGGGGTCTCGGGGACGACCTGCGCGCCGGAGAACGCGGCGGCGAGGTCGCGGAAGAGCCAGGGCCGTCCCAGGCAGCCGCGGCCGACGACGACGCCCGCGGCGCCGGTCTCCTCGACCATGCGGACGGCGTCGGAGGCCTCCCAGATGTCGCCGTTGCCGAGCACCGGGATGTCGACGTGCTCGACGAGGCGGGCGATGGACTCCCAGTCGGCTCGCCCGGAGTAGGCCTGCGCGACAGTGCGGCCGTGCAGGGCGATCGCGGCGGCGCCGGACTCCTGGGCGATGCGGCCGGCGTCGAGGTAGGTGAGGTGGTCGTCGTCGATGCCCTTGCGGGTCTTCATCGTCACCGGGACGCCGTGCGGCTCGGCGGCGGCCACCGCGCGCTCGAGGATCGCGCCGAGGAGGTCGCGCTTCCACGGCAGCGCGCCGCCACCGCCCTTGCGCGTCACCTTCGGGACCGGGCAGCCGAAGTTGAGGTCGATGTGGGCGACGCCGTACTCCTCGCAGAGGATCGCGGCGGCCTTGCCGACGTAGACGGGGTCGGTGCCGTAGAGCTGCACCGAGCGCACGGTCTCCAGCTCGTCGAAGACCAGCATGTCGCGGGTGTGCTGGTCGCCCTCGACCAGCCCGCGGCTGGTGATCATCTCGCAGACGTAGAGGCCCGCGCCCTGCTCGGCGCACAGCCGACGGTAGGCGGCGTTCGTGATGCCGGCCATCGGCGCGAGGACCACCGGGGTGGCGACCTCGAGCGGCCCGAGTCGCAGGCCGGTCACGACGCCGGAGACGCCGAGGACGCTGCAGCCCGGGGCGCGCGGTAGGGACGCACCACGCCCGACCACGTGATGGGGTCGAAGTCCTGGGTGGGCCGGAAGCTCACGGCCTCGACGTCGCCCTTGCGCGGCACGAGGTAGACCAGGCAGGTCGAGACGGAGTCGCCCGGGCCGAACGTCGTCGGGAAGGGCTTGCTCGGGCAGGCCTTGAACGGGGCCACGAACGACGAGGCCTCGACGAGCGTGTTCTGCCCGTCGACCACGTAGAGCGGCACGGGCCGACCGCCGAGGTCGGTCTCGCCGACGTTGGTGATGCGGGCCCGCACGAAGTACGGCGCGGTGGTGCGCACCTGGTCGGAGAGCTCCAGGCCGCCGAAGGTCTGGGCGAAGGAGGTGCTCTCGACCTTGGTGACGGTGACCGAGAGCGCCCCGACGACCTTCTGGGTCGGCTGGTAGGCGACGTAGGCACGGTCACCGATCGCGAGCTTGGTGCCCTGGGGCGTCAGGCGCACGTTGATCGGCACCGGCAGGTAGTCGTCGGAGCCGGTGCTGACCGTCGGCGACGCGGACGGGCTGCCCGTCGCGCCGCTGGTGCCCTCACGGGACCCGGCGGAGGCGGGACTGGCGTCGGAGGAGTCCTCGGAGCAGGCCGCGAGGGCGCCGAGCGCCAGCACGGCGACCGCCACGACGGCGCCGTGTCGCGCGCTGCGCCGAGCTCCTGCGTCGGGGCGCAGCCCTGTGAACCTCACGTCGACTCCCTCCTCCTGACCCTCGTGCACCAGTCTGCCCCACCGGGGCGCGCGCACGCGGCTCAACAGCCCAGGAGTCGCTCGGCGAAGTAGGCCGTGACGCCGGAGAGGCTGATGCGCTCCTGGCTCATGGAGTCGCGCTCGCGGATGGTGACGGCGTCGTCCTCGAGGGTGTCGAAGTCGACCGTGACGCAGTACGGCGTGCCGATCTCGTCCTGGCGGCGGTAGCGACGGCCGATCGCGCCGGAGTCGTCGAAGTCGACGTTCCAGGTGCGACGCAGCTCCGCGGAGAGCGCCTTGGCCTTCGGCGAGAGGTCGGCGTTGCGCGAGAGCGGCAGCACCGCGACCTTGACCGGCGAGAGGCGGGGGTCCAGGCGCAGCACGGTGCGCTTGTCGACGCCACCCTTGGTGTTGGGCGCCTCGTCCTCGTGGTAGGCGTCGACGAGGAAGGTCATCAGGCTGCGCGAGAGGCCCGCGGCGGGCTCGATGACGTACGGCGTGTAGCGCTCGCCGGCGGCCTGGTCGAAGTAGGAGAGGTCCTGACCGGAGTGCTTGGAGTGGGTGGAGAGGTCGAAGTCGGTGCGGTTCGCGATGCCCTCGAGCTCGCCCCACTCCGAGCCCGCGAAGTTGAAGCGGTACTCGATGTCGACGGTGCGCTTGGAGTAGTGGCTGAGCTTCTCCTGCGCGTGCTCGTAGTGGCGCAGGTTCTCCGAGCGGATGCCGAGCTCGGTGTACCAGCGGGTGCGCTCGTCGATCCAGTGCTGGTGCCACTCCTCGTCCTCGCCGGGCTTGACGAAGAACTCCATCTCCATCTGCTCGAACTCGCGGGTGCGGAAGATGAAGTTGCCCGGCGTGATCTCGTTGCGGAAGCTCTTGCCGATCTGCGCGATGCCGAACGGGGGCTTCATCCGCTGCGAGGTGACGACGTTGGCGAAGTTGAGGAAGATGCCCTGCGCGGTCTCGGGGCGCAGGTAGTGCAGGCCCGACTCGTCCTCGATGACGCCGAGGTAGGTCTTGAGCAGGCCGGAGAACTGGCGCGGCTCGGTCCAGGCGCCGCGGGTGCCGCAGTTGGTGCAGGCGATGTCGGCGAGGTCGACGTCGTCGGGGTTCTCGATGCCCTTCTTCTCGGCCACCGCCTCCTGGAGGTGGTCGGCGCGGAAGCGCTTGTGGCACGACTGGCACTCGGTGAGGGGGTCGCTGAAGGTGTCGACGTGGCCGGAGGCCTCCCACGTCTGGCGCGGCAGGATGACCGAGGAGTCGAGGCCGACGACGTCGTCGCGGCTCTGCACCATCGCCTTCCACCACTGGCGCTTGATGTTGTCCTTCAGCTCCACGCCCAGCGGGCCGTAGTCCCAGGCGGACCGGGTGCCGCCGTAGATCTCACCGCACGGGTAGACGAATCCGCGGCGCTTGGCGAGGGAGACGACGTTGTCGACGGTGGACGGGGGCGGCTTGGCCACGACGGCTGCTCCTGGCGGGTGGGCGGGACGGCTGGCTGCCGGCCCAGGAGGCCTCAGCCTAACGACCGCACGTCGTGGTGGTTGAGGGCGGTGCCGTCCTCGACGACCTCGTAGGCGGAGGGCTCGTCGATCGCCCGGCTGAGCACCGGGACGGCCGTGAGCTTGACGTCGTAGCCCGACAGCGCGCGACGGTAGGCCCCGACGTGCTCCCAGCGGGTGACCAGCGTCCACAGCTCGGGCTCGTCGACGGCGCGCCCGATGGTGCCCTCGAGGTAGCCCGGTCGCGCGGCCAGCGCGCCGCGGGCGGCCTCGAGGTCGGCGCGGAAGGCCTCGGCCTCGGCGGGCGCCACGCGGAAGCGGTTGACGACGAGCACGGCTCCCCCGGCCTCAGGCGCTGCCGTAGCGGCGGTCGCGCTCGGCGTAGATCTCGATGGCCCGCCACAGCGCGAGGCGGTCGACGTCGGGCCACAGCACGTCGGTGAAGACCATCTCGGAGTAGGCGGCCTGCCAGAGCATGAAGTTGGAGAGCCGCTGCTCGCCGGAGGTGCGCCACACGAGGTCGGCGTCGCCGAGGTCGGGCAGGTAGAGGTGGCGGGCGAAGACCTTCTCGTCGACCTTGTCGGGGTTGAGCCGGCCGGCGGCGACCTCGCGGGCGATGGAGCGGGCGGCGTCGGCGAGCTCGGCCCGGCCGCCGTAGTTGACGCACATCGTCAGCGTCATGACGTCGTTGTGCCTCGTGAGCTCCTCGGCGACCTGGAGCTCCTTGACGACCGAGCGCCACAGCCGCGGCGCGCGACCGGCCCAGCGGACCCGGACGCCGAGCTCGTGCATCTCGTCGCGGCGCCGGCGGATGACGTCGCGGTTGAAGCCCATGAGGAAGCGGACCTCCTCCGGCGAGCGGCTCCAGTTCTCGGTGGAGAAGGCGTAGGCCGAGATGGCCTTCACGCCGATCTCGATGGCGCCCTCGACGACGTCGAAGAGCGAGGACTCGCCCTCCTGGTGGCCGCGGGTGCGGGGCAGGCCGCGCTCCTTGGCCCACCGGCCGTTGCCGTCCATGACGATCGCGACGTGCCGGGGCACCAGCTCGGGCGGCAGGGCGGGCGGACGGGCGCCGGAGGGGTGCGGCGTGGGCGGACGGACGGCGCGCTTCACGGTCGGTGAGCCTAGCCCGCGGCGGGCGCGGGTCAGCGCTCGACGTGCTCCAGGGAGCGCAGCCCGCGCTCGAGGTGCCAGGCGAGGTAGGCGGTGACCAGGCCGCTGGCCTCGCGGGAGGTGCGCGGCTCGGCCTGCGCGACGACGTCCCAGTCGCCGGCGAGGAGCGCGCCGAGCAGGACGACGGCGTCGGCCGAGGGGCTGGCCGAGCCCGGGAGCCGGCAGGTGGTGCAGAGCATCCCGCCCATCGACGGGTTGAACCACCGGTGCGGGCCCTCGAGGCCGCAATGGGCGCAGGCCTCGAAGGACGGCGCGTAGCCGGCGACGGCGAGCGAGCGCAGGAGGTAGGAGTCGAGGATCGCCCCGGGCGGACGATCGCCCGCGGTGAGCGCGCGCAGGCCCCCGACGAGCAGGAGGAACTGCTGCAGCGAGGGCTCGCGCTCCTCGGTGACCAGCCGCTCGGCGGTCTCGAGCATCACGGTGCCGGCGGTGTAGCGCTCGTAGTCGAGTCCGACGCCTGCGTGGAAGGGGGTCAGGGTCTCGGCCTGGGTGACGGTGTCGAGCGAGCGGCCCTCGGCCAGCTGCAGGTCGACGTGCATGAACGGCTCGAGGCGCGAGCCGAACTTCGAGGTGGTGCGGCGCACGCCCTTGGCCACGGCGCGGATGCGCCCGTGGTGGCGCGAGAGGAGGGTGATGATGCGATCGGCCTCGCCCAGCTTGTGGGTGCGCAGGACGATCGCCTCGTCGCGGTAGAGCGGCACGTCCCCATTGTGACGGGTCGACGTGCGTCGGCGGCGCTGGGCGCGCGGGCGTCAGGCCCCGACGGTGCGCCGCCCACGCCGAGCGCCGCGCCAGCAGGAGTGCGCGAACGCGGTGGCCAGGCCGTTGAGCCGCTCCGGCGAGAGGCGCCACTCCAGGATCGAGCGGGCCTCGACGAACGTCGCCTGCGGCAGCTCGGCGGCGAGCATCGCGGCGTCGGCCGCGGGGTGGATGGGATCGGCGGGGTGCCCGATCACCAGGGCGGGGACCTCGATGGCGCGCCGCTCGCGCGAGGGCGGCGCGACGCGTCCGAAGAACAGGCCGTGCACGACCGCGCCCATCGGCCCGGGCCGCTGGTCGAGGGTGTCGAGCACGATGCCGGCCCAGAACGGCACCGCCCGGCGCGGCACCCACCGGGTGGCCAGGCGCACCGCCGTCACCGACAGCGGGGCGAAGCGGGCGGCGAAGAGCAGCGGCGCGAAGGCGAGGATGCCCGCCTCGACGGCGTTGTCGAGCACCGGCATCTCGACGAGGAGACCCCGCACGCGCGTCGGCGCCGTGGCCGCGACCTCGAGGGCCACGTTGGCGCCCAGCGAGGTGCCGCCGACGACCGCCTGCGCGGCGCCGAGGTGATCGAGCAGCGCCACGACCTGCTCGCCGAACGCCGACACCGAGTAGGCCAGCGGATCGGCCGGCTTGTCGGATCGGCCGTGGCCCAGCAGGTCCAGCGTGACGACGTGGAGTCCCTCGGCCGCGAGCGCGCGCGCCAGCGGCTCCTGCATGCGTCGCGGCATCAGCTGCCCGTGCAGCAGCACCACCCAGGCGTCACCGCTGCCGTACTCGGTGTACTCCAGACGGTCGCGGTGGCCGTCGACCTCGAGGAAGAACTGACCGACGCTCTCGGAGACCAGCATGGCGCGACCCTAGTGCGGCGGACGGCGTCGCGGGGACCGTCTTGGGGTGGATCGGTGGCCTCAGCCCCCGATCAGGTCAGGGAGAACTGGACGTTGTCAGGGGTAGCTTCCCCTGACAACGTCCGGTCTCCCCGGATATCCGGGGAAGCCGCCGCCCCTCACGGCCAGCTCAGCGGCCGCCCGCCCAGCACGTGCAGGTGGGCGTGGAAGACCGTCTGGCCGGCGTCGGCGCCGGTGTTGAAGATCAGGCGGTAGCCGGTGAGGGACTCCTGCTCGGCGACGGCCGCGGCGGCGGTGACCAGCTCGGCGGAGGCGACGGGGTCGGCCTCGGCGAGGGCGGCGGCGTTCTCGTGGTGCGCGCGCGGGACGACGAGGACGTGGGTGGGCGCCTGCGGGGCGATGTCGCGGAAGGCGAGGGTGCGCTCGGTCTCGTGGACGATCTCGGCCGGGATCTGGCCGGCGACGATCTGGCAGAACAGGCAGGCGCTCATGGGGCCGAGCGTGCCACACGCGGCGCGTCGGCTGGCCTGGCCGTCCGCGCGCCCCCACCCTGTCGGGGTGACGATCGCCGCGAAGACAGCCACCCTCGCCACCAGCCTGCTCGTCGTGACGGCGGCGCTGGCCGGCTGCAGCGGCGACGGGAGCGACGACCAGACGCCGTCGGCCCAGGACTCCCCCGCCGCGTCGGCGTCGCAGAGCCCCTCGACGAGCCCGACCGACGCCGCCTCGCCGAGCGCGGAGCCCACCCAGCCCACCCAGGGAACGACGACGGTGCCGATCTACTGGGTTGGCGACACCCCGCAGGGGCCCCGGCTCTACCGCGAGTTCCGCCGCGTCTCCGGGACGCCGCTGCAGGCCGCCGCCGACCTCCTCACCGACGGCAAGCCCCTCAGCCCGCGCTACCGCACCCTGTTCCCGGGCGGCACGTTCGCCTCGGTCACGGTGCAGGACGGCATCATCGTCGCCACGGCGCGCGACGAGGCCTGGCAGACGCCCGGACGGCTCTCCGAGGCCCAGGGCGAGCTGGCGGTGCAGTCGCTGGTCTACACGCTGCAGGGCAGCGCGCGGAAGCGGCTGCCGGTCGAGGTGCGCGTCGAGGGCAGCGACGAGGCCGACTTCCTCTTCGGCTACGACACCGCCGGCGGCGTGAAGGCCGCCGACCAGCTCACGACGCTCTCCCCCGTCAGCATCACGACGCCCGAGACCGGCGCCGTCGTCACCGGCGGCAGCCTGAAGGCCTCCGGCGTCGCGAACAGCCCCGAGGGCAACGTGCCCTGGACCGTCACCGACGCCGGCGGGAGGACCGTCCTCGACGGCTTCGCCACCGCCGACGGCGCCATGGACGCGCTCTACCCGTGGGCCACCACCGTCGACGTGTCGTCGCTGGCGCCGGGCGCCTACACGTTCACCGCACGCACCGACGACGCCGAGAGCGCCGCGAAGAACGCCTCGGACTCCCGGACGTTCACCGTCCGCTGACGGCCGGCGACCCGGGCGGCCCGGGCGGTCCGCTCACAACCAGCGGTCGGTGCGGGCCAGCAGCGCCGCCGCGGCCGCGACGCCGGCCGTGGAGGTGCGCAGCACCTCGGCGCCCAGCCGGACGCTGCGCGCCCCCGCGGCGGTGAGGGCGGCGAGCTCGTCGTCGGGGATGCCGCCCTCGGGCCCGACGACCAGCACGACGCGGCCGGCGGCCGGCACGGGGCAGGACGCGAGCGCGGCCTCGGCGTCCTCGTGCAGGACGAGGGCGAGATCGGCGTCGGCGATGAGGGCGACGACGTCGGCCGTGGCGGCGAGCGGGTCGACCTCGGGACGCCAGACCCGGCGCGCCTGCTTGGCGGCCTCCCGGGCCGTGGCGCTCCAGCGGGCATGACCCTTCTGCGCGCGCTCGCCCTTCCAGACCGCCACCGAGCGCGAGGCCGCCCAGGGGACGATCCGGGCGACGCCGATCTCGGTGAGCACCTCGACCGCGAGCTCGCCGCGGTCGCCCTTCGGCAGCGCCTGGACGACGACGAGCGCCGGCTGCGGCTCGGGCACCCGCTCGACGTCGAGCAGCGTCACCGCGAAGAGCCGCTTGCCGGTCTCGACGACCTCGCCGCGACCGCTGGTGCCGCGCCCGTCGGTGAGCACGACCTGCTCGCCGACGCGCAGGCGTCGCACGGCGACGGCGTGGTGCGCCTCGTCGCCGTCGACCTCGACGCGGTGGCCGGGCTCGGCGCCCGAGAGATCGGGGACGAGATGGACGGGCAGGCTCATCGCGCGATCCTCCGCCAGCGGTCCACGAGGTCGGGCTCAGTGCTGGTTGAAGGCGTCGCGCAGACGCCCGAACACCGACTTGTGGCTGCCCGGACGCACCTGGCCGTCGGGCGCCTCCTCGCCGCGGATGGCCGCGAGCTCGCGCAGCAGCTCCTCCTGGCGAGGGTCGAGGCGGGTGGGCGTCTCGACGGCGACGGTGACGATGAGGTCGCCCCGGCCGCCGCGCAGCGAGGGGACGCCGCGCCCGCGCAGCACCTGCTGGTGGCCCGACTGGGTGCCGGGGCGGATGTCGAGCTCGAAGTCGGTCTCGAGCTCGGTGGGCGCCTCGGGGTCGGCGACGACGTCGGCCTCGAGCGTCGGCAGCGTCAGCACGGTGCCGAGCGCGGCGGCGGTCATCGGGACGGTGACGGTGCAGTGGAGGTCGTTGCCGCTGCGGGTGAAGACCTCGTGGTCGGCCACGTGGACCTCGACGTAGAGGTCGCCGGCGGGGCCGCCGCCGGGGCCGACCTCGCCCTGCTCGCTGAGCTGCACCCGGGTGCCGGTGTCGACGCCCGCGGGGATCTTGACGGTGAGGGCGCGACGCGAGCGGACGCGACCGTCGCCGCCGCACTCGCGGCAGGGGTCGGGGATGAGGCTGCCGAACCCGCGGCACGCGGCGCAGGGCCGCAGGGTGCGGATCTCGCCGAGGAAGCTGCGCTGCACGTGGGCGACCTCGCCCTGGCCGCGGCAGGTCTCGCAGGTGACCGGGGTGGTGCCGGCCGCGGCGCCCTGGCCCTGACAGGTCGAGCAGACGACGGCGGTGTCGACGGTGAGCTCGCGAGCCACGCCGAAGGCGGCCTCGGCGAGGGTGACCTCGAGCCGGATCAGCGCATCCTGTCCTCGACGAACGCGCGGACGCGGACCACGACCCTGGCCAGCCGCCGCGCCACCTCCGCCGAAGAAGGCGTCCATGATGTCGGTGAAGGAAAACCCGGCACCCTGGCCGAAGCCTCCTGCTCCCCCGCCGAACGGGTCGCCGCCGCGGTCGTAGGCCGCGCGCTTCTGGGGGTCGGAGAGCACCTCGTAGGCGGCGGTGACCTCCTTGAACCGGTCCTGGGCGTCCGGGTCGGGGTTGACGTCGGGGTGCAGCTGGCGCGCGAGCTTGCGGTAGGCCTTCTTGAGCGCGTCGGCGTCGGCGTCGCGGGAGACCCCGAGGAGGTCGTACAGGTCCTGGCTCACCAATGGTCCTTCGCTTGGGTCGGGGACGGGCTGGTCTGGCGGAGTCGGTCGGGTGGGGTGGGGGTGGACGAGGGCCGGGCTCAGGCCTCGTCGAGGATGCGGGAGACGTAGCGGGCCACCGCGCGCACCGCGGCGATGGTGCCGGGGTAGTCCATGCGCGTGGGCCCGACGATGCCGAGGGTGGCCAGGCTGTCGGCCGGCGGGCCGTAGCCGGTGGAGACCACGCTGGTGGAGGCCAGCTGCTCGTAGGGGCCCTCGGTGCCGATGCGGACGGTGACGGCGCCGCCGGTGCTGGCCTCGCCGAGCAGCTTGAGCAGCACGACGTGCTCCTCGAGCGCCTCGAGGAGCGGGCGGACCGCGGAGTCGAAGGAGTCGCCGTAGCGGGCGAGGTTGGCCGCGCCGCCCACGGCGATGCGGGCATCGGAGCGGTGGTCGCTCATGGCCTCGACGAGGGTCTCGACGACGGTGGGCGCGGGGTCGTCGCGGTCCGGCTCGTCGGCGAGGGTGGCGGTGAGGGCCGCGGCGGCGTCGGCGATGGTCTCGCCGACCGCGGCGAGCAGCACCCGCGAGCGCAGGGCGGCCAGAGCCTCCTCGGAGATCTCCGAGGGCAGCTCGACGACGCGCTGCTCGACGCGGCCGGTGCTCAGGATCAGGACGGTCAGCAGCCGGGCCGGCGTCAGCGCGACGAGCTCGACGTGGCGCACCGTGGAGCGCGAGAGCGTCGGGTACTGGACGATCGCGACCTGGCGGGTCAGCTGGCTGAGCAGGCGCACCGAGCGCTGGACGACGTCGTCGAGGTCGACCGCGCCGTCGAGGAAGGTGGAGATCGCCTTGCGCTCGGCGGTGCTGAGCGGCTTGACGGTGGTGAGGCGGTCGACGAAGAGCCGGTAGCCCTTGTCGGTGGGCACGCGGCCGGCGCTGGTGTGGGGCTGGGCGATGAGGCCCTCCTCCTCCAGCACGGCCATGTCGTTGCGGACGGTGGCCGAGGAGACGCCGAGGGCGTGCCGCTCGACGAGCGCCTTGGAGCCCACGGGCTCCTCGGTGGCGACGTAGTCCTCGACGATGGCGCGCAGCACGGCGAGCCGACGGTCCTCCTGCACGGGTCGCCTCCTCGCGGCCGGGGGTGGGGCTGGGTGATGCCGGGGTGGGGCGGACGCGCCGCGCTGGCACTCCCGCGTTCCGAGTGCCAAGCCTACTCCGCGACGAGGAGCCGGTGGGGATGGACCCGCAGGCGGTGGAGGCTTTAGGTTAGGCTTGCCTTACTCAATCGGAGGAGCCGCCATGATCCCCCTCGCCACCCCCGTCCCGTGCGACGACGCCACGCTCGCCCGCAGCATCCTGGCCTGCCCCGCGAACGCCCAGCTCGCGGTCGAGGACGCCGAGCACCTCGACCTCTCGCGCGTCGTGCTCTGCGACGTCGACGGCGTCGCGACCTTCGGCTGCCCGGCCGACTCCTCCCTCGCCGAGGCGGCCGCCGCCGGCCGCGGCGCCGTGCTCACCACCACCAGCGGGCTGCCCGGCCACCCCGGCACGCTCACCGTGCTCGGGCGGCTGGAGACCGTGCGCGTCGAGCACTGCCCCTGCCCGTGCTCGGAGGGCGAGCGGCACGTCGTGCGCCTGGTCGCGCGGCACGTCAGCCTCCAGGCCGGCCAGGGCCCGCGCCGCCTGGTGCGCGCGGAGCGGTTCACCGACCCCGCGCTCGCGCTCAACCCCGGCCATCTCGCCCGCACCGCCCACCACGCCAACCACCACCACGCGGAGCTGCTGCGCGAGACCGTCGCCGCGGCCACCGGCGTCGCCGCCGGCAGCGTGATCAGCGCGGAGATCACCGGGCTGACCGCGTCGGGGGTCGAGATCGCCTGGGTCGACGCCGACGGCGCGCACCGCCGCGGACTGGCCTTCCCCCGCGCGGCCGTCGGCACCGACGACCTCGCGATCCTCCTGCGCGACCTCCTCCACGCCGCCGCCCGCTGACCGCGCTCCCGGTGGTCGTAGGGTCGGGGCCGTGGAGCTGCGCGAGATCGCCGACCGGGTCTGGGTGGCCCGCGAGCCCTGGTACGACGTCAGCCTGAGCGTCATCGGCGGCGAGGGCGGCGTCGCGGTGGTCGACACCCACGCCTCCGCCGCCGCCGGACGTGTGCTGCGCGACGCCGTCCGCGCGCTCGGCGCGGGCCCGGTGCTCGCCGTCGTCAACACCCACGAGCACTTCGACCACGTCTTCGGCAACGTCGCCTTCCGCGAGGACGACCCCGCCGTGCCGATCCACGCCCACGAGCAGGCCGTCGAGGCGCTCGAGGCGCTGGTCGGACGCGAGCTCGGCCCCGACGACCTCGCCGGCGACCCCCGTCGCGAGGAGGTGGTGACCACCCCCGTCGTCGCGCCGGACCACCCGTTCTCCTCCGCTCGCGTGCTCGACCTCGGCGGACGGCTCGTCGAGCTGGTGCACCCCGGCCGCGGCCACACCGCGGGCGACCTCGTCGTCCGGGTGCCCGACGCCGACGTGCTGCTGGCCGGCGACCTCGTGGAGGAGTCCGGCCCGCCGGCCTACGGCGCCGACAGCCACCCCATGGACTGGCCGCTCACCCTCGACATCGTGCTGGGCCTGACCACCGCGGCCACCGTCGTCGTGCCCGGCCACGGCGCGATCGTCGACCGCGACCACGTCGAGGAGCAGCGCGCGCACATCGGCATCGTCGCCGAGACGATCCGCGACCTCGCCGAGCGCGGCGTCCCGCTCGAGCAGGCCCTGGACGTGGCCGAGTGGCCGTTCCCGCGGGAGTCGCTGCGCCACGCGCTCGCCCGCGGCTACGCCCAGCTGCCCCTCGCGCAGCGGCGCCTGCCGCTCCTCTGAGGCCCGCCCACCCGCTGGCCGACCCGCTGGCCCACCCGCTGGCCCACCCGCTGGCCCACCCGCTGGGGCGGTGCTCCGGGGAGCTCGGCGAGGGAGCGTGGAGCCATGAGCGAGCACCCGCACCACGCCCACGCCGACATCACCGACGACGAGCTTCCGCCCGACCTGGTGCCGGGCGAGGACAACCCGCTCGCCCGGCCGCTGGAGGACGGCGAGACCGCGGGCGACCTGCTCCACGACGGCAAGCACGCCGCCGAGGACGAGGCCCGCGACGGTCACGGCGACGGGGATCACCCGGCCGGCGCCTGACCGCGGCGCGTCGCACCGGGGCTGCGGGGCCGCCGGTGCCTAGCCTGCTGCGGTGAGCGACCGATACGGATCCGACGTCCTCAGCGGCGACTGGCGCGCCCCCAAGCGCGGCCGCGCCGTGGAGCACCCCGCCGACAAGGGCCTGGTCGTCGAGGAGGTCACCACCGACTGGTGCGGCGAGATCGTCGCCGTCGACCGCGACCTGCACACCGTGACGCTGGAGGACCGCCGCCAGCGACGCCGCACCTTCCCGCTCGGCGCCGGCTTCCTGCTGGAGGGGCGCCCGGTCATCCTCACCGCTCCCCTGCGCGCCGCCGCCCCCGCGGCGCCCGCGCGCACCGCGTCCGGCTCGATCGCGGTGCCGAACGCGCCGGCCCGCGTCGCGCGGGCCAGTCGGATCTTCGTCGAGGGCCGCCACGACGCCGAGCTCGTCGAGAAGGTGTGGGGTGACGACCTGCGCATCGAGGGCGTGGTCGTGGAGTACCTCGGCGGCGTCGACGACCTCGCCGACCACCTGCGGGACTTCCGGCCCGGACCGCAGCGCCGCGTCGGCGTGCTCGTCGACCACCTCGTGCCCGGCTCGAAGGAGAGCCGGATCGCGCAGGGCATCGCGCGCTCGGCGGTCGGCCAGCACGTGCTCATCGTCGGCCACCCGTTCATCGACATCTGGGAGGCCGTGAAGCCCGAGCGGCTCGGCCTGCAGGCCTGGCCCCGCATCCCGCGCAACGTGGAGTGGAAGCACGGCGTGTGCCAGCACCTGGGCTGGCCGCACCGCGATCAGGCCGACATCGCCCGCGCCTGGAAGCACATCCTGGGCCGCGTCGGCTCCTTCGCCGATCTCGACCCGGCCCTGCTGGGCCGGGTCGAGGAGCTCATCGACTTCGTGACGGCGCCCTGACGCGGGCGGATCCGAGGATCAGGTGCCGGGGCGGAGCGGCAGGCCCTGGGCGTCGCGGGTGTCGTCGTTGACCAGCATCATGATGCCGTCGATGAACGGCCACAGGCTGCCGATGCCGCATGTGAGGATCGTGACGACCAGCTGCCACACGCCGGTCTTGGTGTCGCCGATGTAGAGCCGGCCGATGCCCAGCGGGATGAGCAGCTGGAGCAGCGCGGCGATGATCTTCGACTTCTCCGAGTACGGCAGGCCGGTGCGCGGGTGGACGCCGTACGGCGCGCCCGGCGGGGCGTAGCCGCCACCCGGGACGCCCGCCGCCGGCGGCGCCCAGCCGCCGTTCGGGGGCGGGGCCCACTGCTGGCCCGGCTGCTGCTGACCGGGCTGCGGGTAGCCCGGCTGCGGGTGACCCGGCTGGGCGTACGGCTGCTGCGGAGGGGGCTGCTGGCCGTAGGGCGGCGGCTGGGGCGGCTGGGCCTGCTGGCCGTAGGGCCGGGTCGGCTGCTGCGGAGGCTGCTGCTGAGGCTGCTGGGGGTCCTGCTGGCCCCCGGGCTCCTGGCTCTCGGTCATGGCAGCACCCTACGGACGACGGCGTCGGCCAGCAGGCGCCCGCGCCGGGTGAGCACGAGTCGGCCGGCGTCCCAGGCCTCCGACTCGGCCAGGCCCTCGGCGACGACCTCCGCCGCGGCGGCGCGCCCGGCGTCGTCGAGCACCGTCAGCGGCAGGCCGCTGCGCAGGCGCACCTCCAGCAGCACCCGCTCGACGCGGCGGTCCTCGGCGCTCAGCACCTCACGCCCCTGCGCGGGACTCTCGCCGGCGGCGAGGCGGGCGGCGTAGGGCACCGGGTGCTTGCGGTTCCACCAGCGCACTCCGCCGACGTGGGAGTGGGCGCCCGGGCCGACGCCCCACCAGTCGGCGCCGGTCCAGTAGAGGACGTTGTGGCGGCACTGCGCCGCCTCGTCGCGCGCCCAGTTCGACACCTCGTACCAGCGCAGGCCGGCCGCCTCGAGGAGGGCGTCGGCCAGGAGGTACTTGTCGGCGAGGTCGTCGTCCTCGGGCGCGGGGATCTCGCCGCGGCGCACCTGCCGGGCCAGCGCGGTGCCGTCCTCGACGATGAGGGCGTAGGCCGAGAGGTGGTCGGGCTCGCAGGCCAGGGCCGCCTCGATCGAGCGTCGCCAGTCCGCCACCGACTCCCCCGGCGTGCCGTAGATGAGATCGAGGCTGACCTGCTCGAAGCCGGCCTCGCGGGCCCAGGCCACCGCCTGCGGCACCCGGCGGGGATCGTGGGTGCGGTCGAGCACCCGCAGCACGTGGGAGACGTCGGACTGCATGCCGAATGAGATGCGGGTGAAGCCGGCCGCGCGCAGCCCGGCGAGGGACTCCGGCGTCACGGAGTCGGGGTTGGCCTCGGTGGTGACCTCCGCGCCCTCGGCCAGGCCGAGCTCGTCGCGCACGGCCTGCAGCATCGCGCCGAGCTCGGCGGGCGTCAGGAGCGTGGGCGTGCCGCCGCCGACGAAGACGGTGTCGACCGGCCGCGTCGGCCCCAGCACCCGGCGGGCCAGGACGAGCTCCTGCGCCGCGGTGGCGGCGAAGTCGCGCCGCGAGACGCCCGGCCCGAGCTCCTCGGCGGTGTAGGTGTTGAAGTCGCAGTAGCCGCAGCGGACCGCGCAGAACGGCACGTGCAGGTAGACGCCGAGGCCGCCGGCGCCGACGTCGGCGAGCGCGGAGGCGGGGAGGGCGCCGTCGGCGGGAGCGGGATCGCCGTCGGGGAGGGTGCTGGGCACGGCGCCATCCTCACACGCGGGACCGCGCTCACCGGAAGTCGCGCGAGCGCAGGCGGCCCTCGAGGGCGGAGGCGGCCTCGGGATGGAGGTCGGCGAGGCTGGAGAGCCGGTCGGCGACCAGGTTGGTGACGCCCTCGCGGCGCTCGACGATGCCACGCACCACCATCGCCTGGGAGCGGGTGGCCACCGCCCGGTGCCTGCGCCACAGCCCCTGGCCGCAGACGACGTTGAGCATGCCGGTCTCGTCCTCGAGGTTGAGGAAGGTGACGCCGCCCGCGGTGCCCGGCCGCTGCCGGTGGGTGACGACGCCGGCCACGCTGACCCGCCGCCTGTCGGCCACCGCGGGCTGCTCGCCGATGAGGTCGACGACGCTGTGCACCCCACCGGCGCGCAGCGCCGGCCGCAGGTGGGCGAAGGGATGGTCGCCGGGCGTGACCCCGGTGGCCCACAGGTCGGCCAGCAGCACGCCGACGTCGTCCATGCCCGGCAGCGAGGGCGGCGGGGCCGCGACGACGAGGCCCTCGAGGTGCTCCTCGCGCTCGGTCCAGCCGGCCGCCCACAGCGCCTCGCGGCGGTCCATGCCCAGGCCCTCGAAGACCCCGGCGGTGGCCAGCGCCTCGAGCTGGCCGGCGTCGAGCCCGGCGCGGCGGGAGAGGTCGGCGAGGTCGCGGAAGGGACGCTCCTCGCGCGCGGCGACGATGCGCGCGGCGGCGTCGTCGCCGATGCCGCGCACCGAGGCCAGGCCCAGCCGCACCGCGAACGCGCCGTCGCGCCGGTGCAGCGGGGTGGGGTCGGGGGTGCCCTCGACGAACGGCGGCGCCTCGCCGCCGTGGTCGAGCCGGCACTGCGGCAGGCCGGTGGCCCGGGGGCGCTCCCCCGGCGGCAGGTCGACCAGCGGCTCGAGCCCGGCCTGGGCGCCCGAGCGCAGCAGGTCGGGACGCCGCACCTCGACGTCGTGCCGCTCGGCGTCGCCGACCAGCGACTGCGGGGAGTAGAAGCCCATCGGCTGCGCGCGCAGCAGCCCGGCCAGGAACACCGCCGGGTAGTGCAGCTTGAACCACGAGCTGGCGTAGACCAGCAGCGCGAAGGAGAGCGCGTGGCTCTCGGCGAACCCGAAGTTCGCGAACGAGCGGATCTGCAGGTAGATCGCGTCGGCCCGCTCGCCGGTGAGGCCCTTGCGGGCCATGCCGTCGTAGAGCTTGCGCTGGATCCGCTCGATGCGCTCGATGCCGCGCTTGGAGCCCATCGCCCGGCGCAGCAGGTCGGCGTCGTCGGCGTCGCAGTCGCCGAGCACCATCGCCATCTGCATCAGCTGCTCCTGGAACAGCGGGACCCCGCGGGTGCGCTCGAGGATCGGGACGACGCTGGGGTGGGGGTAGGTGATCGGCTCCTGGCCCATCACCCGGCGGATGTAGGGGTGCACCGCGCCGCCCTGGATCGGGCCGGGGCGGATCAGCGCGATCTCGACGGCGAGGTCGTAGAAGGTGCGCGGACGCAGCCGCGGCAGGGTGCCGATCTGGGCGCGGCTCTCGACCTGGAAGACGCCCACGGAGTCGGCCCGGCAGAGCATGTCGTAGACCGCCGGCTCCTCCTTGGGCAGCGAGTGCAGCTCCCAGTGCTCGTCGAGCTCCTCGGCGGCGATCGCGATCATGTGGTCGAGCGCGCTGAGCATGCCCAGGCCGAGGAGGTCGAACTTCACCAGGCCCATCGAGGCGCAGGCGTCCTTGTCCCACTGCAGGACGGTGCGCTGCTCCATGCGCGCCCGCTCGATGGGGCAGACCTCGCCGATGGGCTGCTCGGTGAGCACCATGCCGCCGGAGTGGATGCCGAGGTGGCGCGGCGCGCCGAGGAGCTCCTCGGCCAGCCCGATGACCGCCGGCGGGATCGCCTCGCCGGGCCGCTTCTCCCCGCCGCGGGTGGGGGCGGCGGTGCCGACGCCGTCCTCGAGCTGGGCGGCGACCACGGAGGTCCAGCTGGTGACCTGCTTGGACCAGGCGTCCTGCTGGCCCGGGGAGTGGCCCAGCGCCTTGGCGGCGTCGCGGACGGCCAGCTTGGGCCGGTAGGAGATGACGTTGGCGACCTGGGCGGCGTTGAGCCGGCCGTAGGTGTCGTAGACCCACTGGATGACCTCCTCGCGACGGCGCGCGTCGAAGTCGACGTCGATGTCGGGCTCCTCGTCGCGGTGCTGGGAGATGAACCGCTCGAAGGGCAGGCCATAGCGCACGGGGTCGATGGCGGTGATGCCGAGCGCGAAGCAGACCGCCGAGCTGGCCGCCGAGCCGCGGCCCTGGCAGAGGATGCCGTGACGGTGGGCGAAGTCGACGATGTCGTGGACGATGACGAAGTAGCCGGGGAAGTCCTTGCGCTCGATGACGTCGAGCTCGCGCTCGACGCGCACCCGCGCCTCGGCCTCCTGCACGGTGCCGACGTAGCGCCGCTCGAAGCCCTTCCAGGTCAGCTCGCGCAGCCACGACGCCGGGGTGTGGCCCTCGGGGATGCCGCGCTTGGGCAGCCGCGGGGCGGCCTTGTGGAGGTCGAAGCCGAGCTCGCGCGCCAGCGTGACCGACCGCTCCACCGCGCCGGGGTGCCGGGCGAAGCGCCGGGCCATCTCCTCCCCCGAGCGCAGGTGCGCCAGCCCCGAGACCGGCAGCCAGCCGTCGAGCTCGGCGAGGCTGCGCCTGGCCCGGATCGCGGCCATCGCCTGGGCCAGCCGCCGCTGGGCGGGCGTGGCGTAGTGGACGTTGTTGGTGGCCACGACGGGCAGCCCCTGCTCGGCGGCCAGGCCGGCCAGGACGTCGTTGGCGACGGTGTCGCCGGGGTGGCCGTGGTCGATCAGCTCGACGACGACGCCCTCGCGCCCGAAGCACTCCACCAGCCCGCGCAGCGCCGCGCCGGCCGCGGCCGGACCCTCGTCGGCCAGCGCCTGACGCACCGCGCCCTTGCGGCAGCCGGTGAGCACCACCCAGTGCCCGCGGCCGCGGTCGACGAGGTCGTCGAGGCGGTGGTCGGGGCGCCCCTTCTCATCGCCGCGCAGGTGCGCCTGGGTCATCGCGCCGGCCAGCCGGTGATAGCCCTCGACGCCGCGCGCCAGCACCAGCAGGTGGGTGCCGGCGGGGTCGGCGACGCCGAGCTGCGGGGCGTCGAGGCCCAGGCTCAGCTCGGAGCCGTGGACGGTGAGCAGATGCGGCTGGGCGCGGGCGGCCTCGGCGAGCATCGGCGCGCCGTGGAAGCCGTCGTGGTCGGTGAGCGCGAGGCCGGTGAGGCCCAGGCGCACCGCCTCGGCGACGAGGTCCTCCGGCGGGCTGGCGCCGTCGAGGAAGCTGAAGTCGCTGTGGGCGTGCAGCTCGGCGTAGGGCACCACCGGGCCCTCGGGCGGACGCACGTCGGCGACGTCGGGACGCCGCTTGCGGGTGGAGATCGGCGCCTCCGGCGGCGGCGCGGAGCGTCCGGAGAGGCGTCGCTCCAGCTCGCTCCAGGGCACGGCGGGATTGCTGAAGCCCATCAGGCGACCCCGCTCGCCTGCTCGGTCGGCTGCTCACTCATAGCCGGCCACGGCCTCCCACAGCCCGTCGCGGCAGGTGATCAGCCACGCCCGGCCGTCGGCGGCGACGAGCTGGAAGCGCATCAGCGGCCCCCGCTCGCCACCGCCGGGCTCCCACCAGGCCTCCTCGGCCGGCCAGGGGCCCGCCCAGCCGACGACCGGGTGCCAGCGGTCCTCGACGTGGAGACGGGCGGGCTCCCCGGACAGCACGCCGCGCTCGTCGACGCGCACCGGACGAGCCGCGGCGTCCTCGACCCGCGCGGGCCAGGGGGTGGGGAAGACCCGCGCGGGCGCGGGTCCGAGGATGCGGCCGGGCCAGGCCGGCTCGAGGGGACGCAGGCCGGTGGGCCGCTGCCCCCACGGCACCAGCGTCTGCCGCTCGGCCGGGGAGCGGCCGCCCTGCAGCACCGGCTGGAGGACGCGGTCGTGGCCCAGCAGGCCCTGCAGCCGGGCGATGCCGCGCTCGACGCGGGCGTCGGTGCCGCCCCACAGGCCATCGGCGTGCACGTGCTCGGGGACGACGCTCTCCGGCTCCAGCCGCACGCCGGTGACGGCGGCGCCGAGGCTGCCCAGCCCCACGCCCTGGCCGGCGCCCTGCCCGGCGAGCTGATAGCGCAGGCGGTCGAGGACGTCGACGGCGGTGAACCAGCGCGGGTGCAGCCAGGTGCGGCCCAGCACCGGCGGCTCGCCCTCGGTGCGCACCTCGATGTGCAGCTCGGTGCAGACCAGGCGCCGGGCGGTGAGCCCGGCGATCAGGGCCTCGGCGGTGCGCCGGGCGGAGAAGCAGATGGCCTCGGAGGAGTCGAGGGCCGGCTCGAAGGCGATCTCGACGCCGAGGTCGGGCGGCGGGGTGCGGGGGCTGAAGCGCTGGGCGTCGACGCCGTCGAGCACCTGGTGGACCCGCGCGACGGCCAGGCCGAAGCGAGCCCGGACGTCGGGCGCGGGCAGGGTGGCCAGCGCGCCGAGGGTGTCGATGCCCAGGCGGCGCAGCAGGCTGACGGCGTCGGCGTCGTCGAGCACCTCGACGGGGAGGTCGGCCAGGAGGTCGCGCGAGCGGCCCGGCGGCACGATGCGGCACTCCTGGGGACCGGCCAGGCGGGCGGCCTGCTCGGCGGTGAGGAGGTCGTCGGCCACGCCGACCCGGCAGTCCCAGACCCCGGCGCGCACCAGCCGCTCGGCGACGACGGCGGCGGTGGCCTCCTCGTCGCCGTAGTAGCGGCCCGGGGAGCGCATGGCGGCCAGCCCGGGGCGCAGCAGCGCGACGCCGGGACGCAGCTCCTCGAGCACCGCGAGCACCGGCTCGAAGGCGCGGGCGTCGCGGTCGGGTCGGTCGGGCAGCACCCGCAGCTCGGGGCAGCGGCTCTGGGCGTCGCGGCGCCGCATGCCGCGGCGCACGCCGAGCTCGCGGGCCGGGGCGGTGCAGGCCACGACCCGGTTGGCCGCGAACACCGCGGCCGGACGGCGTCCGACCGCGAGGCTCTCCCCCGGCGCGCCCGACGCACCCGCGTCGGAGGCGGCCGACGGCTCGCCCGCGGCCTCCCACAGCGCGGCCACGACCGGCCAGTCGGGACACCAGACGACGAAGACGCGCATCAGCCGGCCGCCTGACGGAGCAGGGGCGCCCCGGGGGCGCGCACGGGAGTCCCCCCGACCAGCGCGGCGGCCTCGCCGTCGAGCACGACGCGGACGGGCGGCGCGGCGCCGCGCTGCACCTCGACGACGGCCCGGCGGCTCGCCAGCAGGCCCTCGCCGTGCCCGACGCCGCTCCACGCGACCTCCGTGAGCCGCAGCCGGGCCGTGGCCCGCGGCCACTCCCCCAGCACCACCAGCGCCGCGGAGCGCTCGCGCAGCCGGGCGGCCAGCCGCTCGGTGACCGACGGGGCGAGCCCGGCGCCGCGGCGTCCCTGCCGGCCGGACGAGCGGGGCGGGCGGACCACCACCAGGCCCGCGACGTCGATGACCGCCCCGAGCGCCTCGAGCCACTGCTCGCCCGGCTCGGGGACGACGATGGTGCGGGAGAGCTCGACGCCCCACGCCGCGGCGGCCTCGGCGCCGAGGTCGTCGACGCCGAGCACCGCGCCCCAGGCGCCGGCCCGCGAGGGGCCGGCCAGCAGCATCAGCGCCAGGGTGGTGGAGTCGACCTGGTAGGCCCCGCCGGCCCGCAGCCGCAGCACCGGCGCGAGGGCCGGGTGGGTGACCAGCTCGACGCCGGCCTCGGCCGCGCTCAGCCCCGGGCGCTCCAGGCGCGAGATGCGCTGACGCAGCAGCGCGAGCTGGTCGTGCTGATCGCCGGGGAGGCCCGGGCCGCCGGAGACGGCGTCCCGGGCCTCACGCGGGGTCGGGGTCGAGAGGGCCACGCCCCATGATCGAACATCTGTTCGATCGATGCAACCGGAGCGGGCAGATCCTCAGAAGATCCCCGGACGATCACCGGACGATCACCCGGGGATCCCCGGCGCTCAGGCGTAGAACGCGTCGATGCGCTCCTTGTTGCGCTCCTCCACCACGTTGCGCTTCACCTTGAGCGACGGCGTCAGCTCGCCGGACTCGATGGAGAGGTCGTGGTCGAGGATCTCCCACTTCTTGATGGTCTCCCAGCGGTTGAGCTGGGCGTTGAGCTCCTCGACGTAGCCGCCGATCGCGGCACGCATCCTCTCGTGCCGGGCGATGTCGGCGTACGCCAGCCCCTCCAGGCCGTTCTCCGCGGCCCACGAGGTGGCGGCGTCGGGGTCGATGGTGACCAGCGCGACGACGAAGTTGCGCTCGTTGCCGAAGACCATGAACTGGCTGACCAGCGGGCAGATCGCCTTGAACTTGGCCTCGATCGCCGGCGGGGCGATGTACTTGCCGCCGGAGGTCTTGAAGAGGTCCTTGATGCGGCCGGTGATGCGCAGGTGGCCGTCGGCGTCGAGGGCGCCCTTGTCGCCGGTGTGCAGCCAGCCGTCGGCGTCGAGCGCCTTGGCGGTCTCCTCGGGCAGGTTGTGGTAGCCGGCCATGATGTGCGGGCCGCGCAGGAGCACCTCGTCGCCGTCGCCGATCCTGATCTCGGTGCCGGGCAGCGCGGGGCCGACGGTGCCGATCTTGTAGTCGTCGGGGTGGTTCACCGAGGCGCCGGCGGCGTTCTCGGTCATGCCGTAGCCCTCGAGGATGAGGATGCCGGCGGCGTGGAACCAGCTCGCGATGTCGGCGTTGAGCGCCGCGGAGCCGGAGATGAAGAACTTCACGCGTCCGCCGAAGCGCTCGCGCACCTTGGCGAAGACCAGCTTGTCGAAGACCCGGTGCTGCACCTTCAGCGGCAGCGGGACGGGCTTGCCGGCCCGCTTCAGCTCGTCGACCGCCTGGCCGACCTTGAATGCCTGGGTGAAGATCTTCTCCTTCGCCCCGCCCTCGGAGGCCTGCATGGTGATGATGCGGGCGTAGGCCTTCTCGAAGATGCGGGGCGCGGCGCCCATGAAGGTCGGCCGCACCACGGCGAGGTTGTCGATGATCTTGTCGACGCGGCCGTCGATCGCGGTGGCGAAGCCGCAGGCCAGCTGCGAGGAGAGCAGCACCTTGCCGAACGCGTGGGCCATCGGCAGCCAGAGGAACTGCAGGTCGTCCTCGTGGAGGATGTCCTGGACGCGGATCGCCTCGCCCTCGTAGACCCACGAGCGGTGCAGCAGGCGCACGCCCTTGGGGCGGCCGGTGGTGCCGGAGGTGTAGATGAGGGTGGCCAGGGCGTCGGGCTCGATCGCCCGGGCGATCTCCTCGACGGCGCCGGGGTGCTCGGCGAGGTAGGCGTCGCCCTCGGTGGCCAGCTGCTCGAGGCCGACGACCCAGCCCTCGGGGGCGTCCGCGGCGTCGACCTTCTCGAAGGTGACCACGCGCAGCACCTCGGGGAGCTGGTCGCGGTACTGGACGAGCTTGGCGACCTGCTCGGCGTCCTCGGCGAAGACGACCTTGGAGCCGGAGTCGGCGAGGATGTAGGCGACGTCGTCGCCGTTGGTGGAGGGGTAGACGGTGGTGGTGGCGCCACCGGCGCACATGATCGCGAGGTCGGCCAGGATCCACTCGTAGCGGGTGCCGGCCGCGATGCCGACCCGCTCCTCCGAGCCCAGGCCGAGGGCGAGGAGACCGGCGGCGAGGCGCTCGACCTCCGTGCCGGCCTGGCGCCAGGTGACCGACTCCCAGGCGGTGCCCACCGGGAACCGGAAGGCCTCCGACTCGGGGCTCGTGGCCACCCGGTCGAGGAACTGGACGGCCACGTTGCGGGGCAGGTGGTCCACGAAGCTGGTGTCTCGCACGATCGCCATGGCGAGTAACTTAGATCACGGAGCCTACTGGCGGGTCAGATGTCCGCGAGCACAGGCGAATCGGCCCGCGAGCGCAGCGCGTGCCGCACCACCGGGCCGGTCGAGGCGGCCGCCGCGAGCAGGATCGCGCCCAGCAGGAGCCAGCCGATCAGCCCCAGTCCGAGCGGCAGCAGGGCCATCACCGTGGGCGCGGCGAGCGAGGAGACGCCGTAGCCCAGGCTCCACACGCCCTGGTACTGCCCCATCGACTCCTCGCGGGCCAGCTCGAAGGAGAGCAGGAAGCTCGACGACGCCTGGCACAGCTCGCCGACGACGTGCACGAGGGCCCCGCCGACCAGCAGCACCGCCGCGAGCGTCGCCCCGGCCTGCAGGGGCCCGCCCTCCTCGGCCAGGCCGAGCAGGACGCACGCCCCGACGAACAGGACCCCCGAGACCAATGCCGCCCTGGCCGCCGCCACCGGGGTCGCCACTCGGCGGGCCACCGCGACCTGGGCCAGCACGACCACCACGGTGTTGATCACGAGCAGCACCGAGACCAGCGCGTGCGGGGCCCGGGTGTGCTCGACGACCCACAGCGGCACCGCGAGCTCGAGGATCCAGTAGTGCATGGTCAGCACCGAGGAGACCGCCACCACCAGCACGTAGGGCCGGTCGCGCAGCGCCACCAGCATCCCGCCGCGTCCGCCGGCCGGGCTCGGCGCGACGTGCGGCAGGCCGAGCAGCACCACGGCGGCCACCAGGTAGGTGAGGACGTCGAGGTACATCACGGCGCGGTAGGCCTCGCGGGTGTCGGCGTGCAGCGCCAGGGCCGCGACGCCGGTGCCGAGGGTCATGCCGATGTTGGTGATCGAGCGCAGGTAGGCCTTGGTGGCGCCGCGCTCGGCGCCGGTGGTGACCACCGAGATCAGCGCGTTGCGCACCGTGTTCGCGCCGGCCTGGAGGATCGCGATGACCGAGGAGAGCACCACGAACTGCCACCACGCCTCGACGAGCAGGTAGACCGCCGAGACCGCGGCGACGCCGACCAGAAGCACCACCTGCACCTCGCGCGGACCCCGGCGGTCGGCGAGGTGGCCCAGCGGGATGCCCGCCCCGAGCGCGAGGGCGCCGGCGATGCTCAGGCCCAGGCCGACCTGCGCCACCGAGAGCCCGACGATGCGGGTGAAGTAGAGGGCGCTCAGGGTGAAGGAGATGCCGTTGCCGGTGGTGTTGACCAGGGTGGCCAGGGCCATCCGGCGCAGGCGCGGATCCTCCGGGACGCCCCTCATCCGAGCAGGAGGTCCTCCCGGCCCTCGGCGAGGTCGCGGACGTACTGCTCGGCCTTCGCGCGCGCCTTCGGCACGAGGTCGGGGACGTCGAGGAGCCGCGGCAGGAGCGGACGATCGCCGTTGAGGGCGCGGAACATCGTCGAGACCGTCACGCCGTGGCCGGGGCGGTGCACCACCTCGACGGCGTCGCCGGCGGCGACGACGCCCTCCTCGAGCACCTTGAGGTAGGGGCCGGGACGCGCCTCGACGGTGAAGCGGCGCACCCAGGCGCGCTCGTCGTAGCCGCCGAGGCCCATCCAGCGCTTGAAGTCGTTGCAGGGGGTGCGGATCGAGCGGACCTCGAGCAGCGCGGTGCCGACGCGCCAGCGCTCGCCGACCTCGGCCTCGTTGACGTCGATCCCCTCGGTGGTGAGGTTCTCCCCGAACCGCCCCGGAGCGATCGGCGCGCCGAGACGCTCGGCCCAGATGCGCAGGTCCTCGACGGCGAAGGCGTACACGGCCTGGTCGACGCCGCCGTGGTGGCGGGTGTCGGAGACCTCGTCGCCCTCGAGCCCGAGGCGGCGCACGGCCACCGGTCCCTCGACCGCGGCCTTGTCGATCGACGTGCGGCCGATGCCGGCCCACGACGCCTCCCGAGGGCCTCCGACGTTCACCGAGATCACTCGTGCGCTGCCCTGCATGCCCGACGGCCTCCCCTGGCTCATGGCCGCATCCTCGCACCGGGCCCCGTCCTCCATCACTTGCATTTCCGGAAAGCGATTCCTACGCTTTCCCACATGGAAAGCTCTCGGACCGACCTCGAGGAGGCTCGTCGCGCCATGCTGCGCGCCGAGGTCTCCCCCTTCATCGACTACCCGCGCCTCGGCGCCTGGTACCCCGTCGCCTGGGGCCTGTGGACCGCCCTCCTGGTGACCACCGTCCACGTCGACGTCGAGAACCCCGTGCTCCAGCTCGGCATCGCCATCACGCCCACGCTCCTGGCGCTGGCCTTCCTGGGGTGGTACTCGCGCCGCCACGGCGCGCTGCCCACGTCCAGCGCCCGACGCCCCCCGGCCATCACGGCGCTGGTGCGTCGCCTCTGGGCGCTCATCGGCGTCGTCGCCGCCGTCACCGTCGCGGTCGACCTGCTCGCCGGGCGGCCCTGGTCGGCGATCGTCGGCGCCGTGCTCGCCGGCAGCACGATCGCCTGGTACGAGCACGCCTACGGCGTCGTCGCCGACCGCATCCGGGCGGAGCTGGCGTGATCGAGGAGCTGGACCCGCTCATCCACGCTCCGAAGCGGCTGGCAGCCATGGCGATGCTCGACGTCTCGGGCCAGGCGACGTTCCCGGCCCTGCGCGAGCGGCTGGCGGTGAGCGACTCCGACCTCTCCAAGCAGATGAGCGCCCTGGAGGCCGCCGGCTACGTCGGCGTGCGCAAGTCCGGCCGCGGACGGGGCAGCACCACCACCTTCTCCATCACCCGCGCGGGCCGCGCCGCCTACCGCCGTCACCGGGCCGCGCTGGAGGCGATCCTCGCCGCCACGGACCCCGCAGCGGCTCCGGACATGCCCTAGCGTCGGGGCATGACCTCCGCCGACCCCGTGCTGGTCACCGGCGCCTGCGGCCTGGTGGGCCGCGCCGTCGTCGACGCGCTGATCGACGCCGGCCACCCCGTGCTCGCCTCCGACCTCGGCACCGCCGAGCACCGCCGCTGGGCCGCCGGGCTCGGCGCGCGGCACGGGGAGCGCGGGCTGTTCCGTGCCGACTGGGCCGACCTCACCTCCGCCGAGGCCACGCGCCACCTCGTGTGGTCGGCCCGGCCCCGGGCCGTCGTGCACCTGGCGGCCGTGATCCCGCCCGGCTGCTACCGCTCCCCCGCAGTGGCACGGAGGGTGAACGTCGACGGCACCCGGCACGTCGCGGAGGCCGTCGCGGCGGCACCGGGCTCGCCGCACCTCGTCCTGGCCTCCAGCGTCGCGGTGCACGGGGCGCGCAACCCGCACCGCACCGACGCGCTGCTCGGGGCCGAGACGCCCGTCCGCCCCTCCGACCTCTACGGACGCCACAAGGCCGAGGCGGAGTCGATCGTCCGCGCCCACCCCGGCAGCTGGACGATCCTGCGCCTCGGCGGCGTGCTCACCACCACGCCCTCGGGGCTCGACGCCGACGCGATGGACTTCGAGGGCATGCTGCCCGCCGACCAGCGCATCCAGACCGTCGACGTCCGCGACGTCGCCCGCGCGTTCGTCGCCGCGGCCGCAGGCCCGGTCGAGCCCCTGGCGGGCCGCACCCTGATGATCGGCGGCGACGCCACCCACCGGCTGCGCCAGCGCGAGATCACGCCCGCCATCACCGGCGCCCTCGGTCTGGAGGGCGCGATGCCGCCCGGTCGCCCCGGCGACCCCGACGACGACGCCGCGTGGTTCGCCACCGATTGGATGGACACCGCCGAGGCCCAGGAGCTCCTGGACTTCCAGCGCTGCTCCTGGCCCGCGATGCTCGCCGAGATCCGCCGTCGCACCGGCCTGCGGCGCTACCTGCTGCGGCTCGCCGGGCCGGTCGTCCACGAGACGGTGCGCCGCCGCCCGGCCCGCCGCCGCGTCGCCGGCCGGTCCTTCGCCGACCCGTGGGGCGAGTCGCCGCCGCGTTCGGCGAGCCGGATCCGGAGGGCTGAGGATTTCCCCGGCTGACCGGGGAACTTCTGGAAGGTCAGGGGAACTTGGAGGCTCTGACGCAGAAGTTCCCCTGACCAATCTCGTCGTCATCCACAGGCGACGTCCCACGGGAGACGGCCCGCCTCAGTCCTGCACCGCCTTGGCGACGGCGACGCACGTCGTCAGCCAGGACGCCGACGACGCCAGGCGCGTGACGCCCGCGGCGTCCTCCTCCAGGCGCCACAGGGCGTTGACCATCATCCGCAGCACCACCCAGTCGCGGGCGCGGTCCTCGTCGAGCCCGGCGGCGTCGATGACGGCGTGGAAGCGGAGTCGGACGCCGTCGCGGACGTCGCCGGCGAGCTCGTCGAACCGGTTCCACAGCAGCGGGGCGGGCTCGAAGTGCGGGTCGCCGGAGAGCGGCTTGGGATCGATCACCCGCCAGGCGCCCGAGGCGTCGGCCAGCACGTTCTCGTAGTGCAGGTCGGTGTGCAGCAGGCGCCCGTCGGTGGCGGCGTCGGTGGCGAAGGACGCCGCCAAGTGGGCGGCCTGCTCGACCATCCGTCGCGGCAGCGGCGCCGAGCGCGGCAGCGCTGTGAGCCGCGCGGCCCAGCCCTCGCAGAGCACCGACAGCAGGCGCAGCTGCGGTGGGGCCGGGCGGTGGAGCGCGCCGTAGAGCTCGCCCACGGCCTCGCAGGCCGCGACGTCCCACTCCTCGCTGAGATCGCGCACGGTGAGGCGCTCGAGCAGGAGCGCTCCCCGCCGCGGGTCGGCGCGCAGCAGCGTCGCCGCTCCGTGCCCGTGCCAGTGCTGCATCGCGAGCGCCTCGTGCTCGGACTCCTCGTCGAGGAACCCCACCTTGAGCACGGCGTCGGCCCGATCCCGCGTGCGCACCGGGACGACGAGCGCGCAGTGCCCGTGCGTGCCCTCGCCGTCGAGCGCGAGGTCCCACTCCCCCAGCAGGTCGCGGACCAGCCGCGGCGCGCCCTCCACGAACGCCGCCCAGGCCGGGCCGCGGGCGGCGATGGTCTCGAACGAGGCCGGGACACGCAGCGGGGACACGCCTGCATCCCATCACGCACCCGGTCACCGGCCGCCTCCGCCTGGGCCCTGCCCAGCCACGGGCGTAGCGTCGCCCCGTGCTCCTCCGCGACGTCCGACGCCTCGACCTCGGCACCTTCGTGCGCCCGGCGTCCGAGACCGGCACCGGCGCGCCGCGGGTGGAGCCGGTGCACGCCTACCTCGTGCCCATCGCCTCCGGGCTGCTGCTCTTCGACACCGGCCTCGGCGAGGCCGATCCGGAGACCGAGGCGCACTACCGACCGCGGCGCACTCCCCTGCCGCGGGCGCTCGCGTCCGTCGACGCCGACCTCGACGACGTCGCGCTCGTCGTCAACTGCCACCTGCACTTCGACCACGTCGGGGCGAACCCGATGCTGGCCCGACGCCCGATCCTCGTGCAGGCCCGCGAGCTCGAGGACGCCGGCCAGGAGGGCTACACCGTCCCGGAGCTCGTCGAGGCGCCGAGGCTGCGCTACGAGCGGCTCGACGGCCCGGCCGACGTCGCCCCCGGCGTCCGGATCGTGCCGACCCCCGGGCACACCGCCGGCCACCAGTCGCTGCTGGTGGAGTGCGACGACGGTCTGCTCGTGCTGGCCGGCCAGGCCCACGACACCGCGTCGCACTGGTCGAGCGACGTGCTCGCCGCGCGCGCCCCGGCGCTCGGGCACGAGGAGCCCCTGCCCGCCCCGAGCCCGTGGCTGGCCGGGATCCTCGCGCTCGACCCGCAGGAGGTGCGGTTCGCGCACGACGCCGCGGTGTGGCGCCCCTGACCGTCGCGAGGACGCAGGGCTCCGCTCAGATCGTGCGGATCCAGTGGTCCGCAGGCGCCTCGGGCTTGTGGGGCACCGTCTCGCGGGTCTCGACCCAGCCCTCGCCCCACGCGGCCGTGGCCACTGAGCGCCAGAACGGACCTGCGCCCTCGTTGTCGTGCTGGAAGGGGATCTCCCAGCCGCCGGGGTGCAGGCCGATGACCTCGCGCGCCATCCGCGTCCCGTAGCCGCCGCGGCGCGCGGCCGGGACCACGAAGAACGCCTGCATGAGGTGCTTGCGCTCGACGCCGGGACGCACCAGCGCGAAGCCGACGGGGGCGTCCTCGCCGGTGTTCGGGTGCGGCTCCCAGGCCAGGTGGCCGTGGCGATCAGGCGCCGGGTAGGCGTCGAGCCACTCGTGGCGATAGCGGCCGTCGGCGTACGGGAACCCGCCGACGGCCGGGGCGAGGTCGTGGCGGAAGTCCTGCCACAGCCAGGCGACGACGTCCCACTGGTCGTCGGCGACCGGCCGCAGCGCCACGTCCGGGCTCTACTTCTTGCGCTCGGTGGCGCCCGCGCCGTCGGAGGAGAGCGCGGCCACGAAAGCCTCCTGGGGGACCTCGACGCGGCCGACCATCTTCATCCGCTTCTTGCCCTCCTTCTGCTTCTCCAGCAGCTTGCGCTTGCGGCTGATGTCGCCGCCGTAGCACTTGGCCAGGACGTCCTTGCGGATCGCGCGGATGTTCTCGCGGGCGATGACCCGGGCGCCGATGGCCGCCTGGATCGGCACCTCGAACTGCTGGCGCGGGATGAGCTCCTTGAGCTTGCCGGCCATCATCACGCCGTAGGCGTAGGCGGCGTCGCGGTGGACGATCGCGGAGAAGGCGTCGACCGGCTCGCCCTGCAGCAGGATGTCGACCTTCACCAGGTCGGCGGCCTGCTCGCCGGAGCGCTCGTAGTCGAGCGAGGCGTAGCCCTTGGTGCGCGACTTCAGCTGGTCGAAGAAGTCGAAGACGATCTCGCCCATCGGCAGGACGTAGCGCATCTCGACGCGGTCCTCGGAGAGGTAGTCCATGCCCTGCAGCGCGCCGCGCTTGGTCTGGCACAGCTCCATGATCGTGCCGATGTAGTCGCTCGGGCTGAGGATCGTGGCCCGGACGACGGGCTCGTGGACCTCGTTGATCTTGCCCTCGGGGAACTCGCTGGGGTTGGTGACGACGTGCTTCGAGCCGTCCTCCATGACGACCTCGTAGACGACGTTGGGCGCGGTGGAGATGAGGTCGAGGCCGAACTCGCGCTCGAGGCGGTCGCGGGTGATCTCCATGTGCAGCAGGCCGAGGAAGCCGCAGCGGAAGCCGAACCCCAGCGCGCCGGAGGTCTCCGGCTCGTAGGTGAGGGCGGCGTCGTTGAGCTGCAGCTTCTCCAGCGCCTCGCGCAGGTCGCCGAACTGGTCGCCGTCGATCGGGTAGAGGCCGGCGTAGACCATCGGGTTGGGGTGCTTGTAGCCGCCGAGCGGCTCGGTGGCGCCGCCGTGCAGCGTCGTGACGGTGTCGCCGACGCGCGACTGGCGCACGTCCTTCACGCCGGTGATGAGGTAGCCGACCTCGCCGACGCCCAGCTCGCCGGCCTTGACCTGCTCGGGGCTGATGACGCCGACCTCGAGCATCTCGTGGGTGGCGCTGGTCGACATCATCTTGATGCGGTCGCGGTGGTTGAGCTTGCCGTCGACCACGCGGACGTAGGTGATGACGCCGCGGTAGGTGTCGTAGACGGAGTCGAAGATCAGCGCCCGGGCCGGCTTGTCGGCGTCGCCGACCGGGGCGGGGGTCTGCGCGACGATGTGGTCGAGCAGCGCCTCGACGCCGAGGCCGGTCTTGGCGCTCACCTGGAGGACGTCCTCGGGCTCGCAGCCGACCAGGCCGGCCAGCTCGGCGGCGTACTTCTCCGGGTTGGCGCTGGGCAGGTCGATCTTGTTGAGCACCGGGATGATCTGCAGGTCGGCGCCCATCGCGAGGTAGAGGTTCGCCAGCGTCTGCGCCTCGATGCCCTGCGCGGCGTCGACGAGCAGGATCGCGGCCTCGCAGGCCTCCAGCGAGCGGGAGACCTCGTAGGTGAAGTCGACGTGGCCCGGGGTGTCGATCATGTTGAGCACGAAGTCGCCGGCCGGGGCGCCGAGCGCGTTGCCCTCCTCGACGCGCCAGGGCATGCGCACCGCCTGGCTCTTGATCGTGATGCCGCGCTCGCGCTCGATGTCCATGCGGTCGAGGTACTGCGCCCGGGCGCTGCGCTCGTCGACGACGCCGGTGAGCTGCAGCATCCGATCGGCCAGCGTCGACTTGCCGTGGTCGATGTGGGCGATGATGCAGAAGTTGCGGATGACCGACGCGTCGGTGCGGCCGGGCTGGGGCGCGGCGTTGATCGGGACAGCGGGCACGGGGTTCGTCTCGGGTCTCTCGCTCGGGTGGCGGTGCTGCGGGTGGCTGCGGGCTGGCTGGCTCCAGTGTCCCATCCCGCACCCGGCTGGGCCGAACCGATGGCCGAACCACGGTCCGGACCGCTGCCTGGACCGCTGCCTGGACCGCTGCCTGGACCGCTGCCTGGACCGCTGCCTGGACCGGCTCAGCCGCCGGGCGTCACCAGGCCGCGGTCGAAGGCGTAGACGATCGCCGCGGCGCGGTCGCGCAGGCCCAGCTTGAGGAAGATCCGCCCGACGTGGCTCTTCACCGTGACCTCGGAGATCACCAGCGTCTCGGCGATCTCGCCGTTGCTCAGGCCACGGCCGATGAGCCGGAGGACCTCGCACTCGCGCGGGCTGAGCTCCTCGACGTCCGGGGCGGCGGTCGCGGGCTCCGGCGCGGCCCGGTACGCGCTGAGCACCCGGGCGGTGACGCCGGGGTCGAGCAGGGCGTGCCCGGCGGCGACCGCGTGGACGCCCCGGACGAGGTCCTCGGCCGGGCTGTCCTTGAGCAGGAACCCCGCGGCGCCGGCGCGCAGGGCACCGGAGAGGAGGGCGTCGTCGTCGAAAGTGGTCAGCACCAGCACCGGCGGGGAGTCCGGCTGCGCGGCGAGCCGCTCGGTGGCGGCAATGCCGTCGACGCGGCGCATCCGCAGGTCCATGACGACGACGTCGGGCCTGGTCGTGGCGACCGCGGCGGCCACCTCGTCACCGTCCTCGCACTCCCCCACGACCTCGATGCCGTCGCGGCGGCGCAGGATCCGGCGCAGCCCCGATCGCACGAGCTCCTGGTCGTCGACGAGCAGGACGCGCACGAGGGCGTCGGGCTCCGGCTCGCCCGGCAGCCCGGACTGCGCGGACCGCGCGGACCGCGCGGACTGGCCCGTGCTCACTGGGTCACCACCCGGCGGATGGTCGAGAGCGCCGGCAGCGGGCAGCGGGCCCGCAGCGAGGCCGGCACCTCGCGGCTGGCACGCGGCAGCACGACGCGCACGGTCCACAGCGGACCCTCCAGGCCCGCGGTGAGACGGGCGCCGATCTGGTCGGCGCGCTCGGCCATGCCACGCAGCCCCGAGCCGCCGACGCCGCGCACGGCGCCGCGGGGCGCGGCGTTGCGGATCGTCAGCAGACCGGCGTCGCCGTCGAGGTCCAGGCGCACCAGCGCGCGGGAGCCGGGCGCGTGCTTGGCCACGTTCGCCAGCGACTCCTGGACGATGCGGTAGAGCGCGAGGGAGGTCGCGGGCGGCACCTCGGCGACGTCGCCGGAGCCCGGCGTCCACACGACGTCGAGGCCGGCCGCGCGGTAGTCCTCGACGAGCGCCGGCAGGTCGGCGACGCCCGGGAGCGCGGTGCGCTCCTCCTCGCCCTGCCCGAGGACGCCCACGACGCCGCGGATCTCGCTCATCGTCTGGCGACCCACGCGCTCGGCGTCGACGAGCGCGGCGACGACCTCCTCGACCTCCCCGCCGTCCTCGAGGTCGCGGCGCGCGGCGGTCAGGTGCAGCAGCGTCACGCTCAGGGAGTGCGCCACGAGGTCGTGGACGTCACGGGCGATGCGCTGCCGCTCCTCCAGCGCCGCCTGGCGCGCGTGCTCGACCTGGCGGCGCTCGCCGTCCTCGACCCGCAGCTGCTGGAAGCGCAGGATGAACCCGACGTCCCAGCCGATGACGATCGCGGTCATCCACACGCCGCCGGCGCCCATCGGCAGCGTGCCGTCGACGACCAGGACGAGGATGAGGGGCAGCGTGGCCGCGCAGAGCAGGCCGCTGCGCAGCAGCGGGAGGCAGGCGCCGACCTCGCCGACCATGACCACGAGCAGGAACGGCGCGAAGTCGTAGTCGACCGGGTGCAGGTGCATCAGCGCGAGGGTCGCGCCGCCGGTGAGCAGCCAGTAGAGCGGTGCGGGGGCGATCCGGCCGCGCACGGCGCCCAGCCACGGGGAGAGCGCGACGCCGACCAGCAGCGCCGCCCACGGCATGTCGCCGACCGGGCGCTGCAGCACCGTGATGAGGGCCGTGCCGAGCAGGGCGCTGTGGATGAGCGCCGGGATCCAGAGCGGGAACCCCGGATACCCGTTCGCGACCCACCGGTCGTGGGTCGCGGCCACCCGCAGGGTGACTCGCATCAGCAGGGCGCGCACGAGCCTCAGCGTAGGACTCCCCGAGCCCGGCCACATCCGACTCCGGGCGGAGCGCGGGACCGAACGCTCCGCCCCTGGCAGGGCGTCGAGGATCCGCCCGTCGACGGCCGCGGACCGGGCGCCCTGCGTCCTAGCGTCGAGCCATGCCGACCCTCACCTCCTCCCCCCGCCCGGCCCCCGCCTGGGAGCGCCACCACCTGCGCTCGGCAGGGCTGCGGGCCGTGCTGGCCGACGCCGACCGGCGCCTGGCCGCCGGCGCCCGCCTCGCCGAGCTGCGCCTCACCGTCGTCCCCGAGGGCTACGACGACCTCGACGACCTCCTCGTCCAGGTGCAGGGCACCTGGCTGCGCCGCCTCCACGTGCGCCTGGAGCAGGCGTGGGAGGTCGGCGTCGCCTCGCCGCAGCAGGCCGCCGCCGACGCCCTGGCCGCCACCGCCCGTGACCTGCCCGGCGTCCACGCCCTCCTCCGGGCGCACGCCGAGCATCCCGCCCTGCGGCGCCTCCCCCGCGCCGAGGCGCAGGCGGCCGCCCTCATCGGAGCCGTGCCCGAGCCCGGGCGCCGCTCCGCCTGATCCCCGGCGGGGCTCCCTCCCGGCCCCGCCGGCCCGTGCGAGAGTGCAGGACGTGACCGGCCACATCCCGCACGGCGCGACCGCGCGCCGACTCCAGTGGAGCTTCCTGCCGCCGGCCCTGCGCTCGGCCGTGGAGTCGCGCTGCGGCTCGCCGGTGGTCGACGCGCTCTCCTGCGACGCCGGGTTCACCCCCGGCATGGCCTCGGTGCTCACCTGCCTCGACGGCTCGCGTCACTTCGTCAAGGCGGCCTCCGTGCCCGCCCAGCGCGCCTTCGCCGACGCCTACCGCGAGGAGGCGCGCAAGCTCGCCCGCCTGCCCGAGGGCGTCCCGGCGCCGCGGCTGCTGTGGACCATCGGCGTCGGCCCCGACGGCGGACCGGCCGACGACGGCTGGGACGACTGGGTCGTCCTCGGCATCGAGCACGTCGAGGCCCGCCCGCCCGAGCGGCCCTGGCGGCGCGAGGAGCTCGACGCCGTCCTCGACGCGCTCGCCGCCACCGCCCCGCTCCTCGACCCGGCCCCCGAGGACCTCGAGCTGCCCCCGATCGCCGAGGAGTTCGGCTCCTGGCCCGGGCTGTGGCGTCGCCCGGCGCTGGCCGCCCTGCCCCGCGCCGCGGAGTGCACCGCGCTGGCCGACGCGTTCGTCCCGGCCACCGCCGGCGACGCGCTGGTCCACACCGACCTGCGCGACGACAACGTCCTGATCGCCGACGACGGCCGGGTGCTGGTCTGCGACTGGAACTGGCCGGCACGGGGCGCGGCCTGGCTCGACCTCGTCCTGCTGCTCATCGGCCCGCGCGGCGACGGGCTCGCCGTCGACGACGTCCTGGCCACCCACCCGCTCCTGCGCGAGGTCTCCGCCGAGCACGTCGACTCCTTCCTCGCCCTCTGCCTGGGCTACTTCCTGGCGATGGGCGCCGAGGCCACGCCCACCACCTCGCCCTACCTGCGCATCGCCCAGCGGTGGCAGGCGCGGGTCGTCCGCCGCTGGCTCGCCGAGCGGCGCGGCTGGCACGATGAGATCGCGCTCCTCGACGCGACCGAGGAGTCCGCCGCCAGCGACCCGCGGCACGCCCCGCAGAATGACCGGCTGGAGGACCTGCCGATTTGAGGCGGTCCGAGCGCCACTGTTAACCTCGTGCGTCGCGTGTCTGGCTGCTGCCTGCGCCGACCGCGGCTCGGCCCCCGACTCACTGCTCGGCCGAGACTCCAGACTCAGCTCCGCATCCGATTCGATCCGAAGGCATCTCAGTGGCGAACATCAAGTCCCAGATCAAGCGCAACAAGCAGAACGAGAAGCGCCACGAGCGCAACAAGGCCGTCAAGACCGGCCTGAAGACCGCCGTGCGCAAGTTCCGCGAGGCCGCTGAGGCCGGCGACAAGGACCAGGCCGTCGCGCTCGGCGCCGACGCCTCCCGCAAGCTGGACAAGGCCGTCTCCAAGGGCGTCATCCACAAGAACCAGGCCGCGAACCGCAAGTCGGCCATCGCCAAGAAGGCCGCCTCGCTCTGACGCAGGCCCCCGGCTTCTCGAAGGCCCCCACCGCTCGGCGGTCGGGGGCCTTCGGCGTTCCCGGCTTCGGTGGTCGAGCCTGCTGAGACCCCCGCACCACCCCAGCCGTCCCACCGGGGTCGGTGGTGGTCGAGGCTCAGCGGCGCTCGCGCAGACCGGCGATGGTGAGCACGAGGCGCTCGAGGGTGTAGGCGGGGTCGGAGGCGGCGCCCTTGATGTCGGCGTCGGCTCGGGCCACCGCGCGGATCGCCGCGGCGAGCCCCGGCGGGTTCCAACCGCGGGACTGCTCGCGCAGGGTGCGCAGCTTCCACGGCGGGACGCCCACCTCGCGGGCCAGGTCGGCGTCGCGGGCGCCGCGGCTCGCGCCCTGGAGCCGGGCCAGGCCGCGGGCGCTGCCGGCGAACGCGGAGGTGACCAGCACCCCCGGAGTGCCGTTGTCGAGCGCCCAGCGCAGCTCCTCCAGCGCCCGCTGGCGCTGGCCGGAGAAGGCGGCGTCGGCCACGGCGAAGGACTTCGCCTCGGCCCGGCCGCCGAAGTAGCGCTGCACCCGCTCGGCGGTGAGGGTCTCGCCGGGGAAGTCGTGGGCCAGCTGGTCGGCGGCGGCGGCGAGGGAGCGCAGGTCGTTGCCGATGGCCTGGACGAGCAGCCCGGCGGCCTCGGGGTCGATGCGGCCGCCGTGACGGCGGATCTCCGCCCCGACGAACGACGGGAGCTCGCTGGCCTTGAGCTCCTCCGAGCGCCACTCCGAGACGGCGGGCAGCTTGCGCAGCTTGTTCAGCGTCCCCGAGCCCTTGGGGCCGCCGCCGTGCACCAGCACGAGCGCGACGTCCTCCACCGGCGCGGTGGCGTAGTCGACCAGGCCGGCCGCCGACTCCTCGGGGAGGTTCTCCAGCGCCCGCACGACGATGCAGCGGGTCGTGGAGAACAGCGACGGCGCCGCGAGCTCGCCGAGGGTGGCGAGGGTGAGGTCGGCGGCAGGGCTGTCGGCGAGCTCGGCGTCGACGTCGTAGGCGCGGACCACCTCCCGCACGGTCTGGACGGAGCGCTCGTTGAAGAACTCCTCCTTGCCGGTGACCAGGACGACCCGGCCGAGGAGGTCGCCGATCTGGGGTCCGGAGGTGCGCGTGCCAGCCATGATGCGCTCAGCCTGTCACACCGCGCCGACACCGCCGTCGACTCCCCGGGCACCCCTCAGCCGACTCCTCAGCCGACTCCTCAGCCGACTCCTCAGCCGTCCGTCGCCGTCGCCAGGTCGCCGTCGGTGCCGGTGACCGCCAGCGAGCCGTCCTGATCCGTGCGCAGCACCCGCATCCCGGCCCGGCGCAGGTGGTCGAGGAGAGGGCCGTTGGGATGGCCGTAGTCGTTGTCGGCGCCCACGCTGACGAGCACCACCGAGGCCTGCAGGGAGTCCAGCCAGGCCAGGCTCTGGTAGCGGCTGCCGTGGTGGGGCAGCTTGAGCACGTCGGCCCTCAGGTCGGGACGCTCGCGGGCGAGGGCCTGCTGGCCGTCGGGCTCGAGGTCGCCGGTGAGCAGCATCGAGAGCCCGCCGCTGCGCACCAGCAGCACGACGCTGGCGGCGTTCGCCGTGCTGCCGTCGCCCGGGCCGGTGCGCGGCGGCCCCGGCTCGGGCCACAGCGGCTCGAAGCGGGCCTGGCCGACGTCGAAGGCGGGGCCGCGCGTCAGCACCCGCACCGGCACCCGGTGCTCGGCGGCCACCTCGCGCACCTCCGCGACGCCGCCGGGCGGGTCCTGGAGCGTGGTGACCAGCACGGCTCCGACCCCGCGGCCGTCGAAGACGCCGGCCAGGCCGTCGACGTGGTCGGCGTGGTAGTGGGTGAGCACGACCAGCGGGACGCTGCGCACGCCGAGGCGGTCCAGGCACCGGTCGACGAGCGTCGGGTCCGGGCCGGCGTCGACGACCACCGCCTCCCCCGCCGAGCCGGTGGACACGACCAGCGCGTCGCCCTGGCCCACGTCGCAGGCGACCAGACGCCAGCCCGCGGGCGGCCAGCCCGGGCTGGGCGGACGGACGAGCACGACGACGGCGAGCACCGCGAAGGCGGCCAGCCCTCCTGCCGGACGCGCTACCAGCCGCGGCCCGAGCACGACCATCGTCACGCAGAGCAGGGTGAGCACGAGCAGCCGCACGACGCCGCCGCCGGAGTCGACGGCCGCCAGCGGCACGTCGGCCAGGGTGCGCGCCACCAGCACGATCCATCCGACGCACCAGGCGGCGAGCGTGCCGACCAGGCGCCCGACCGCCACGCTGGGCACGGCGAGCAGTCCGCCCACCAGGCCCAGCACCGTGGCCGGACCGACCGCCGGGGCCGCGAGCAGGTTGGCGGCCACGGCGACGAGGCTGACCTGGCCCGAGAGCCCGGCGACGAGCGGAGTGCAGGCCAGCTGGGCGGCCACCGGCACCGCGATCGCCTCGGCGAGCCAGCCCGGGAGCCAGCGGCCGAGCGCGTCGCGCCAGCGCGGGCCCCACACGAGGATCCCGCCCGTCGCGAGCACCGACAGCGCGAACCCCGCCGAGGTGGCCAGCGTCGGCTCGGCGAGCAGCAGGAGCGTCACCGTGACCCCGAGCGCGCGGGTGCCGCGTCGACGTCCGTCGCCGCGGAAGGACAGCAGGGCGACGCCGCCCATGACCGCCGCCCGCAGCACGCTCGGCTCGGTGCGCGCCACCAGGACGAACCCCGCGATGCCCGCGGCGGCCAGCACCAGCGACCACCGGCCCCGCACGCCGCACCACCGGCCGACGCCGAGCAGGGCCGCCAGCACGAGGGTGAGGTTGGTGCCCGAGACCGCGAGCAGGTGGGTGAGGCCGGTGGTGCGGAAGTCGGCCGCGAGCTCGGGCGGCACGGCCACGTCGTCGCCGTCGACGAGCGCCGGCACCAGGGCGCGCTGGGCCTCGGGGCGATGGGCGACGCTGTCGCGCAGCCCCTGCCGCACGCGCGCCGCCATCCGCCACCACACGTCCGGCGGGGCCCGCACCGTCGGCGGCCCCCGCGGATCGAGCACGGCGGCGACATCGCCCTCCCCCGGCGCCAGCCGGCCCCGCGCCTCGACAGTGGCCCCCAGCGCGACCGGGGCCCACGACGGGTCCGCCATCACCAGCACCGGCGTGCGCACCGCCCATCCGCGCCCCCGCCCCTCGACGCGGAGCACCTGGGCGTGGAGGAGCAGGAGGTCCTCGAAGCGGCCGGCCACCGGGCGGGGGTCGTCGGTGACGCGCATCAGCACCGTGACCGACGCCCGCTCCTCGGCCAGCCCGCTGACCGGACCGTGGCGGAGCGGGTCGCCGTGGCCGATCGTCACGACCGCGCCCGCCGCGGCGCCGAGCAGGAGCACGGCGACGGTGCGACGTCCGAGGTCGCGGGAGCGTCGGGCACGCGCGGCCGCCACGAGACCCACCAGGACGCCGGCGCAGGCCAGGATGCCCGCCCAGCGGGCGACCTCGCCGTCCTGGACCCGCGTCGCGCCCGCGAGCGCACCCACCCAGCAGGCCGCCGCGACGGCCGGCATCCGCAGATCGACCTCGGGGACGGCGTCGAGCCTCACACGGTCACCAGCGGCGCGAGCTGACGCAGGGTGGCGTCGCCGATGCCGTCGACCTCCAGCAGCTCGTCGACGGAGGCGAACGCGCCGTGCTCGGTGCGCCAGGCCACGATCGCCTGCGCCGTGACCGGGCCGACCTGGGGCAGGGCCTCGAGCTGCTCGGGCGTGGCCGTGTTCAGGTTCAGGGGCGCCCCGGCAGCCGGGGCCGCGGCCCCTTCGGCCGCCGCAGCGCCCGGCACCGCGGCTGGAGCGGCGCGCCCGACGAGGATCTGCTCGCCATCGACGAGCACGCGCGCCAGGTTGAGCGCGCTGAGGTCGACCCCGCTGCGCGCTCCGCCGGCCGCCTTCAACGCATCGACCACCCGCGAGCCGGCCGGAAGCACCGCGATGCCGGGGCGACGCACCCGCCCCGCGACGTCGACGGTGACCCGGCCCGACGGGCTCGCCGAGGCTCCCGCAGCGGCCGGCGGCGTCGAGGCCGTCGAGCCGGCGGCTGCGTCGGACCCGGCCGACTCGGCTGGGCTCAACGGCGCGCCCGGGGGCACGCCGCCGGTGGAGATCGGGGCCGAGACGGGCACCGGACGGGCCCGCACCATCGACCAGCAGGCCCAGGCCAGGCCCAGGCACACCAGGACGGCGACGACGGCGACAGGGCCGGGCCCGAGCAGCCCCCGCGCACGCCCCAGCGCGTCGTGGATGCCGGCGACCCCCTGCACCCGGGCGCGCAGCCATCCGCCGACGTCGCGGCGATCGCGATCGTCGCGGCGCGACGCGTGACGCCCGGGCATCGGCACCCGCCACGGGTCGGGCTCCTCGCCCTCGTCCGCGCCGAGGTCGACCGACGCCTCCGCGCGCCCAGGCGCGTGATCGAGGGCGTCCTCGAGATCGGCACCGGCCAGCCCGGGCAGAGCCCGGCGCGGCGCCAGCCGGGTGTGACCGGCCCACCAGTCCGCCTGCGCGGGGGCCGCCCCGGCCTCGGACACGGTCTCGGGCGCCGCTTCAGCGACGGCATCGGAGGGCGCCGAGCCGTCGGTGGCCCGGGCCAGCTCGGCGCGCAGCTGCTCCCAGCGCCGGGCGAGGGCGTCGTCAGGGGGTTCGGGGCTTCGCGAGCGCATGCCCTCGACGCTAGGAGCGCGCAGGCTCGTCCGGCAGGGCCCGCAGCGGATCTGTGGAGGAGCCGGCAGGCAGCCCGCCTGTGGAGATCAGGCGGCTCCGGACCCGTCCTCGAATCCGGCGTCGGGCTCGTCCGCAACGTCCACCGGCGCGGGAGCCGACGGATCGACCGGGGCCACGCAGACCGCGATCATGCCGGGGCCGACGTGCGCCCCGAGCACCGCGCCCAGCTCGCCGCTGGCGATCTCGCCCACGACCTGCGCGCCGAGGCGCTCGGTGAGCCGGTCGGCCAGCGCCACCGCGCGGTCGGCGTTGGCCAGGTGCGCGACGGTGACCTCGACGGCCGCCTCGCCGGCGGCGGTGACCGCGTGCTCCTCGAGCCGGGCGAGCGCGCGGGCCGAGGTGCGCACCCGCTCCAGCGGCCCGACGCGGCCGTCGGTGATCTGCAGCAGCGGCTTGACCGCCAGCGCCCCTCCGAGCAGCGCGGCCGCCGCGCCGACGCGTCCGCCGCGCCGCAGGTACTCCAGGGTGTCGACGTAGAAGAACGAGGCCGTGGCCGCGGCCCGCAGGCGGGCCTGCTCGGCGACCGTCGCGGCGTCCTCCCCCCGCGCTGCCGCGGCCGCCGCGGCGAGCGCGGCGTAGCCGGTGGCGACGCCGACCTGCCGGGTGTCGACGACCGTCACCGGCACCGCGACCCGGCTCGCGGCCAGGCGCGCGGACTCCACCGTGCCGCTCATCTCCGCCGAGAGGTGCACCGAGACGATCGCGGTGGCGCCTTCGGCGGCCAGTCGCTCGTAGAGCGCGGCGAACACCTCCGGGCCCGGACGCGAGGTCGACACCGGCGTCCACTCCCGCAGCGCGGCCGCGACGACGTCGGGCGTCACCTCCGGCGAGCCCTCGTCGTGCACCGCGGCACCGATGATCACCTGCAGCGGCACGACGCGCACGCCGGCGGCCACGGCGACCTCCGCGGGGAGGCTCGCCGTGGAGTCGGTGACGACGACGACGCTCACCGCAGCGTCACACCACCACGTTGACGAGCTTCGGCGCGCGGACGATCACCTTGCGCACCGAGCGGCCGTCGATGGCGCGCAGCACGTCGGCGTCGGCCAGGGCCAGCGCCTCGAGGTCGGCCTCGCTGATGTCGGGCGCGACCTCCAGGCGGGCCTTGACCTTGCCCTGGATCTGCACGACGGCGGTGACGCTCTCCTCGACCAGCAGCGCCTCTTCGACGACCGGCCAGCCGGCGCGGGCGACGGTGGGCTCGTGGCCCAGGCGCTCCCACATCTCCTCGGCGGTGTACGGGGCGACCAGCGAGAGCAGGATCGCGACGGCCTCGACGGCCTCGCGCACCGCGGGATCGGCGGCGCCGCAGCCGGAGTCGATGGCCTTGCGGGTGGCGTTGACCAGCTCCATGGTGCGGGCGACGACGACGTTGAACCGGTAGCCCTCGACCAGCTGCGCGCACTCGTGCAGCGTCCGGTGGGTGATCCGACGCAGGGCGACGTCGCCGCCCTCGGCCGAGGTGCCCGGCGCGGAGTCGACGTCGCCGGCCAGGCGCCAGGCGCGCTGGAGGAACTTCAGCGACCCGGCGGGCGAGACGTCGGCCCAGTCGATGTTGTCCTCCGGCGGGCTGGCGAAGATCAGCGTCAGGCGGACGGCGTCGACGCCGAACTCCTCCAGCTGGGCGCCCAGGTTGATGCCGTTGCCCAGCGACTTGCTCATCTTGCGGCCGTCGTTGATGACCTTGCCCTGGGACAGGTAGGCCGTGAACGGCTCGTCCCAGTCGATCAGGCCGGCGTCGCGCAGCACCTTGGTGAAGAACCGCGCGTACAGCAGGTGCAGCACGGCGTGCTCGTCGCCGCCGATGTAGAGGTCGATGGGGCCCCACGCCTTGGCCAGGGCGGGGTCGAAGGCCTGCGTGGCGTCGTTCGGCGAGAGGTAGCGCAGGAAGTACCACGAGGAGTCGACGAAGGTGTCCATCGTGTCGGTGTCGCGGGTGGCCGCGCCGCCGCAGGACGGGCACACGACGTCGACCCACTCGGTGGCCGAGCCCAGGGGCGAGGTGCCCTTGGGCTTGAGGTCGGCGCCGCGCAGGTCGGGCAGCCGCACCGGCAGCTGGTCGTCGGGGACGGGGACCTCGCCGCAGGCCTCGCAGTGGATGATCGGGATCGGCGCGCCCCAGTAGCGCTGACGGCTCAGCAGCCAGTCGCGCAGGCGGAAGTTGACCGTGCCGGTGCCGTGGCCGTCGGCCTCCAGCAGCTCGATGACGCGACGGATCGCGTCGGCCTTGTCGGTGAGGCCATCGAGCGGGCCGGAGGCGACGTAGGTGCCGTGGCCGGTGGTGGCGACGCCGGACTCGGCGGGGTCCTCGGCGCCGGTGTCGACGACCATGCGCACCGGCAGGTCCATGACACGGGCGAAGTCGAGGTCGCGCTGGTCGTGGGCGGGGACGGCCATGATCGCGCCGGTGCCGTAGTCGGCCAGGACGTAGTCGCTGGCCCACACCGGCAGCCGCTCGCCACTGACCGGGTTGACGGCGTGGACGCCGAGGAAGACGCCGGTCTTGGGGCGGTCGGTGGCCAGGCGGTCGATGTCGGAGGCCTTGCGGATCTCCGTCAGGTAGTCCTCCAGCGCCGGACGCTGCTCGTCGGAGACCAGCGTCGAGGCCAGGGCGGCGTCGGCCGCGACCACCATGAAGGTGGCGCCCCACAGGGTGTCGGGGCGGGTGGTGAAGACGGTGACCGGCTCGTGGCCCTCGATCTCGAAGGTCACGTGCGCGCCCTCGGAGCGTCCGATCCAGTTGCGCTGGGCGTTGACGACCTTGTCGATCCAGGTGGGCTGCAGCTCGTCGAGGCAGTCGTGCAGCTCCTGGGCGTAGGCGGTGGTGCGGAAGTACCACTGCGTCAGCTCGCGCTTGGTGACCTCCGCGCCGCAGCGCTCGCAGGTGCCGTCGGCCAGGACCTGCTCGTTGGCCAGCACCGTCTGGTCCTGCGGGCACCAGTTGACCGGGGAGTTCTTGCGGTAGGCCAGGCCACGCTGGTGGAACTGCAGGAACAGCCACTGCGTCCACCGGTAGTACTCGGGGTCGGAGGTGTGCAGACGCCGGGTCCAGTCGAAGCTCGTGCCGTAGCGGCGCATCGAGGCCAGCTGCGTCTCGATGTTGGCGTAGGTGTAGGTGGCGGGGTGCTCGTCGTTGCGGATGGCGGCGTTCTCCGCCGGCAGTCCGAAGGAGTCCCAGCCCATCGGGTTGAGCACCTCGAAGCCGCGCTGCCACCAGTAGCGGGAGATGACGTCGTGGATCGCGAAGACCTCGGCGTGACCCATGTGGAGGTCGCCGCTGGGGTAGGGGAACATCGTCAGGGCGTACTTCTTGGCCCGCTCCCCCGCGAGCACGGCGGCGTCGTCGGCCCGGAAGGGCTGCAGCCCCTCCCACACCGGCAGCCACTTCTCCTCGGCCGCCCGGACGTCGTAACTCTCGCTCGCCTGCGTCTCGCTCATCTTCTCTCTCACCTGATCTCGGACCGGACCTGTCTCTCCTGGGCACGAAAAAGCCCCTCGGGCAGAGGGGCGGCCGCGTCGAGTCGTGCGTGTCGACGCGGCTAGGTAAGCAGGAGGCTCCGGCGCATGCCCCGATGCTATCGCGAGGCGTCGGCGCCCGACGTCAAGCACCTGTCGGCGTCCTGGGGAGAGGCGGGAGATTGGTCAGGGGAACTTGGGCGTCAGGGGCCCCAAGTTCCCCTGACCTTCCAGAAGTTCCCCGGTCAGCCGGGGAACTTCCGGCTCCCCCGGCTCACCACCCACCTCACTAGGGTGACCCCATGACCGTCACCGAGATGTTCCGCCTCGACGGCCGGGTGGCCGTCGTCACCGGCGCCAGCAGCGGCCTGGGCGTCGCGTTCGCGCAGGGCCTGGCCGAGGCCGGCGCCGACGTCGTGATCGCGGCCCGCCGCGTCGACCGGCTCGCCGAGACCGCCCGCCTCGTGGAGGCCGCGGGCCGCCGGGCGCTGCAGGTCGAGACCGACGTCGCCGACCCCGCCGCGTGTCAGCGGCTGATCGACCTGGCCATGGAGGAGTTCGGGCGGGTGGACGTGCTGGTGAACAACGCCGGCATGGGCACCGCCGTGCCCGCCACCCGCGAGACCGTCGAGGAGTTCACCCGCGTCATCGACGTCAACCTCAACGGCTGCTACTGGCTGGCCCAGGCGTGCGGCCGGGTGATGCAGCCGGGCTCGAGCATCATCAACATCTCCTCGGTGCTCGGCATCACCACCGGCGGCCTCCCGCAGGCGGCGTACTCCGCCTCGAAGGCCGGCCTCAACGGCCTGACCCGCGACCTCGCCCAGCAGTGGACGGGCCGCAAGGGCATCCGGGTCAACTCCATCGCGCCGGGCTTCTTCGCCTCCGAGATGACCGAGCAGTACCCGCCGGGCTACCTGGAGGCCCAGCAGTCGCGCATCCCCGCGGGCCGCAAGGGCGACCCGCGCGAGCTCGCCGCCACCGTGGTGTTCCTCGCCTCCGAGGCCGGCGGCTACATCACCGGCCAGACCATCCCCGTCGACGGCGGCATGACGATCGCCTGAGCCGGGAGCCACCGGGAGCCACCGCACACGCCCCTCGGCGTCTGGCTGGGTCTGGCCGGGTGCTCCCGGTCAGCGCTGGCGGAAGGCCACGCAGACCGACGGACGCGGGAAGTCGTCGCTGTGCGGCCAGGTGCTGGTCGGCGTCTCGAAGGTCGCCGTGTCGCTCTCGCCGGGGTGCTGGACGGCGAAGAACAGCGAGCGGTTGGCGTCGCCGACGAACGGGCCGCAGGTCTCCGCGCCGCGGGGCACGGTGAGGAACTGCTGCACGTGGCCGCGCTCGGGTCCGGCGACCGGCACCCGGAAGAGGCCGTCGTTGGAGCCGAGCACGTTGCCGTCGGTGGCGATCCACAGGTTGCCGGCGGTGTCGAAGGCGACGTTGTCGGGGCAGCTGATGGGGCTCACCTTCGACTTGTCGAACCCGCCGAACCAGGTCTCCGAGGCCGCGGGGTCGCCGCACACCAGGAAGAGGTCCCAGGCGAAGACGGTCGCCGTGTGGTCGTTGCGGCTGGCCGAGAGCTCGAGGATGTAGCCGTTGCGGTTGCCCGACGCCGAGGTCAGCGGCTGGCCCAGCGCGGAGCGCACCATCGAGGTGGCCAGCGGGTTGGCCTCGTCCACCGGGGTCGAGGACGACCCGCGGTTGGAGTTGTTCGTGAGCGCCGCGTAGACCTTCTGGTTCACCGGGTTGATGTCGACGTCCTCGGGACGGTCCATCTTGGTGGCGCCGACCTTGTCGGCGGCCAGGCGGGTGAAGATCAGGACGTCGTTGACGCTCATGCCGTCGACGAAGGACTCGGTGTCGGAGGCCAGCGCCACCCACTCGCCCTTGCCGTCGTAGACGCCGTCCTCGGAGCCGTCGCCGGTCAGCCGCGCGACGTAGAGGGTGCCGGTGGAGAGCAGCGTCTTGTTGTGCGCGCGGGCGCGGGAGGTGCTGGCGGGGTCGAACTTCTCCGCCGAGACGAACTTGTAGAGGTAGTCGCCGCGCTCGTCGTCGCCCATGTAGACCACGACGCGCTTGTCCTTGGCGACGACGACGTTCGCGCCCTCGTGCTTGAGACGGCCGAGCATCGTGTGCTTGCGGGGCGCCTCGGTGGGCTTGAGCGGGTCGATCTCGACGATCCAGCCGAAGCGGTGCACCTCGTGCGGCTCGACGCCGAGGTCGAAGCGGGAGTCGACCTCGCTCCAGCCGCGCGAGCCCGAGCCGGTGATGCCGTAGCGGGCGTACTGCGCGGTGTAGCGGGAGTCGAGGCTGCCGTTCTTGTCGAAGTAGCCGTTGAAGTTCTCCTCGCCCGAGAGGACCGTGCCCCACGGGGTCAGGCCGCCGGAGCAGTTCGCGAACGTGCCGCGCGCCAGACGACCGGAGGGGTCCTGGCGGGTTTTGAGGCGGTCGTCGCCGGCCGCGGGGCCCTCGATCACGAAGGGCGTCGTGGCGGTGATGCGACGGTTGTACGCGGCCTTGCGCAGGTTCGACTGACGACGCCAGGAGCCGGGCACCAGGCCCCGGGTGATCTGGACGACCGAGAGGCCGTGGCTGGCCATCGCGATCCGCTTGATCTGCGCGGAGGTGTACTTGCCCGTCGGGAACATCATGTTCTCGTTGGTGTACTCGTGGTTGGTGACCAGCAGCGCCTCGCTGCGGCTGCCCTGGATCGGCAGGACGCCCACGTAGTCGTTGTTGTAGCCGAACTGCTGCGCCGCGGCCTCGGGGGTCTGGGCGTAGGGGTCGAAGGCCGGAGCACCCGCGACGACCGGGTCGCCCCAGCGGATGATCACGTCCATGTCGAAGCCGCGCGCGGTGGTGACGGCGTCGCGCTTGTTCGGGGTGACGGAGGTGAAGGCCGCCCGCGCGAGGTCGTCGGTGGCGGTGGCGCGGCGACCGGCCGCGGAGACCGACGCCGGGGCCGCGGCGACGGGGCCCGCGAAGCCGGCGGCGAGGAGCGCGCCCGCGCCGGCGGCTCCGCCGAGCAGGGCCCGGCGGCCGACGATCTTGGCGATCTCGTCCTGGATGTGGCCGTTGGTGCTGGTGTTGGGCTCGGGCTGGTCGCAAGCGCTGGCGCAGCGGAAGTGGCAGGTCGCGTAGCTGCGCGAGCCGTGCCGCAGTCCGCCGCGCACCTCGGCGAGCGGAAGGAGGCGGCGGGACTCGGGGGCGAGGGTCATGCGGGTGACTCCGGTTCAGTCGGGGTTCGGTCGAGGTCGGGTCGAGGTCGGGTCGAGGTCGGGTCGGTGGTGACGGGATCGGGGTGCTCGCGAGCGCGGGCCGACGAGGTGGTCGGCCCCGGGTGTCGCGAGCGACGCGGCCGTGACGGTCCGGCCCGAACGGGACCGGCGCGGACGCGGGGCTGTGGGGTGGTGGCGGTGGAGCCGGCGGGTCAGCGCCGCGCGGCGGGAGCGCCGCCGTGCTGCGCGACCTGGCTGCCCTGGCTGCTCTGGTCGACGCGGTCGGCGTCCGGCGAGACGGGGTCGCCGGAGAACACGGCGCCGTAGAGCACCGAGCCGGCGACGAGGCCGGCGAGGAGGAGCGCCGCGTCACGACGGTCGCGCGCGGGGCGCGGCGGCCAGTCGGTGCGCGGGCTGGTGCGCGGAGTGGTGCGGGAGTGCGTCACGACGATGCCTTCCAGGCAGGGTCCGAGTCGCTCGTGGGGTTGCGAGCAGGCACAACCCACCAGTCGAGGGTGAACGGGTCGCGGCCCTCAGATGACGCGTCGGTGAGCGTCGCGGTACGCCTCGCCGGGGGTGCGTCCGGTCCAGCGTCGGTGGGCGCGGATGAAGGTGGTGGCGTCGGCGTACCCGAGCCGGCGGGCGACCTCCTGCACCGACAGCGAGGCCGGCGCGGCCAGCAGCGAGGCGGCCACGGCCGAGCGGACGGCGTCGAGCACCTCCTGGTAGGCGGTGCCCTCGGCGGCGAGCCGACGACGCAGCGTGCGCTCGCTCCAGCCGAGGTGGGCGGCGACGTCGGCCGCGGGCGCGCCGTCGAGGAGCCGCTGGGTGACGACGACGCGCACCTCCCGCGCGACCGGCCCGCTCTCGCGGCGGGTCTGGGCCAGGTCACGGCACAGGGCCTCGGCGGTGGCCCGCTCGACGGGCGCGCCCGCTCCGGCCACCGGCGCCTCGAGGTCGACGGCCGGGAAGCGCAGCAGCGCCTGGTCGGGCCCGATCACCAAGGTGGCGCCGACGCCGGGCGCGAGCTCGCCGAGCACGCCGGCGATCGCGGTGGCGTCGCGCGCGACGAGGAAGCCGCGGACGTCGGCGGGGATGCCGCTGCCGTCGAGGATGACCACGACGTCCTCGCCCTCCAGGCGCGGTCGCGGCAGCACGAAGGCGTGGCTGAGGTCGAGGTAGCGCAGGAACAGCTCGACGAGGTCGAGCACGGTGCGGCTGGTCGCCAGGGCGTACCCGAGGGCGCCGAAGGTGGCCGCGCGGTAGGCGTGCCCCAGGGCGGCGCCGCCGGCGGGACGCAGCCGCTGGAGGGTGCGCACGACGCGCAGCTCCTGCGCGGCGGTCACCTCGGCGGGCCGCTCGGGCCCGCCCCACACCGTCTCGAGCCCGGTGCCGGCCAGGAGCACCCGGCGGGTCAGGCCGAGCCGCTCGCCGTGCACCAGGAGCAGCTCGAGGCCGACCGAGGAGCGCGGGAAGGACCAGTCGTCGGCGGCCGGCTCGCCGAGCGCGACCCGACGCGTGCCTGCGCCACCGCCCGCCTCGTCGACCATGTCCGGCATTGTCGATCCTCCGGGGCCTCGATGCCAGTAGCGTCCCCGGTGTGAGTCCTCGCGTCGTCATCATCGGAGCCGGCTTCGGCGGCCTGGGCACCGCCCGGGAGCTGCTGCGCCGCGGCATCACCGACCTCACGGTCCTCGAGCGCGCCGACGACGTCGGCGGGGTGTGGCGGGAGAACACCTATCCCGGCGCCGCGTGCGACGTCCCGTCCCCGCTCTACTCGTGGTCGTGGGCGCCGAAGTCGGACTGGAGCCGTCGCTACGGCACCCAGCCCGAGATCCTCGACTACCTGCGCGAGACCGCCCGCGCCGAGGGCCTCCTCGACCTCGTGCGCACCGGCGTCACGGTCGTCGCCGCCGAGTTCGACGCCGACGCCGCCACCTGGACGGTCCGCTCGGACGCCGGCGAGACCTGGACGGCCGACCTGCTCGTCTTCGCCACCGGCCAGCTCTCGAACCCCGCGACGCCGCCGATCCCCGGCGAGCTCGACGGCCCGACGTTCCACTCCGCCCAGTGGCGTCACGACGTCGACCTGCGCGGCAAGCGGGTCGCGGTCATCGGCACCGGCGCCTCGGCGATCCAGTTCGTGCCCGGCATCGTCGACGACGTCGCCTCGCTGACGATCTTCCAGCGCTCGGCGCCCTACGTCGTCCCGAAGCCCGACCAGGCCTACCGGGCGCTGCACCACCGGCTCTTCGAGCGGGTGCCCGTCGCGCTCACCGCCGAGCGGGTCTCGTGGCTGTGGCTCACCGAGCGGTTCAACGGCGCCCTCACCGGCGGCTCCCCGATCAGCGGCCCGCTGCTGCGCACCATCGAGCGCGTCTGGCGCGCGACGCTGCGCCGCCAGGTCCGCGACCCCGAGCTGCGGGCCCGCCTCGTCCCGGACTACCCGCTGGGCTGCAAGCGCCTGCTGTTCTCCAACGACTGGTACCCCGCCCTGGCCCGCGAGCACGTCGACGTCGTCACCGAGCGTGTCGAGCGCATCGAGGGCGCCGGGGTGCGCACCACCGACGGGACGCTGCACGAGGCCGACGTGCTCATCTGGGGCACCGGCTTCGCGGCCACCTCGTTCCTGCACGGCATCGAGGTCACCGGCCCCGAGGGCGCCCTGGCCGACGCCTGGGCCGGCGGCGCGCGGGCCCACCTGGGCATCACCGTCCCGGGCTTCCCGAACCTCGCCATCGTCTACGGCCCGAACACGAATCTGGGGGGCTCGTCGATCATCGGCATGCTCGAGGGCCAGGCCGCCTACATCGGCGAGCTGGCCACGGCGCTCGCCGAGGGTCGCGCCCGCACCGTCGCCCCGCGAGCCGACGTCGTCGACGCCTACGACGCCGAGATGCAGCAGCGGCTGGCCGACGGCGTCTGGTCGGGCTGCAGCAGCTGGTACGTCGAGAAGACGCCCGGCGGCGGCACCCGCATCACGACCAACTGGCCCGGCCTGGTGGGCGAGTACGTCGAGCGCACCTCCCACGTCGACTGGGACGAGCTGGTCGTCACCCGCTGACCGGCGAGACGGCCGGGGCGCTCTCGAGCGCCCGGGCCTTGGCCCAGCGGTAGTCGGCCTTGCCCGAGGGCGACCGCTCGACCTCCGGCACCCGGATGACGGCCTTGGGGAGCTTGTACCGGGCGACGTGCTCGGCGGCCGCGGCGACGAGCTCGTCGTCGCTGATCTCGACGTCCTCGCGCAGGGCGACGATGGCCACCGGCTCGCTGCCCCACCGCTCGGAGGGGCGCCCGACCACGACGACGTCCCGCACGGCCGGATGGGCGCCGACGGCCCGCTCGACCTCCTCGACGAAGATCTTCTCCCCGCCGGAGTTGATGGTGACGCCATCGCGTCCGAGCAGCCGGATGCTTCCGTCCTCGAGGAGGTCGGCGCGGTCGCCCGGCACGGAGAGCCGCACCCCGTCGATCACCGGGAAGGTGCGGGCGGTCTTCTCGGCGTCGCCGAGGTAGCCCAGCGGCACCCGGCCGCGCTGGGCCAGCCAGCCGCCGCCCTCGCCGGGCTCGAGCACGCGGGTGAGGAGGTCGTCGACGACCGTGGTGGTGGGCACGGGCGTGAAGGTGGCCGTGGCGGCCTCCATGCCCTTGAGCGACATCGAGCTCATCTGCAGCCCGGTCTCCGAGGAGCCGGCCGCGTCGAGCACGATCAGGTGCGGGACGAGCGCGAGCAGCCGGTCGCGCACCGCCGGGCTCAGCGGGGCGCTGCCGTTGTTGACCGCCATCAGGCCCGACAGGTCGTGACGACCGGTCTCGATCTCGGCGATGAGCGGACGCACCATCGCATCGCCCACGACCGGCAGGCTGACGCAGCGCTCGCGCACCGCGACGGTCAGCACGTCGGCGGGGTCGAAGGTGTCGACGCGGTCGGGCAGCACGATCGCTCCCCCGCCGCTGATCAGGTGGAAGGTCGACCACTGGGCGGCGCCGTGCATGAACGGCAGCGCCATGAGGGTGCGCATGCCGCCGCCGGCCGCCACGGCAGCCGCGGCGATCTGCTCGTAGGCGGTGTACGGCTCGTTCGTGCCGAACGGGGTGCCGCCCATCGAGGTGACGTAGATGTCGTCGTTGCGCCACAGCACGCCCTTGGGCATGCCGGTGGTGCCGCCGGTGTAGAGGACGAACAGGTCGTCGCCGGTGGGCTCGGGCAGCGGGTCGCCGGCGGGGACGGAGGTCAGGGCGTCCTCGTAGGCGACGGCGCCGGGCAGCAGCGCGTGCCCGGAGTCGTCGGCCACCTGGACGAGCACGCGCAGGTCGGGCAGGTCGGCCCGGATGCGCTCGACGGCCGGGGCGAACTCGGCGTGGTAGATCAGCGCGGTGGTGCGGGCGTCGAGCAGCAGGTACCGCAGCTCGTCGTCGACGTAGCGGTAGTTGACGTTGAACGGCGCCACGCGAGCGCGGTAGCCGGCCACCATGCCCTCGAGGTACTCCGGGCCGTTGCGCAGGTACAGCCCGAGATGGTCCTGCCCGGACTCGTGACCGGCGAGCTCGCCGCGCTCGACGTGCAGGCCGAGGCCCTGGGCGTGCAGGAAGCGGGCCAGTCCGTCGACGCGGGCGTCCATCTCGGCGTAGGTGCGCCGCAGGTCGCGCCAGACCAGCACCTCCTGGTCGGGCACGGCGGCCGCGACCGTGGCGAAGACGGTGGAGAGGTTGAAGCCGTCGCGCATGCGCACTCCTGGGAGAGACCCCGAGAACCTGTTCTAGGCCGGGATGCTAGCGCGGTGTGACGTCGGGCACATCCGGCTCGCGGCGGGCGAGCAGGCTCCAGGCGGCGAGCCCCACCGGCGCGAGGAGCGCGAGCCCGATGAGCGCCATGCCGCAGCGCCCGGCGAGCAGCAGGGCGTGCGAGGTGACGTGGACGTCGTCGGGCGCCGGACCGACCAGCGGCCGGATGTCGCGACGTCGCGGGGTGTCGAAGCCGAGGATCCCGAGCCCCATCAGGAGGAGGCCCGCGGCGAACGCGGGGATGAACGCGGCGAAGGCGGCCACCCCGGGCCGCCCCGCGCGGAGCAGGGACCCCACCGACCAGAGGCCTCCCACGAGCAGCGACAGGATCATCGCCAGACACAGACCGGAGGGCACGGCGATCGCCGAGGCGAGCAGCGCGATCAGCCCCGCCGTGGCCGCGTCGCTCGGTGCGGCACCGACGAGCGCCAGCAGGAGGACGACCAGGAGGGCGTGCCCGATCCACACGCCGACGCCGGCTGCCAGGCCGCGCAGGCACCCGACGAGCTCCTCGCGCTCGGCGCGTCGCTGGGCGGCGCGCCCCCGGGGACGACGGGGAGCCTCCCCGCCCGGAGCCGCGGCCGCGGTCCGGACTCCCAGCGCCAGCCACACCGCGGCGATCACCAGGGGCGGCGCCAGAGGCAGGAGGTAGGCCAGGGGACGCTCCGTGCCGTCGTCGCCGGCCAGGACGGCGAAGGCAGCGGTGGCGGGCGCGGAGGTCAGCACCCACGCCAGCACGAGCCAGCGTGCGGGGATCCGGCGGCGGGTGTCGTCGGTCACGACGCCGATCCTCCCCCGCCGGGGATGCGAGGAATCACGACGTCCCGGGATAAGTTGCCAAGGACAACCAACAGTTCTGCGCTCAGGAGAGACCCACCCGATGTCGGTGCACGACAAGACCCCACCCGCACCCGCGGCCCCCGCCGACCCGCACGCCCCGTCGGCCGAGGCGCTCGCCGCCGAGGCCGAGATCCGCGGCCACACCTCCGCCGCGCGCGCCCGCGCCGAGCTGCTCATCGTCGGCACCGCCGCCCTGGCGGTCTCGATGGCCCAGACCCTCCTCGTCCCGGTGCTGCAGGTGCTGCCCGGCCGCCTGGACGCCACTCCGTCCGACGTCGAGTGGCTGCTGACCTCCACGCTCCTGGTCGCCGCCGTCTCGGTGCCCGTGATGGGCCGCCTCGGCGACATGTTCGGCAAGCGCCGGATGCTGCTCATCGCGCTCAGTGCGCTGGTGATCGGCTCGCTGCTGTGCGCCGTCACCAGCGACCTCGCCCTGCTGATCGTCGGCCGCGGCATCCAGGGCGTCTCGATCGCCGCGATCCCGCTGGGCATCAGCCTGCTCAGCACCCTGCTCCCCCGCGAGCGGGTCGGCTCGGCCATCGCCGTCGTCAGCGCCATGCTCGGCGTGGGCGGCGCGCTCGCCCTGCCCATCGGCGGCCTGGTCGGCGAGCACGCCGACTTCCACGTGCTGTTCTGGATCACCGTCGTCGTCGGCGCCGCGTCCCTCATCGCGACGCTGCTCGTCGTCCCCGAGTCGCCG
>NZ_JBUZJI010000003.1:30022-30887 GCF_055282735.1 Nocardioides sp. B129/18 | reverse complement strand
AGCACCGGCGGCCGCATCGACGTCGTCGGCACCGTGCTGCTCTCCGGCGCGCTCGTCGCGATCCTGCTGCCGCTGGCCCAGTCGGCCTCCTGGGGCTGGACGTCGGGCCGGACCCTCGGCCTGCTCGCCCTCGGCGCGGTCCTCGTGGTGGCCTTCGGCTGGTCGCAGACCCGCATCGCCGAGCCGCTGGTCGACCTCGTCGCGCTGCGGCGTCCGCCGATCGTGCTCACCAACATCGCCTCGGTGCTCTTCGGCTTCGCCCTGTTCGCCAGCATGATCGGCACGGCCGGCTACCTGCAGGCCCCCGAGGCCAGCGGCTACGGCTTCGGCTCCTCGATCGTCTTCAGCGGCGTCTGCATGCTGCCCAGCGGCCTGGCCATGCTGGTGCTCTCCGACGTCACCGCGAAGATCATCGCCCGCGTCGGCGGCGCGCGGACCCTGGCGCTCGGCGCCGCGATCCTCGCCGTCGGCTGGCTGATGCGCATCGCGCTCACCTCCGACCTGTGGATGATCATCGTGGGCAGCGCGGTCGTCGGCATCGGCGCGGCCATCGGCTACGCCGCCATGCCCTCGCTCATCAACGAGCACACCGCGCCCAGCGAGATCGCCGCCGCCAACGGCCTGAACTCCCTGGCCCGCAGCCTCGGCACCTCGATCGCCAGCGCCGTCGGCGGCTCGATCCTCGCCGCGAACACCATCGCGCTCGGCGTGGGCGCGACCGCCGTCGAGCTGCCGTCGCTGGGCGGCTACCGCCTGCTGTTCGGCATGTGCGTGGTCGCCTCGGTGCTCGCCGGCGTCCTCGCCCTGATGATCACGCGGCGCCGCGCGGCCTGAGCCCCGCACGCCGTGGGGCGGGATGCCGGAC
>NZ_JBUZJI010000003.1:0-30012 GCF_055282735.1 Nocardioides sp. B129/18 | reverse complement strand
GTCCCACCCCCGGTCGTGAGACGATCGGCCCTGTCAGATCCGTCCGCACCCGCGCAGGAGCGAGCATGAGCGTCCCCGTCCGCCGTGAGGGCTACGTCCCGGTCCCCCGGCAGCCCACCGACCACATCGTCGAGGCGCCGGTCGTCCTCCACCAGACCTCCGACGCCGGCTGGGGCCTGGTCCTCGGCTCGGGCGCGGCCGTCCTCGGCTTCAGCTGGACGCTGTTCCCGCTCGACAACGGCGGCATGTGGGCCGGCTACTGGTGCTCGCTGCTCGGCACCATCGTGCTGATGGCCGGCCTCGGCCTGCGCACCTCGCTCCCCCGTCTCCCGCTGCTGGCCGCGGCCGGCGGCAGCGGCGCGCTCCTGATCCTCGTCCCGCTGCTGCGCGACTGGGGCACCTTCGCGACCACGACGATGGTCATCGGCGGCGCCGTGGTCATCCTGGGCGCAGGCCTGGCCGGCGCCCGCGGACGCGACTGACCCACCCGCTCCATCCCCGAGGCCGGTCCCCGCGGGACCGGCCTCGTGGCGTCTGCGGACGCCGACCTACCATTCCCCCGTCCCCACAGCTCTGAGAGGCGCCTGCGATGTGCGTTCCCGTCCCCTGCCGCGTGTGCGGCGACAAGACCACCTGGAGCGGCTGCGGCGAGCACGTCGCCGACGTCCGCGCCGTGGTGCCCGCCGAGCAGTGGTGCGAGGGTCACGACGCCTGATCTCGCGGGCCCGACCGGCGATCGGCGCGTTCGACTGCGCGGGCACCGCCCACGGCCCCACCATGGACTCGTGCGCATCCGGGACGCGCGCGCGGAGCGCCACCCTCTCCGCCCCAGGACGACGGTCATCACCGCCGTCCTCCTCGCCGTGCTCGGCTCCGGGCTGGCCATCGCCGGCCTGGCCGATCCCGTCGGCGCCAGCGGCGCCTCCCGGTGCACCGGCTTCCGCGACGAGGCGCAGTGGCGTCGCGCGCACCCCACCGGCGGCGGCGACGACGTCCTGGTCATCGGCGACTCCTGGAGCGTCGGGCTCGGCCTGAGCGACCTCGACCGGTCGTGGCCCTCCCGCCTGCCCGGGCGCGTCGTCGTGGCCGGCTTCTCCGGGTCCGGCTTCTCGGCCACCGCCTCGGACTGCGGACGCAGCTACTCCTTCGCCCAGCGCGCCCCGGCGGCGCTGCGCCTCGTCGGCCCCCGCGCCCCCGTGCTCGTCGAGGGCGGGCTCAACGACTACGACCAGAGCGACGCCGCCATCGCCGGCGGCTTCGCCCGGCTCATGCGGGTGCTGCACGGGCGCGAGGTGGTCGTCATCGGCCCCGCGGCGGCCCCGCGCCGGGCTGCCCGCGTCGGACGCGTCGAGGCCCTCCTGCAGACCCTCTGCGAGGAGCGCGGCATCCCCTACGTCGCCACCAGCGACCTCGCACTGCCCTACCTGCCCGACCGGCTGCACCTCACCGACGCCGGCCAGCAGCGCTTCGGCGACGTCGTCGCCGCACGCGTCGCCGCGGCTCAGAACCGGTAGAGACGCGGCTCCAGCAGGGCGCCGTCGCCGCGACGCAGCTCGGGCTTGACGACGTCGTCGAAGCGCACCGGGCCGCGGCGCCGCCGCTTGCCGACGGTCAGCGCCGCGGTGAGCGCTCGGGCCACCACGGCCTCGGTGCCGTGGTGGTGGGCCTCGGCGTGGATCGTCGCCTCGACGAACGCGGGGTCGTGGACGCCCTCGACGCGCGCCGGCTGCGTGCCCTCCCAGCGCAGCGCCACGATGTTGTGGTGGTGGCGGGAGTCGATGAGCGCCTTCACCGACGACTCCAGACCCGAGCGCTCCAGGTAGGCCTCGATCTCGGGGTCGAAGCTGCGGGCCTGCTTGGCCTCGAAGACCAGCGTCGGCGGGGCGGTGCTCTCGTCGAGCCGGCACCACCACAGGTGGCTCGGGAAGTCGACGATCTTCGAGGCCGAGGCCTCGGGCACCTCGATGTAGCCGGCCCTGGCCACCCGCGTCAGCTCGCGGACCACGCCGACGGGGTCGGTGACGTGCTCGAGCACGTGGGAGCAGATGGCGTAGTCGAAGACGCCGTCGGCGAAGGGCATGTCGGCGGCGTCGGCGTCGAAGAGCGGCCGGTCGACGCGGGTGCGGCCGGTGCCCGAGCGCTGGCCGGCGAAGGCGTCGTCGGGATAGCGGTCGAGCAGCACGTCGGCGCGCCACGACGGCTTGTCGCCGCTGCCGACGTCGAGCACCAGGCCCTCGGGACCCACCGGGATGGCGATGCGCCGCTCGTGGAAGGAGCGCAGCTTCTCGGCGAGGTTCCCCATGGCGCACACCCTAGGCGGTGCGCCACGTCGAGCCGTGTCGGATCCCGACGGCGCGCGAGCGCGGCGAGCAGACCGGCCCCGATGCGGGGCTCACCTGCGCCGTCCGATGGCCAGGACGGGTCAGGCCCGAGGGGTCGAACGGACGGTTGCCGCACCAGATCGCGTCGCGCTCGGCGGTTCTTCTGACACGTCCGCCACGACCTGCCTACGGTGTGGCCCGCATGCGTGGGGGGAGAGCCATGATCGGGCATGAGCGTGCGGTCTCGACGACCGCCGAGGGACGGATCCGACGCCGGTGGACGGTGTCGGCGAGGATGCTGCTGATGACCGTGGCCCTGCTCGTCGGCTGGGCGTTCGCCCCCGGGGGCGACGGCTCGCTCGTCCCGGCGGCCCGAGCGGAGGGGCCCGCGGCGGACGCCGTGCGCACCGCACCGCGAGCCCCCGGCGTGATCGCCCCGCGCACGGTCTCGACCCGACTGGCGTCCTCGGTGCTGCCCGAGCGGACCGTGCGGATCTTCACGATGAGCATGCGCGTGCGCAAGGGCGAGCGGCGCCTGGTCACGGCCAAGATCTACGCCGCGCAGCCTCACTCGACCTCCGACCCGGTGCTGATGGCCGCGGTGTCGGTGATGTGCAGCCCGCGGCCGGGCGGGGTGCGCAACGCCGGCTCGACGCAGAACCTGGTGCGCGGCCACCGCAGCCTCATGACGCCGCGGTTCGTCTACAAGGCACCTCGCACGGGCACCGTCACCTGCACGGTGCGGGCGACGTCCAAGCGCCCGCGGCCGAACTGGCGCGGCCACCGCAGCAACGCCTGGAAGGTGTCGCTCGGCTCCTACCTGTCGATGAGCCGCCCCCTCGGCCTGTGGTCGCGGACGCTGGTCAACCCCTCCCGCTCGAAGATCCTCAGCACGCACCGCCGCAGCTGGACGACGATCTCGCGCCGCGTGTGGATCGGCGCCGGCAGCGCCTTCCAGATCCTCGCCGATCACAAGGTCACCACCTGCTCCTCCCCCGGCGGGAGCAAGGACTCCACCACCCAGGGCCGCAACCTGTGCCGCCACCGCGTCAGCCGCAAGGGCACCCGCGTGCGCACCCGGCTGATCGTCGTGCAGCTGACCCGCAGCGGCCACGCCTGCGCGCCGCGGCAGATCGACTACGGCAGCCGCAAGGTGACCCCGGCGATCCACCACGCCATGGTGTTCAACCGCGTGCGGATCAAGGTCCACCACCGCAAGGGCTGCACCTCGCAGTTCTGGGTGCGCTCCCAGGTGCTGCACCGCTCCGGCGCGGCGATGCTCGTGCACGCCCCGGCCGACCGGCTCACGATCCTGCCGAAGGTCGTGAAGTAGGACGCTCGGTCAGAGGGGCCGGAAGCCCGTGGACGTCGCCGGGAAGTGGACGACGACGGCCGGGCCGCTGAGCACCTGCACCTCGTTCCAGACCTTGATCCGGCTGCCGCACGAGGCCTTGTCCGACAGCGTCACGGTGCCCTCGGTGGCGATGCCGAGGTGGTGACGGCGGGCGCGGACCCGGAACTGCTGGGTGGAGTCGGGCACCACCGTCGTCGCGCACACCGAGCCGCCCGGGGTGTACTGGCGCACGATCAGGCGGGTGCGCACCAGCGAGCCCTCGGGGAGGCGCTTCACGACCGAGCGGGTGCACAGGTCGCGCCCGTCGGTGGTCTGGTCGCGCGAGCCGCCCTGCACGGTGCAGGTGGTCAGGTAGGCGTTGCCGGTGACGAAGGCCTGCGAGCCCGGCGCCGCGGAGGTGACGACCTCGCTGGCGTGGGCGTACTGCTTCGGCTTGGCCAGGAACGAGCGGCCGGCGAAGCCGCGGTTGGCGTCGTCGTAGACGAAGCGCTTGCTCTCGACGGTGCGCTCGGAGACCGGGCCGGAGATGGTGAGGGTGGCCCGCGCCAGCAGGCGACGCTGCGAGAGCGGCTTGGAGGAGGTCTGCAGGCCCATCGTCGTGCCGTACGCGAAGCAGGCGCCGCGCTTGTCCTTGATGTCGAAGTAGACGCGCGTGCTCATCGGCAGGATCTCCCCCCTCGCGATGTTGGCGCGGGTGCCGATCTGGTCGGCGATGCTCGTCTCCTCCTTGCACACCAGCGAGAGGGCGACGAACTGCAGGGCGTCGGCGGACTCGTCCTTCACGTTGACCTTGAGCTCGGCGTAGTACGTGCCCGGCGCGGGCACCTTCACGTAGCCCAGGCGCACGCTCTCCCCCGACTGCTCCGCCTTCGCCCGCGGCGTGAGGTAGGCGGCCTCGCTGCCCGAGTAGGTGTGCGGCGTCGGCGGCTCGGCGGCCGCCGGCAGCGCTGCGAGCAGTCCGGCGACGAGGGCGGCGGGGACGAGGGCGCGGATCCACATGGCGACCAGGGAAGCACGATTCGGCGCAGCACGGGACCGTTGTGCCGAACCCCGGTCACCACGAGCTCGTCGCCTCCTCCGCACCCCGCGTCGACACCCCGCGTTGGCGTCCGCATCGTGCGCGGGTCAGGATGCGGCATGACGACCTTCCGGGAGACCCGCGAGCTCGAGGGCGCGACCTTCCACCGCGCCAGCCTCCGCGGCGCCAGGTTCCGCCACTCCGACGTCAGCGGCGTGCGGATGCGCGGCGTCGACGCCGACGGCCTCGACCTCGACAGCCACGACCTCAGCTACGGCCAGCACCTGTGGGTCAACGGCGTCGACGTCGTGCCCTTCGTCGAGGCCGAGCTCGACCGTCGCATGCCGGGTCGCTCGCTGCGGCACTCCGAGACGCCCGAGGGGCTGCGCGAGGCGTGGACGGCCGTGCGCGCCGCCTGGCACGAGACCACCGCCAACGCGCCGCGCGACCTCGTCGAGGTGCGCGTCGACGACGAGTGGTGCCTGGCCGAGACCCTGCGCCACCTGGTGCTGGCCACCGACGCCTGGCTCGGCAAGGCGATCCTCGGACGCACCCAGCCCTTCCACGAGATCGGCGTCGCGTTCAGCGGCGCCGAGGAGTGGGGCTTCGACACCTCCGTCCTGCGGGCCGACGCCCCCGCCTACGACGAGGTGCTCGCCGTCCGCGCCGAGCGGCAGGCGCAGGTCACCGCCTTCCTCGACGAGGTCACCCGCGAGCTGCTCGCCGAGGAGCGCGAGGACCCCTGGGGCGGCGACTGGGCGCCGACCGTGGGCGACTGCCTGCGCGTCATCCTCGAGGAGGAGTGGGCGCACCTGCGCTACGCCGACCGCGATCTGGCGATCCTGGAGGGCTGAGCCTCAGGCGCTCGCCTCGACCCGCGCCTCTGCTCCGGCCGCCGCGAGGTGGTCGCGGATCGCGCCGGCGCTGCACGCGGAGACCTGCTCGGCGACGACGGGAGCGTCGGTCTCGGTCCACTGCTTGGCCGTGAGGAGGTCGGCGCCGGTGGTCTCGCGCAGCGCCTTGATGACGGCGATCTGCCGCGGGCCGACCTCGACGAGGCGAACCGCAGCCGAGCCCTCCTGGCTGAACGCCGGACTCACGCGCGCGGGCCTCGGGCGTCCGTGGCGCACGCGGTGGGTCCAGTCGCGCGACGTCAGGACGACGCCGAGCAGCAGGAAGACACCGGCCACTCGGCCGAAGACGCCTCCCGACCACAGCAGCCAGACGCCGGCCAGCACCTGGACCGCGACCCAGATCGCCGACCTCACCCGAGGATCCCGAGGATCCCGAGGACTCATGCTCATGCCGTCCGAGGCTACCCCTGCGCGGGAGCCGTCAGCGGCCCTCGAAGCTCGGACGCCCCCGGTCGAGGAAGGCGGCCACGGCACCGACGTGGTCCTGCGTGGCACCGAGACGGATCTGCGCCAGTGCCTCGGCCTCGAGGGCGGCGTCGAGCGTGGCTCCGTGGCCCTCGAGGAGCAGGCGCTTGCTCTCGGCGAAGGCGAGGGTCGGGCCCTGGGCGAGCGTCGCGGCGAGCTCCTGGGCGCGCGGGAGCACCGCGTCGGCGGCGACGCACTCCCCCGAGACGCCCCACGCGACGGCCTGCTCGGCGGTGAAGGTGGTGCCGAGGAGGATCAGCTCCCGGGCGCGGGACTCGCCCACGGCGCGGGGCAGCGTGAGGGAGAGGCCGGAGTCGAAGGTCAGGCCGATGCCGGTGAAGGCCGTGGCGAGCCGTGCGCCCTCGGCGAGGACGCGGTGGTCGCAGGCCAGGGCCAGCCCGAGGCCGGCTCCGACGCAGGTGCCGCCGACGGCGGCGACCACCGGCTTCGGCATGGTCATCAGCGCGCGGACGATCGGCGCGTAGTGCTCCCGCACGGTCGCGAACGCGGCCTCCGCGCCGTCCTCCAGCGCGGTGGCGTGCTCGCCGAGGTCCTGGCCGACGGAGAACGCCCGCTCGCCGCCGGCGAGCACCACCGCGCGCACGCTCGGGTCGTCGGCGACCTCGAGGACGGCGTCGCGCAGGGCGACCTTGACCTCCTGCGAGAGCGCCGGGACGCCGAGGGTGAGGGTGGCGACCGCGCCGGTGCGATCGACGTGGACGGACGTGGTCATGGTTGCTCCTGGGGCTGGTCGACAGGCGTGCGGCTCAGGCGTCGAAGTCGACGACGACCTGATCGCTGACGGGGAAGGTCTGGCAGGTCAGCACGAACCTGCGCTGCACCTCGTCGGGCTCGAGGGCGTAGTTGCGCACCATCTCGACCTCGCCCCCGCGGACCTGGGCGCGGCAGGTGCCGCACACCCCGCCCTTGCAGGCGAACGGGAGGTCGCTGCGCGTCTGCTGGGCGGAGTCGAGGATCGTGGCGTCGCGCGCCATCGCGGTGGTCGTCGACCGGCCGTCGAGCACCACGGTGACCTCCGAGGTGACGCCCTCGACCACGCGCTCGGCGTGACGCAGCTGCGGCGGCGGCTCGTCGACGTAGAAGAGCTCGAGGTGGATGCGGTCGGCGGGCACCCCGCGCTCGGCGAGCACGTCGCGAGCTCCGGTGACCAGCGCGAGCGGGCCGCACAGCCAGACGTGATCGAGGTCGTCCACGGGGACGAGCGCGTCGAGCAGGATGCGCAGGCGGTCGGGGTCGAGGCGTCCGGAGAACAGCTCGACGTCGCGGGGCTCGCGGGAGAGCACGTGGACGAGGTCGAGCTGCTGGTGGTGGGCGTTCTTGAGGTCGGCGAGCTCCTCGGCGAACATCACCGAGCCCGAGGTGCGGTTGCCGTAGAGCAGCGTGACGCGGGCGTCGGGGTGGCGCAGCACCGTGGCCGCGATGGAGAGCATCGGGGTGATGCCGGAGCCGGCGGCGATGCACAGGTGCCGGCCGCCCTCGTCGGGGTCGGCGCGGAAGGCTCCGGTCGGCGGCAGCACGTCGACGACGTCACCGGGACGCACCTCATGCACCAGCCACCTCGAGAACAGTCCGTCGGGGATCTCCCGCACGCCGATCCGCGGGGCGGAGCCGGCCGGCGCGCAGATGCTGTAGCTGCGCCGGTGCTCGACGCCGTCGACGACGCGGCGCAGCGTCAGCGACTGCCCGGCGGCGAAGGCGAAGAGCTCGCCCAGCTCCTCGGGGACGTCGAAGGTGACGGCAGCGGAGTCGTCGGTGAGCCGCTCGATGCGGGCGATCGTCAGCGGATGGAACGCGGTGCGCGCGGAGGTGCTCTCGCCGAGCGTGGCCGTCACGTCAGATCTCCTTGAGGTGGTCGAAGGGCTCGAGGCAGGCCCGGCAGCGGTAGAGGGCCTTGCACGCCGTGGAGCCGAACTCCGAGGTGAGGGCGACGTCGTCGGACGCGCAGCGGGGACACCTCACGGCGCGCCGCACCGGGCCGAGGTCGAGCGCGATCGGCCCCGCGGACCGCGGCGCGTCCCCCGGCGGGGAGATCCCGGCCGCGGCCAGCGCGGCCCGGCCGGCCGGCGTGATGTCGTCGCTGCTCCACGCGGGGGCCAGGTCGACGCGCACCCGGGCGTCGGCGAACCCCGCGTCCTGCAGGGCGCGCAGGAGGTCGTCGCGCATCGTGGCCATCGCAGGGCAGCCGGAGTAGGTCGGGGTGATCGCAGCGACGACGGCGCCGTCGTCATCGACCTCGACCCCGCGCAGGACGCCGAGGTCGAGCAGGGTGAGCATCGGCAGCTCGGGGTCGACGACGCTCGCGGCGGCGGCGCGCGCCCGCGCGAGCACCTCGTCGCGGTGCAGGACGGCGCTCACCACAGGCCCCGCGGGTGGGCGCGGGCGACGACCTGCATCTCGGCGAGCAGGCGGCTGAGGTGCTCGGTGTGGCGCCCGTCGCGGCCCGTGAGCCCCTGGACGCCGCCGAGAGCGCCACGCTCGGGACGCACGACGTCGGCGGCGGCCAAGACCTGCTCCAGCACGGCGTCGACGGCCTGCGTCACGCTGCCTGGGGCGATCCCGACGCCGGCCTCGGCCGCCGCCCGCTCGACCTCGTGGGTCTCGAGGAGCTCGGGCCACAGCGGCCACAGGCGCTCCAGTGCGCTCACCAGCCGACGGCGCGACTCCTCGGTGCCCTGGGCGAGGGTGACGAACCACCGGCCCGCGAACGAGCGGTGGTAGGCCAGCTCCTTGACGCCCTTCGCGGCCACCGCGGCGAGCACGGCGTCGCGGCTGGAGGCGAGCTGGTCGAAGAGCGCCAGCCGCCAGGTCGAGAAGAGCAGGACGCGGACGATGGTCTCGGCGAAGTCGCCGTTGGGCAGCTCCACCAGGCGTACGTTGCGCAGCTGCTGGTCGTCACGGAAGAACGCGAGGCGGTCCTCGTCGGGCACCGGCGAGCCCTCGGGCAGGACGGGGACGATCGTGGGGTCGGCCGCCGCGGCTCGCGCGAGGAGCAGTCGGGCCTGGCCGAGGAGGTCGAGCGCGATGTTCGACAGCGCGATGTCCTCCTCGAGGTCGGGCGCCCGGCTGGACCACTCCGCCAGCCGCTGGGCCAGCACGAGCGCGTCGTCGCCGAGCATCAGGCAGTAGGCCGCGAGCGTGGCCGGCTCGACGCCGTCGGGCACCGTGGTGTCGACGCCGGCGAGCGGGTCCTCGAAGTCGGTGCCGAACGCCCAGTGCGCGTCGTCGACGAGCAGGCCGTCGTAGACGCTGGCATGCGCGTCGGCGTCGGGGGTGTTCACCTTGCTCGATGGGGACATCGGGGCTCGCCTCACATGTGGGGGACGTCGTCGGGGATGTCGTAGAAGGTCGGGTGGCGGTAGACCTTGTCGCCGCTGGGCGCGAAGAGCGGATCCTTCTCGTCCGGGCTGGACGCCGTGATGGCCGAGGACCGCACCACCCAGATGCTGACGCCCTCGTTGCGGCGGGTGTAGACATCGCGCGCGTGGTGGAGGGCGAGGGCGTCGTCGGGGGCGTGCAGCGACCCGACGTGGACGTGGTTGAGGCCGCGCTTGCCGCGCACGAAGACCTCGTAGAGGGGCCACTCGGCCCGAGTGGTGCCGCTCATGCCGACTCCCCCGCCGTCGCCGAGCGGCGCGCGTACGCGGTGGCCGCCTCGCGCACCCACGCCCCGTCGTCCCAGGCCTGCTTGCGGTGGGCGATGCGCTGGGCGTTGCACGGCCCGTCGCCCTTGACCACCGACCAGAACTCCTGCCAGTCGGGCTCGCCGAAGTCGTGGTGGCCCCGCTCCTCGTTCCAGACCAGATCGGGGTCGGGCAGGGTGACGCCGAGCGCCTTCGCCTGCGGGACGGTCATGTCGACGAAGCGCTGCCGCAGCTCGTCGTTGGTGTGGGTCTTGATGCCCCAGGCCATCGACTGCTCGGTGTTGGTGGACGCCTCGTCGGGCGGGCCGAACATCATCAGAGCCGGCCACCAGAGCCGGTCGACGGACCCCTGCACCATGGCGCGCTGCTCGTCGGTGCCGCGCATCATCGTCATCAGCAGCTCGAATCCCTGCCGCTGGTGGAAGGACTCCTCCTTGCAGACGCGGATCATCGCCCGGCCGTAGGGGCCGAAGGAGGTGCGACACAGCGGCACCTGATTGCAGATGGCCGCGCCGTCGACGAGCCAGCCGATCGTGCCGACGTCGGCGTAGGAGAGCGTGGGGTAGTTGAAGATCGAGGAGTACTTCTGTCGGCCGGAGATGAGCATCTCGGTGAGCTCATCCCTGCTCACGCCGAGGGTCTCGGCGGCGGAGTAGAGGTAGAGGCCGTGGCCTGCCTCGTCCTGCACCTTGGCGAGCAGGACGGCCTTGCGCCGCAGCGAGGGCACCCGGCTCAGCCAGTTGCCCTCCGGCTGCATGCCGATGATCTCGGAGTGGGCGTGCTGGGCGATCTGGCGCACGAGGGTCCTGCGATACCCCTCGGGCATCCAGTCGCGCGGCTCGACGCGGTCGCCGCGGGCGAGGGTGGTCTCGAAGCGACGCTCCAGCGCGTCCGGGTCGGGCAGGTCGGGGACCTCGGGCTCGGCGACAGCCGATGACATGCAGCGCCTCCAGGATCGGATGAGCAGACCGAATATTCGTTCGGCAGCCTACACCCCTCCTGTGACCTGGCCCACGAGGCCGGCCCGCGACGCCATGGGCCGCGTGGGAGCATGAGGCCATGAGCGAGGCGACGAGGCGCGGATGCACCCTGCCGTCCGGGGAGGCGCGGCCGACCTACACCCTCGACCTCCTGCTCGACGTCGCCGTGCGCGTGTTCACCGAGCGCGGCTACGACGGCACCAGCTTCGCCCACCTCTCCGAGGCCTCGGGGCTCTCGAAGTCCTCGCTCTACCACCACATCGAGGGCAAGGAGCAGCTGCTGCGCCTCGGGGTCGAGCGCGCCCTCGAGCCGCTCATGGCCAGCACCCAGGAGGAGGCCGCCCGCTCCGGGCCGGCCATCGACCGCCTCACCCACCTCGTGCGGCGCAATCTCGAGATCATGGCCGAGCGCCTCCCCTACGTGCAGCTGCTCCTCAGCGTGCACGGCAACACCGACACCGAGCGGTGGGCGCTGGAGCAGCGCCGCGAGTACGACCGCATCGTCGCCGGCGTCGTCGAGGACGCCATCGCCGAGGGCGCCGTGCGCAGCGACATCGACGCCCGCACCACCGCCCGCCTGATCTTCGGCATGAGCAACTCCGTGCGCGAGTGGTACCGCCCCGAGCGACACACCCAGCCGGCCGAGCTCGCCGCCCAGGTCTGCTCGCTGGTGCTCGACGGCATCCGCGTGCGCTGAGCACGTCGCGAGACGCACGGAGCAGGGTCGCGCCGCCAGCCGGCGCTGGGCGCCGTGGGCGTTCCGGCGCGCGGCCCTTCCGGAGGCCCTCGTCGTCCAGCGCTTCTGCCCGCGGGGCGTGTCTCGCAGGATCTGGGCCGGGCGAACCTGCGAGACACGTCAGACGGGGACGGTTTCCCCGGTCAGCCGGGGAAACCGGCATGCCCCACGGGGCATCAATGCCACCGCGGCCGCCCCAACCACCGCCACGCGGAAACACGAAGAGAGCCGGCCCCGAAGGACCGGCTCTCTTTCAACCTGTGGAGCTGAGGGGACTCGAACCCCTGACCCTCTGCATGCCATCGCCCAGGAATGACAGAGCCGCTACCAGCTGCGCCACAGCCCCGACCACCGCCACGCAGAAAGACGAAGAGAGCCGGCCCCGAAGGACCGGCTCTCTTGCAACCTGTGGACCTTTCGGGACAACTATCGAAACCTAGCGCCGCGGTCACCAAGCTCCTGACTTCGCCGTTGCCGCAGGTCAGGGCCACAATCCCCGAATCCGCTCCCCCGCCACCTCGACAGGTCCAGGTCCGCCTGTCGAGACAGCGGCAGCTCGAACTGGTCGAGAGATACCGAGCCGGTGCGCTCCGAAGAGAACTGGCCGAGTCCTACGGCGTCGGGACCGGGACCGTCTCGAACATCCTCAAGCGACACGGAGCCAGCCGGAAGATCGGCCTCACTGACACCGAAGTCAAGGGTGCTGCTGAGCGCTACGAGGCGGGCCACTCACTCGCGCAGATCGCCGAGGACCTCGGCGTCGTCGCGAACACGGTCCGCACGGCCCTCCTCGCGCACGGAGTCATGATGCGCTCGACGAGCGGAGCCGCACGATGAAGCGCCTAAGCCGGTACGACGACCGGCCCGGGACCGCCCTCGGGTTGGTCTACCTGTGGGACCTCGTTCCGGCCGTCAACGAGTACATCGAGTTCGATCTCGACCCAGATCCCGAGTGGTGGCAGTCGTTCGCTCAGCGGGTCGCAGCAGACGTGGCCATCGCGAAGACGATCCCAGATGTACGGAGGCCGTTGGGTCCGGTCGAGCGGGCGTGACGCTTCAATTGCGGTTCAGCCCGAAGTCGCGGGTCAGGAGTGCCTGCTTCCAGTGCGTCTCGGCGGCATCGATCTCGGCCGTCGGCGTCGAAGGACCAAACACTCGGAGCAGGCTGAACTGGAAGTGGCGCCGGTGCTCGGCGTCCTTCCCAGCAAGCTCGCGCAGCGCCTTGTTGCCACCGTGACCGTCTTGGGCGTACTGGCTCCAGCGCCCGAGAATCCGTTCACTGCCATCGGCCTTGCCAACGTAGAGATGACCCGTGCTGGTGTCGGCAATCAGATAGATCCCTTGAACGGACCCCAGCGCGGTATGCCAGGCGGCATAGCGCGAGTCCTTCACCATCGTCTGGAGCTCGGCGTACCCGATCCGCACTCCGTCGAAGCCGGGGAACGGCACTGCCTCGGGATCGGCGATCTCCACGACAGGAAAGCTCGTCGCCGATGCGCCGGGCTTCGCCCAGTTGATCGTGTCCTTCGACCACTCCACCACGAGCCGGTTCTTTAGCGATACGAGAAGCTCCGACTCCTGGAGATCGAAAAAGCGGAGCGTGTCCGTGCGCCGATCCGTCAGCTCACCCCTGTTGTCGTACACGGTGACGAGGCGGCACCGAAGGCCACCTGTCGCGATGAAGACGAGCCAGATTGGCGGCGGGGTCTTCCCAAGCTTGTTTCGAAGCCCCTGACGGTGGGTGTAGTCACGGAGGCGATCAGGCGCGAGATCCTCTGGTCCGCGGAGTTCGTCTTCGTGCCCAGCCTTGTAGGTGTGGCGGACGACGACAACGTCTGCTGGGTCGATCCCAGCGGCACTGAGAAGATGCCCGAGCGTCAAGTCGCCGAAGGGTGACGGTGCACTCACTCCGCTCCCCCATCTCCGTCACTTGAACGGATCTTGCGGGCCTGCTCCGCAACCCGTCGTGAAAGGTCCCCTGTCGTGGTCCGTGCACGATCGACGGCCTGATTGCCCACTCGCTTCGCCGCGCCGACGCGCTCCGATCCCGCGACTAGTGCGCGATCCTTGACCTCACCTGCAGCCGACTTCCACCGACGCGCTTCCAGCGGATCCCGCTTGCCTTCGATACCAATCCGATCGTGAAACTCGAGGATGGACCCCGAGACTTCGTTGCTGGCAGCGACGAGCGCGGGCGCCTTGGAGGGGTGCAGAAGGACCTTCGTGTTGGCGGCGCCTCCAGCGGAGTCCATCCTGACCATGAGGCGCTGCGTGCACTGCGAGATGAGGTCCAGGCGGTCGTGCCGTGCAGCCTGGAGGCCGAGTCGATGCCGGTCGAGCTCCTCTGGTGAGGCATCGAGGACGCGGTCGAGTTCGAGTTCGAGGACAGCAATAGCGTCCTGTAGTTGGAAGCAGCGAGCCAGCACGGCTAGCCATTTCTGCACCTGCAGCTGCGCATCCTGCGTCGCCTTGGCGAGGTCTCCGACCTTCTTCTTGCGTTCGAGCTTGTCAGCCAGATCGGCGAGTTCCCGCAGGGCATATGCCTGGGTGTCCAGGACCGTCGTCGAGGTTGCTTGGACTTTCGACCAGGTCACTTCGGAGACTCGGCCGACGGTCTCGCGGACCTTCATGGCCTCCCTGACGGCGAGGTCGACTCCATCCATACGCGCGAGCACTTGGTTCGTCTGGGACCGGAGGACGTCGTCCAGCTTCTCGTCGATCTTGGCGAGGTAGTCGGTGATCTCGTCCATGGCTTGCTGCATCGCGAGCTGTGCCATGAGTCCGCCTACGCCAGACAGGAGCGCCGGATTTGTCAGGGCTGATCCGGGCGTGCGCACAAGTTGGAGGAATCCCTTGCTCTTGCCGCCCTCGGTCAGGACAGCGCGACTGGTGCCAGGGCTCGACCCCTTCATCAGCTTGTACTTCTTCATCGCCTGAGCCGACTCCTCGGTCAGCTTCACCCAGCGGCCCGAGTTGGCGACGACCTCAGCCCCGGCCTGGGTTGCTGCACCGCCGGTGGTTAGTACCTTGCCGAGCCGGGGCAGATCGAGGTCCTTGGACGGCAATCCCTCGGAAGCCAGGAACAACTCGACAGCGGCTGGCTCGCCAATGACGGCGAGACCGGCGCCATCGCTGACGATCTCAATCTCGCTTGGCACAGGCACGGGCTCCTTGGGGTGAAGGCGGGTCGACCCAAACTACTTCAGGCAATTGTGTTCCCATCGCTGGTCTGTGTATCGCCGGTCCCGCCGGTGTACCGCTTGCGCAGCGCAGAGAGTTGCTGCCGAAGAGGGGTTTTCGGGACCTTGGCGAGGTTGATGGGCGGGTCGAGCTCAGCCAGGAGCGCGGTCTCCAGCGCATCAAGGGTGTCGGCGTCCTCGACGGGGATCGGGACGATGCGGAGGTGGGCGTGCATCCACCTGGTCAGTTCGACCTCGTCGATCGATGGCTGCGCATTCGCTGCTGCCAAGACCGAGCCCAGGCTGCGTCGAAGTGTGGAGAACTCGTGCTTGTTGCCCAGGTGCATCGTCGCGATACGACCCCACAGGGTGTTCGTCGACTTCGAGCCACCGCTACGGGTTGCTCCGGCCAGGCCTGCATAGATCAGGCCGGGCTCGACCGCATGGCCCAAGCCCCTGCTCAGATCCTCAGCTCCGTGTACGTCCACCCACCAGCTGTACATCCCCGGCGACCTCAGCCCGTCTCCTCCCGATGCGAGAACGTCGGCCAGCGTCCTCGATGAGCTGTGGTCACGGAGGCGGTCGAGGACCGCTCCGACCTCGACTCCAGCCTGGTTCTCGTTCTGGAGGTACCAGGACAGGCGGCGACCGATGGATAGCCCGGCCAGCCGGTCATGCACGTCGGCCCCGCGATCTCGGAGGACGGGCGTAATCGCGTCGACGTACGTGGAGCCGGCGTGAACCTCGACTACCTTGCCGGCCAGCGCTCCAGCGGCACTTTCGAGTTGCTCCCCCACTTTCTGGCCCCATGCACGTCGATAGTCATGGGAGGTGTCGGGTAGGTAGCGCTCGTAGGGCTCGAGCCATTCGGTTGGAGCGACGAGTCCGTGCTCAGCCGAGAGGATGTACCAGGGCACCCCTGAAGCCTCGGCGTAGCGCCGCATCTTGAGGAAGTAGTCCGACGTGTACAGATCCCGCGCTTCCGCGCCGATGGCCCGCTTGCTCTTGACGCAGCCGATCAGGACGATGTCCGGCTGCCTCTCTGGTTGCACAACCGCCGAGGACGGGTTCCGGGGCGACGAGGCGGTCGTGCGGTTCGTAGTCGGCTTCGCGCTGAGGACTGCGTTTCCACTCCCGATCGCGAAGCCCAAGTTCTGCAGCCAACGCCGCGAGGACTGGGACTGGAAGCGCTGCCGGTCCTTCACCCCGGTCGCTAGGGAGATCACTTGCTTGACCGGCCAACGGATGCCGTCGATGTCGACCCAGTAGCTGCGGATGTCCTCGGGAACGTGACCGTCTACGCGGGAGCGGACTATGTCCGGGGTGAGGTCGAAGGTCTCGCCATCGAGGGTGAAGCGCATGTCTCTTCATACCTCGCCGGTCCGACGCATTGTCCGAACGGAAGGTCTCCCGACCATCGAGCAATCGACGTTGAGGCATCGCTGCCGCTTCATGGAGTGGGCGTGAGGCCACGGCGCGCCGACAGCAGCGCCGCATCCTTCTTGTTGACGTTTCGATGAAGACTGCTTAGAACCGCGTGCTCTGTCTCCGGGGTCCAGAAGATCTGGAGGTGTTGACGGGCACGAGTGATCGCCGTGTAGAAGACGTTGTGGGAGATGTCGTCTTCGTTCGCGTCAGTAATCACGACTTTCACCGAGTCGTACTCCAGGCCCTGCGCCTTGTGGATCGAGACTGCGTAGGCGACCTGGAACGGCACCGACCCGGTAGTTGAGTCGTCGTCATCGTCGCCAGTGCCTCGTTCGTACACGTCAAACTGGACTGTCGAGTCCGAGATGTAGCGCAGCTCGAAACCGTCGACATCAAACGCTGTCACTGGCCGGTCGAGCGACACGTCGAACTGAATGCGACCGGGGAACGTCTTGATGTCGACGATCTTGCCCTTCAAGTTGTTGTAGATCACCGGTCGGAACCGGTCGGTGTCGTTGAAGAGAACCGGGTCGCCAACCTTGTAGGTCGAGGCTCCCCACACCGTCGCGGCACCGGGGTTGCTGCTCTGGAGGAAGCGGTTGACGTTGTTGATGCCATAGAGGCCGTCGTAGTTGAGGCACAGAATGATCTCGTCGGCACGCTGAGCTTGGAACAGGGACTCGTTGAGCACCGTCGAGTAGCCATTCCGTGCGAGAGTTTCAGCGATGTCGTCCTTGAGATCACGTACCGCCGACCATAGATCGAGTAGGTCATCGTTCTTGGTCCTGAACGGAGTCGTGAGTTCGAACACCGCTGTCTTCGGGATGAAGGATCGGGCCAGACCGAACCAGTTTCCGAACTGGATCGACTCGATCTGGAAGACGTCGCCGACGAGGACAAGAAGCTTGAACGACGTACGCTCCAGAACCTTGAGGAGATCCGAGTTACTGACCGTGCTGCTCTCGTCGATCACCAGAACGTCGTAGTTGGTGGCGTCACCCCGACCGATGTGACTGCTGATAGTTCGGAAGGTCGAGTTCTGGGCGTTTACTCGGCGTTTGAGATTGTCGACCGCAGGGTTCGTGTGCGCGAGGAAGAGTTTGTCGTTGACGTTGAAGTAGTTGGCGATCAGGCTCACCATCGTCGACTTGCCCGTGCCAGCCGCCCCGTAGATGAGTGCCACCTGCGAGTCGGCGAACAGTCCCTTGAGCGCTTCCACCTTGATCGGGTCGTCCGGCGCGGGCGTAGTCTGACCGAGCCACTGCGTGACCGCGGCGTCGTAGCCAGCGATGCCGGTCGAAGCGTGCTGCTGAAGCCGCTCGATGATGTCGACCGTGCCGTCTTCGTATTCTCGGATGAAGACGTGTCCCTTGTCCTTGATCAGGTGCCGGCCGGAGTGCTTGTAGTAGACCTTGCCGTTGTACGCCGCGATCAACTGATCGACGTCACCAAGCGGCTCCAGCTCCGCAAGAGGCGTGTAGAGCATTCCGCGATCCTCGACATTGTTCTTCACCCGACGCGCCAGCAGCTCATGGGTGCGGCCGACGATGTCCAAGCTCTCCGCGAGGTCAGAAAACCGCGGGTTGTGCCCGTACAGCGACGTACAGAACGGCATCCGCTCGAACGGTCGGCACCCGTACTCGAGACACAGGTTCGACAGAACCCCACACGCGACAGGGGTGTACTGCAGCTTGATGATCTGGTTGTTCATCCGCAGCATCAGGTACCGCAGTACGTTGTATCCAGCCGACTGGGCATGAACAATCCGCCGCGCCTCGTCGAGCATCGGGAAGATCTGCGGCTGCCTCGAGCTCTGAGTCGCCCACGTCGCGAGTTGCGCATACTCGGCTGCCCCCATGTCAACGATGTCGAGCAGACTCGATGAGGTCGTCGTGAGGTGGTACATCAAGTTGCGGTACTCGGGGCCGCCTGAGGAGGCTTTGATGCGCAGTCCAAGAATGCGCGCGAAGTTCTCCAGCTCGCACGGTCGGATGGACACCTCCCACTCCCGGATAATCGTGATCGGCATCGTCTGCCCGAGGACCTGGATCGACTCACTCTGGAGTACCAGGTTCGCCGCGTACTTGTCCGTGATGTCAATGTCGGTGAAGCCGATGATCCGGTCGAACTTACTGACGCGATTCATCGCGTTGTAGAAAGTGACCTCGTAGTAGACGTGTCCGCCCGTGTAGAACGGCCGAACGGCGTGGATGTAGTACCTGTCTTTACGCGGGTTGGCCAGTGGCACAGCCCGGGCCGCACTGATCCGGTCCGCAATTTTCTGGTGGTACTCCCGCAGCGAGGGGTCCAGATCCACTGGGAAGTCTTCGAGGTTGGGCAAGATCGCGACGTTCAGCTGCGTGCTCGCGAGATCGCGAATGCGGTGAAGGTAGTCGTAGTACTTCAGCATCAGACGCTCGGAGGGGTCGCCGCCCATCGTGTAATGCGATGCACTGATCTGCAGCAACTTATGGAAGCGCTTCAGGAAGTTGAGCTTCCCATTCGCTCCGACGTAGGTCATTGCATCCCCGACCGCCGAGTACTGAAACTCGGCGTCGCCTCGGCCGGCATGGAGCCGGACGGCCATGCCCTCGACCAGATTGCGAAGCTGACTCAGGATGTTCTGAGCGAGAAGCGCCCGATCGTGACTCAGCGCCGTGATGTTCGCCGAGATCGCGTCAGCGGCGCTCTGGATCTGCTGATCAACGGTGCTCAAGATGTCCCCAGCGCAGTGCTGAATCGCTCGTGGAGGTCGCGCAGGCTATCCGCGCCCTCGTCGCTGGGTGCCGCTCGATCGTTCTGCACCAGCCAGTTCGCAACTGCCACCTTCGACGGGGCCTTCAACCCTTGCTCGTCGATCCACGTTTGAATCGATGCGGCCACTGACACAGAGCCGTCAGTCTTGAGGCCGGGCAACGCCGGCATCTTTCCAACAGCGACGTTCGCGTTGCACTCGGGAAGAAGTGCCGCGACAGCGTCTCGGTAGGCATCCGTCGCCAGCACGTTCTCGATGCCCGGCAATCCAAGGTCAATGATGACGCCTTCTGGGACGCCCGCGTCGAGCAGCGACTTCTTGATCGCAGCACCTCCATCGTCGCCATCGACGAGGTAGGCGACCCTGGCTGCTTCCAGGTCGAGCTGCGGCAGGAAGTCGTTCGGCACCTCGGAAAGTCCAGGTGCCACCTGGTAGGGCAGGTCGTCCAGACCTGTCGCCGCACGAAGCAGAGTCGGCAGCAGAATCATCTCTGTCGCACCCTCTGCAAGCACGACGCTGCGGGCGGGAGTGAACGCTGCTGCCGCCGCTCCCATCGCGAGCATCAGCGGTGAGTAGCCAGCTGCGCCTTGCCAGAAGCTGTTCTTGATATCGCTAACCTGCAGGTTGTCCGCCCGCGGGACGACCGTGCGGATTCCAGTGCCGAGGTCCGGAGGCAAACAGGCCGGACTGTGGGTCGTGTAGATGACCTTCACGGCGTGTTCTTGCGTGACGAACATGTTGACCAGGTCCGCCTGAGCATCAATGTGCATGTGGTTCTCGGCCTCGTCGATCAAGAGGATCGGTGGCCGATCGGAACCATGCACCTTCAAGAACGCGATCAGCGCAACGAACATGCGAAGGCCGGCACTTCGCTCATCGAAGACCGTGACGTTGTCGCCGTCTTCCATCAGTTCGATCCGAAGCTGATCTCCGTCCAACTCGAAATGCACCGAGAGTCGAGCCTGCTTCCAGGCATCAGCGAAGATCGCGTCCATCCGCCTGTTTGCCTGAACGATGGCGGTTCGACGTCTGGCGACGTCGCCCGACGCCATGAAGCCGTGAAGCTCTGAAAGGTCGAGCGAGGCCGTCCCGGCCAAGTTGGCTAACGCTGCGGGCGGGTGCGCGGCGAGATTCTCGTCGAACGTGTACGTCGACTGGATGGATCGGTCATCCTCACCGAACAAGATGAAGTCAGGGGACCGCCTCCACAGTCGATCGCGAGCAGCGGCCCCCGGTTCTTCGCGTCGCTGCCACGTCACGACGGCGTCAAGTGCACCTCGCAGCTCCGGCGCATCCTCGAGCGTCGCGCCAAGCAGAGACTCCGCGAGTCCGACAGGCTCGTCGTCGATGGACGCCCCCGGTTCTGCGATCGCCGCCTCGACGGCTTCGATGACAGTCTGTAGTTCGGCACGGTAGTTCCGGGCGGCATCAGACTCTGGGTCGGCATACGTGGTGTCTGGGTTGATCGAATCGTCGAGGTCGTCGGACGAATACTCCCGCTTCAGGATTTCGAGGGCGTCCTGCAGCGCTGTGACCGACTTGGTCGGTAGAGGCGTGATGTCGACCGTGAGCTTGTCCCCTGCCGCAGTCCGAGCAATCGCCGCGCGCGTGGGCAGCTCATAAAGGTCGAGATCGGCCAGGGCATCTCGGTCCGCGTCGTCGAGGACATAGTCGAAGCGTGTGACCTGGGTGTGATCGGTAACCTGCGCGGCCCTCGAACGCTGCGGAACCGGCACCTCACTGTCGCTGTCCACATGCGAAAGCGCCTTCAGCAGGGTGGTCTTGCCTGCCTCGTTCGGCCCAACAATCGCAATGACCTTCGCATCGAGGTTGACCTTGGCATCAACCAGGCGTCCGTATCCACGAATCCGAGCGGAGATCAGCCTCATCGCGCCGTCTCCTGACCCGCTAACAGCTCAGCCTGCTCGAGAACGAGCTCGACTGCCTTCTCCTCAAGGTCTGGCGGGTAGTCGTACTTCGCGAGAAGACGGCGCACCTTCGTGCGCATCGCTGCGCGCACCGACTCCTTCAGGTTCCAGTCGATCGTCGCGCTCTTGCGGATCGAATCCACTAGTTCGCCGGCCATCTTCTTGAGAACGTCGTCGCCCATCTGCAGGACAGCCGCGTCGTTTTGAACGATCGCGTCGTAGAAGGCGGCCTCGGCTACGGAGAGCCCCAGCTGCTCGTGCCGGTGATTCTGATCGCGCATCTCCTTCGCGAGCTTGACCAGCTCCGCGATGATCTCCGCCGTCGTCAGGGAGCGGTTGGTGTACTTGAATATCGCCTCCTCGAGCTGCTCAGAGAACTTCCGGCTCTGAACGATGTTGCTCCGCGAGATGGTGCGGATCTGGTCGTTGAGCAGACGGCGCAGGAGACCCATCTGCAGGTTGGGCTTGTCCTTGTCGACGAGCGAGTCGAGGAACTCGTCGCTCAGGATCGACAGTTCGGGGGTCTCGACACCGGCAAGTTTGTAGATGTCGACGACCTCGTCTGCTGCGACTGCCTCGTTGACGAGCTGCCCGATGGCCGTGTCGATCTCGACTGCACCGGACCCACCGCGGCCTGAGTCAGGGTTTTGGATCTTCAGGATGGCGGCACGGACGTCGGCGAAGAGTCGTGCGTCATTGCGGATCGCCGCTGCCTCGTCCCGCGAGCCACAGAGCGCATATGCCTTGGCGAGCGCAAGCACCTGGTCGAGGAAGCGCTCGGTGCGATCGGGGTCCGCCATGACGAAGTCGAGCACCTTGGCGTGCTCGGCCAGGCGCTGTCCGGCCGGCAGTTCCGGACTGGAGTTGTAGTCGCAGCCGTGCAGCAGGCCACGGATAATGTCGTGGCGCTCCAGCATGGCGGAGACCAGTTCTTCGATCGGCACACCGGCCTGGTCACGGTCGCTTGGCGAGTACTCGACGAGTGCCTTCTGAAGGTTTGAGAAGACGCCGATGTAGTCGACGATCAGACCGCCTGGCTTGTCACGGAAGGTGCGGTTCACCCGAGCGATAGCCTGCATGAGGCCGGCGCCCTGCATCGTCTTGTCTACGTACATCGTGTGCATTGACGGAGCGTCGAAGCCCGTCAGCCACATGTCGCGGACGATGACCAGTTCGAGTGAATCGTCCGGGTTCTTGGCGCGAGCCTTGAGGTCCTTGCGAACATCCTTCGAGTAGATGTGCGGCTGGAACTCGGCAGGGTCGGCGGCAGAGCCCGTCATGACGACCTTGATCTTGCCTTTGGCCGGATCGTCGCTGTGCCAGTCCGGGCGGAGGGCGACGATCTTCTCGTAGAGCCGGACGGCGATGCGGCGGCTCATGGTCACGATCATGGCCTTGCCGATCATGGCTTCGCGGCGCTTCTCCCAGTGCGTCACGATGTCGCGAGCAATGAGGTCGAGGCGCTCCTCGGCGCCGACGATGGCTTCGAGGCGAGCCCACTTGGACTTGGCTTTTATCGCCATGTCCTCTTCGACCTGCTCGGTGATCTCGTCCGCGAGCTCGTCGAGAGCCTCGTAGTCCTCGACCGACAGCTCGACCTTGGCGAGCCGTGACTCGTAGAAGATCTTGACCGTCGCTCCGTCCTCAACCGCACGGGTGAGGTCGTAGACATCGATGTAGTCACCGAAGACCGCGCGGGTGGACTTATCGGTCGACTCGATCGGAGTGCCGGTGAAGCCGAGGTACGTCGCACCAGGCAGGGCGTCGCGCATGTGCTTAGCGAGGCCGGACTTGAGTGTGCCGTCGCGACCGAGAGTCTCGGTGAAGCCGTATTGCGAGCGGTGTGCCTCATCGGCAACGACGACGACGTTGCGGCGATCCGTCAAGACGGGGTTGCCGTCGTCGCCCTGCTCCGGCGCGAACTTCTGCAGCGTCGTGAAAATGATGCCGCCGGACACACGGCGAAGGAGCGTGCGCAGATCGGAGCGCGAATCCGCCTGAACCGGCTTCTCGGGAAGGATCTCCGCGGGCGCGAAGACCTCACCGAAGAGCTGGTCGTCGAGGTCGTTTCGGTCAGTAAGGAAGACGAGGGTCGGGTTGTTCATCCGCGCGTCGCGCATGATCTTGGCCGCGTAGAGCAGCATCTCAATCGACTTGCCGCTCCCCTGTGTATGCCAGACCACGCCACCGCGGCGATCGCCGTTCGGCCCGGCCGCCTCAATGGTCGACTCGACCGCAGCGTTGACTGCCCAGTACTGGTGGTACTTGGCAACGCGCTTGACGAGGCCCTTGGATTCGTCGGAGAAGACGATGAAGTTCTTGATGATGTCGAGGAAGCGAGCGGGCTCGAAGACGCCCTTGATGAGCACCTCAAGCGCAGGCACACCCGAGACCGGGTCGCGGCCGTCGATCGTCTTCCACGGCGCGTAGTGCTCGAACCCCCCAGTGAAGGAACTCATGGCCGCGCTGATGCCGTCGCTGATCACTGTGACGGCGTTGGGCACGAACACCGCCGGGATGTCCTTGCGGTAGGTCTGTACCTGGTTCCAGGCGTTCTTGAGCGTCGCGTGTTCGTCAGCAAGGTTCTTGAGCTCAAGTAGACCGAGCGGGATGCCGTTGACGAAGACCAGGACGTCGGGCCGGCGGTTCTTGTTGCCGATGATCGTGAACTGATTGACTGCGAGCCAGTCGTTGTTCCGAGGGTCGTCAAAATCAATCAGCTTGAGGCTGGTCGTGCGCACCGAGCCGGTGTGGTCGCGGTACTCCACCGGCACGCCGTGAATGAGGAGCTTGTGGACGCGTGCGTTCTCAGAGATCTCGCTCTGGCTCTCAGCGCGCTCCAAGCGCTTGATGGCCTCATCGACCATGTCGAGGTGCTCTGGGTTGATTCGCCTGGCCGCGTCACGAATGCGGTCGTAGAGGTAGATCTGCTCGAAGTTGGCGCGCTCAGGCTGAGTTCCGTCTGCCGCGAGGTTCGGCCCGAACGCGGTCGAGTAGCCGATCTGACGCAGGTAGTCGAGAGCGGCGTCCTCGATAGTGGCTTCGTTGAAGTTCGTCATGCGACGGCCTCCACGGCTAGTCGGACCGCCAACTCACCAGTCATCAAGCCAGTCAGAGTTGCCTCGCGGGCATCCTCGAGAGTCGCCATTTCAGCTCCACACTGCAGCATGGTTCGCAGGCCAGCGTTCAGCGCGTCGCGCAACGGGGCCGTTTCGCTTCCCGAGAACTTCGGGAAAGGGAGCTGCCGAAAGTTGGTGCTATTGAGGCCGGGGATCGCGACTCCGGTACCGCGCTTGCGCATCTCCTGGTCCATCCATGGCGAGCGCAGAGTCCAATACAGCAACCCTTGGCCAACCTCGGTAACGGCACGAACACGATAGACGTGTTCATTAATCGTGGCTTCGGCGACCGGGAACCCCTCCCCGAATGCGCTGACATGGGGGATGAAGTTCCCCGGCTTCCCTCCATCCTTGTAGACGAGCACGTCACAATCGCCGAGCACACCCCGGCGCATTCCCGCAGCGAAGTCCTCGGACACTCTCTTGAACGCTCGCGAATTGATGATGCCTGCCGACTGCACGTTCTCGGCTCCAAGGCTGACGACACCATCGGTATCCGCCGAAACGCCACCCTTCGGCCTGGAGCCAGTTTCCAGAACGGCAAGTACCTCGCCCAGAGTGAAGTCGTCGTACAGCGGATGGCCGTCTTCTCCGACAACTACTGCCGCGTCAAGGTATGCCTGGCCAAGACGCTCAATGAGCCCGATACGCCGCCTGCAGGACTCAATCTTTCGGTCGTACGCCTCAATCACGTCTGAAATGGCTGCTTGTACCTCTACCGGGGGCAGCCGCAGCGTCATCTGCTTCAGGTGCATCGGGCCGAAGTGCTTGAGCACGGATCCCGCTCCCATCGCGGCGATCTGTACCTTAAACGTCGATGCCGTCAGCGCCAGGCGGACAAAGCGTTGCAGTACGCGATCGTCGATGGCACGGAACCGAATCAAACCGGTGTAGGGGATTGTGCCGACACCCTCTGGCCCAACTGTCGTGACCTCACCAAGAGATGCCGAGGTGCTGAGAACAACATCGTCCTGCTCAAGCTTGAAGTGTGACCACTTCTTGTCGACCATCGCCGGGTCGAGATAGTTGCACCCGGTCAAGATCGAATCTCGCGACTTCACGCCTGCGAGCCGAATGAGTGGCACGCCGGACTCGCGAAAGTCCTTGGCGAGGATTCCTGGTCCCTCACGGAAGTCCAAGACGTCATGCAACGGAACCTCGACCCACTCAGACATCAAGTCGCTCCAACTCACGGAGGAGGTCGGCTTCAAGGTCGCGTGCCCTCTTGAACTCTTCGATCAGTTCATCGCGTAGCCGAGTTACCCGCTCGGCAGCTGGCTCGCCCGCCTCCACAGCGGCCGAACCGACGTATCGTCCCGGCGCAAGCACGAAGTCTTTCGCGGCGATCTCGGCAACCGTGACGCTCTTCGCGAACCCGGCCACGTCCTCATAGCCGCCATCGTGGTTTCGCCAAGCATGATATGTGTCGGCGATCTCCGCGATGTCTCCATCACTGAGCACGCGCAACTTCCTCGTTGCCATGGCGCCCATGCGGCCGGCGTCGATAAAGAGCACCTCTCCGGTTCGGGCGCGGTGTCCGTTGCCCGTTCGATCCTTCGACAAGAACCAAAGGCACACAGGGATGGTTGTATTGAAGAAGAGGTTGGTCGGCATGGTGACGACGCAGTCAACAAGGTCGGCTTCGATGACACGACGGCGGATCTCGCCCTCCCCACGTTCCTGAGAGGTGAGCGAACCGTTTGCGAGAACGAAACCTGCAGTGCCGCGGGGGCTGAGGTGATGGATGAAGTGCTGCACCCAAGCAAAGTTGGCGTTGCCCTCAGGCGGGGTGCCGTACTTCCATCGCGAGTCGTCCTGGAGCTTGGCGTCCCACCAGTTGCTGACGTTGAACGGCGGGTTAGCGATGATGAAGTCGGCGCGCAGGTCCGGGTGAAGATCCTGCGTGAAGGTGTCTGCCGAGCGGTCCCCGAGGTCGGCCTCGATACCTCGCAGCGCGAGGTTCATCTTGGCCAGCTTCCAAGTGGTGTCGGTGAACTCCTGCCCGTAGACGGAGATATCGGTCCGCTTCCCACCGTGCGCCTTCACGAACTCGGCAGACTGGACGAACATGCCACCCGAGCCGCAGGCCGGGTCGTAGACACGACCGTGGTACGGCTCCAGCATCTCGACGAGCGTCTTGACCACGCTGCGAGGCGTGTAGAAGGCGCCCGCGTCCTTGCCGGTCTCCTTGCCAGCGAACTGGCCAAGGAAGTACTCGTAGACGCGACCGAGGACGTCGTCGCTGCCGTGGTCGTCGGACTCGGTGAAGCCGATCGACCCGATCAGGTCGACGAGCTGACCGAGGCGGCCCTTGTCGAGGCCCTCACGGCCATAGTTGCGAGGCAGGACACCTCGGATACTCGGGTTCTCCTTCTCGATCAGATCCATCGCTGTGTCGATGACCTGGCCGATCTCGGGAAGCTTCGCCTTGGACTGGATCGACTCCCAGCGTGCTTCCACAGGAACCCAGAAGACGTTGTGACTGCGGTACTCGTCCCGGTCCTCGAGGAAGGTCTGGCGACGGGCCTCGTTCGGGATGTAGTCGTCAGAGTTCGGGTCAGCGAGCGCGGCCTCGATGTCCTTGTAGCGCGCCTCGAAGCGGTCCGAGATGTACTTCAGGAACACCAGACCCAGTACGACGTGCTTGTACTCCGATGGTTCCTGGTTGCCTCGAAGCGCGTCGGCAGCCTCCCAGAGCCGCTGTTCAAGCGTCTTGGCCTGAGCCTTCTTCGCCTGCCGCGCCATCAAGCAACCCCTCCGACAGGGCATCGCTCTTCAATTGCTGACATGGGGGCGCGACTCATACTCAATCTCCATTTTACCACCGGTTCGAACATCTGTGCGAAGATTGTTGAAACCGCCGATCCCTGATCTCCGCGTCCCTAAGCATGTCAGGAGAGCCCGACACTTTCGGGCGAACTCCCCCACCGGCCCGCGTGAGCCGTTCTGCCTCGAACCGTCGGACGCCGGCCATAGGGTCAGTTCATGGCCGAGCTGCACCTGACCGCTGACGACGATCACGTCGAGCGACTTGCCCACGAGAACGACCCAGTCCGGGCGATCGTCGAGCTGATCTGGAACGCCATCGACGCAGAGGCGTCCACCGTCACCGTCGAGCTCGTCCACGACGAGGTGCTGGGTGGGATCTCGAAAACGATCGTGTCCGACACGGGCCACGGCATCGACCGGGACGAGCTGGACTCAACCTTCGGGCGGATCGGCGGTTCGTGGAAACGATTCGCGGCCAAGACGAAGAACGACAAGCGCGGCCTGCATGGCAAGCGAGGAGAAGGGCGACTCCGGGCCTTCGCTCTCGGAAACCGCGTCACGTGGACAAGCCACAGTGCCGATACGTCTGGCGCTCTGCAGCGCCTGGAGATCACTGGTACGACCGAGCACCGCCACGTCTTCAGTTGGGATGCACAGGCTGTCGACCACGGCGCCACCGGCACAGTCGTCACCTCGTTCAACGAGAGCCAGAGGTCACTCGGTGCGCTGGAGGCGCCGCGGACTCGCTCAATTCTCCTGTCGCACTTCGCCCCGGTCCTGATGAACGACGACGACCTACGGATCACCTACCTCGGTGCCGACCTCGACCCGGCCGACGAAGTGGCGAGCAGTTCGGACTATCCCCTCCCATTCAGAGATGAGGCCGGCAACGCCTACGAGGCTGCCCTTCGGATCATCGAGTGGAAGACGGTCAAGCATCGAGCGATCTACTACGGCCAGGACGCGGAGCACTTCGTCTACGAGGAGTCCGCGGTCGACGTCGAAACCCAGTTCCGCTACTCGGCCTACGTGACCTGGGATGGCCTCGACCACGAGGCGCTTTCGGTCATCGGGCTTGGAGACATGTCGGATGCACCGGTCGGAGCGCTCTGGACCGCGGCGCGGAGCGGGATCCGTGAACACTTCCAGAACCGGCGCCGGGAACGCCGGCGAGAGCAGCTGGAGAAGTGGAAGAAGGAAGACGTCTATCCCTTCGAGGGCGAGGCCAAGTCCGAGACCGAGAAGGCAGAGCGCGCGATCTTCGACGTGGTCGCAGGAACGATCGCCGCGCAGATCCCGGCCAAGAAGGACTCGGCCAAGGTCACCCTCGGCCTCTTGCGTACCGCCCTGCGCCAGGATCCCGAGCAGCTCGGGGTGATCTTCAACGAGGTTGCTTCCCTGACGCAGGAGGACCGTGAAGCGTTGACGCGGCTCCTCGGCGAGACCACCATGTCCGGCATCATCAAGGCCGCCAACGTCGTCACCGGTCGCAACAAATTCCTTGCCGGAATCGAACGGCTGATCTTCCCGCCGGAAGACACCGACACCATCGGTGAGCGCGATCACCTACACCCGATGCTCGAGCGAGAGCTCTGGATCTTCGGCGAGGCGTACCACCTCATGAGCAGCGAACGCGGACTCACAGAGATGGCTCGGAGTCACCTCAAGTTGCTTGGCCTCCCCAGCAAGAAGGTCGAGCCAGTGAAGCGCTGGGACGAGAAGTCGGGCCGCGTTGACCTCCACCTGGCCGTCAAGATGGAGGAGTTCGAGGTCGCTCGGCATCTCGTGGTCGAACTGAAAGCGCCTGGGATCACCCTTGGGCGCAAGGAGCTCAACCAGGTCGACGACTACGCCGAGGCGATCCTGTCCAAGGCGGTGTTCGCGACGGACAAGGCGAGTTGGGACATCATCCTCGTCGGCACGGACTTCGACAGCAACGTAGAGAACCGGTTCATCGCGGGGTTCCGTTCCGAAGGCCTCGTCCTTGGCCCTGAGCCGAAGCCCGGCCGCCCGCGGGTGCGCGTGTTCGTTCGCCGATGGCGAGACATCCTGGACGAGAACCGAGCGCGTCTGCGACTTATCACCGACAGCCTCGATCACGACCCGTCCCTGGAAGACGGCTTGCGGCACATCCAAGAGCAGTACGCCGATCTCTTGCCCGCTTCTCTACAGGCCGACGAGGCATCAGCGTGATCCGCCGTAGCCACGGACGTTGTCTATTCCACATCAAACCTTGCGCACGTACCTGACCCCTGTCGGTGCGTTCAGGAACACCGCCAAGAAGCCTGCAAAAACGACAACATTCATTGACTTTCAGCAACACGCAATTCATAGTCAACCGCGGCATTGAGAGCGCCCTGACTCCAAACGCCAATGCCGGGTTGATACCCAGGAGGTTCTTCTAGATCCTCCCCGGACACCACCACCTCATTGGTGTCCTGCGGCTCGTAGAGCACCGACGGGTGGTCGGCCGCAATTCACCAAGGAGGTACGCCATGACCGGCGAGACCCCACCCGCTCCGGCGGGTACGAGCAGCCAGGTACGGACACTGGCTGTCAGGATCTCGGACGACCTGCGGGCGCAGCTGGACATCCTTGCCCAGCTCACCGGCAGGAGCGCCACCGAAGAGATCCGCCTGGCCATCGAGAGCTGGATCGCCAAGTCCAAGAGCGATCCGGATGTCCTCAAGAAGGCCGAAGTCGTCCGAGCCGACATCGAACGAGAGGCTCAGACGCGCCGCAACGCTATCGCCGCGATCTTCAACGGGGATGGCAACGCACCCGGGGGAAAGTCCCCCACCTCCCGGTCCACCAGTGCGAGCAAGCGCTCCTGATGGGCCCTGGCGGGATCCCGGATCTGACGGCCACTGTGCCAGCTCGGATCCGGGGTCTCGCCGCACACTCAATCCGCCGCTTTGCGTGCCGGACTCTCCTGTCGAAGGTCGACGGGAGAGCACGATACGGAAAGAAGGTGACAGGACATGGCGCGAGCCATCCTCATCCCACATGACAACGATCGGCCGATGGAAACCCGTGAGCTCGCGACGCTCGAGGAGTACCAGGCCGTCGTCGGCGGCTACATCGAGCAGATCCAGACTGGGCTTGAGCGAACGTCTCTCTTCGTCAACGACGAGGCGAAGCTCATCCCGCTGGCACCGAACCGGCGCGCCACCATCCTCTGGTGGTTCAACCAGCCCATCATGCGCTTCCGCGACATGCTCGCAGGAGACGTGGTGTTGGTCGGCCCCACCGGAAGAGGTGGCGACACCAAAGACGTACCGGAGTCCCTCGTGAGTCTCCTACTTACTGACTCCAACCTCAGGCTCGAGGGGACTGCTGCACGATCAGGTGACAGGTTGGGTTAGGCCGCCTGGGTGGCGGTTG
>NZ_JBUZJI010000039.1:0-19506 GCF_055282735.1 Nocardioides sp. B129/18 | reverse complement strand
CCGGCGGCACGTACGGCGCGAAGTGACCGCCGGGGTGACGCCGCACGCGGACGTCCTCGATGTTGACCTCCGCGGCACCGGCGTCGGCGAAGAGCCGCGCGAGCTCGCCGGGGGTGTCGGGCACCGAGACGAACACGCTGCGGGTCGGTCGGGCCGGGCCGCCGTGCTTGCCGGGGATGGCGCGGGTGCCGGCCACGCCCTCGGAGAGCAGGGCCTCGAGGTCGCTGCGGTCGGAGGCCGCGACGGCGGCGATGACGTCGTCGAGGCGGGAGCGCACCTGCGTCAGGAGATCGACGACGGCCTCGGCGTTGGCCGAGACGATCTGGCCGTACAGGCGCGGGTCTCCCCCGGCCACCCGCGTGACGTCGCGTACGCCCTGGCCCGAGAGCGCCAGGTGATCGGGTGGGGCGTCGGCGAGCCGGCCGGCGACCAGCGAGGCCATGAGGTGCGGGACGTGGGAGATCCGTGCGACGGCGAGGTCGTGCTCCTGCGGCGTCAGGGTCACCGGCACGGCCCCGCAGGCCCGGGCGAGCGCGGTGACGACCTCGACCGCCGACGCGTCCGAGCGCTCGTGGGGCGTGACGGCCCAGGGACGTCCGTCGAACAGCGCGGCGGTGGCGGCCAGCGGGCCGGAGCGCTCGCTGCCGGCCATCGGGTGCGAGCCGACGTAGCGGGGCAGCGCGTCGGCGAGGTCGTCACGGCCGAGCAGCGCGGCCAGCGGACCGGACTTCACCGAGCCGACGTCGGTGACGACGGCCTCACCGCCCGCCAGCGCCCGGGCGATCTCCTCGCCGAGGTGCACCGGCGGCACCGCGACGACGACCATCGCCGGACGGTCGTCGGGCCGTCGGGCCCGCCCGGCCCCGAGACCGGAGGCGGTGCGGACGTTCTCCGAGGAGACGTCGCTGAGCAGCACCTCGATGCCGCGGCGGCGCAGCGCCAGGCCCACGGAGGTGCCCAGCAGACCGGCCCCGACGATCTCGACGGGGCCGACGACCTCCGTGCCGGCCTCAGGCATCGGCGTCGGGCACGGTGCGCACCCGCGTGAGGTCGCTGCGCAGGGCGGCGGCGCCGTGCAGGTAGACGTGGGTGACGTCGGCGCGCGGCAGGTCGGTCTCGACGTGCGCGAGCATCCGCACCACGCGCGGCATGGAGCCGGCGATCTCGAGCTCGCGGGCGCACAGCAGCGGCACCTCGCCGAAGCCCAGCTGACGAGCGGCATAGGCGGGGAACTCGGCCACGAGGTCGGAGGTCGCGGTGAAGATCACGGAGATGAAGTCGTCGACGTCCAGGCCGTTGGAGGTCATGACGTCGGTGACCATCTCCGAGACCCGGTCGAGCATCTGCTCGCGGGTGTCGGCCTCGAGCTGGGTGGCACCCCGCACCGCACGCACCGCCACGGCTTCCTCCTCCACGTCGCAGCCCGTCGTCGATCGGCGGGCGGGATCAGGCTAGCGAGCCGGGTCGAGGCCGTCGGCGCGCGGGCCGAGGGACGGTCCTCCGCGGCCGACCCGACGCTCGGCCACCGACCCGGCCGCCGCGGCGGTCGACGCCACGCCGAGCACCATCGCCGCCACCACGAGGGCCGAGGAGAGGTTGAGCTGGGCGAGCCCGGAGAGCCCGTGGCCCAGGGTGCAGCCCCCGGCGATCCAGCCGCCGGCGCCGAGCAGCACCCCGCCGGCGAGCAGCCCGGCGTACCGCGGCGGGGTCTCGCCACGCACGTGCAGCGTCCCCCGGGAGCGCGCGGCGCCGAGCCCGCCGACCACGAGGCCGAGCAGGAAGCCGATCAGCCAGCGGTTCGGGCTTCCGTCGGCCACGCTCGCCACCGCTCCGACCGAGCTCGGCCCGAAGGAGGCGCCGCCGATCCCGGCGAGGACCCAGGCCACGGTCAGGGCCGCCCCCAGGGTCCAGCCGCGCCGCCACCAGCCCGCGCCCGAGCCACCCTGGCTGCGACTGCGCCACAGGCCCAGGACGAGGGCGAGCAGCAGGAGTGCGACGAGCAGCCGGGGCAGGTGCAGCACGCCGGGCAGCGTGGCGCCCTCGCCGCCGCCGAGCACCGTCGGTCCCGGGACGTCGATCTGCCGGGCGGCCAGCTCGCCGATCGCCCAGCCGAGGAGGCCGACGCTCGCGCCGAGCATGCCGCCGCCGAGCTTGAAGAGGAGGCCGCCGATGCACGAGCGCGCCACCACCAGGCCGACGCCGACCATCAGGCCGCCCACGATGTTGCCCACCGGCCGGAGCGCGAGGCCCTCGTTGAGCCCGTCGCCCAGCGGCGTGAGGAGCAGCACAGACAGCCCCACCGAGGCGCTGAGGACGCCCAGGAGCCACGTGCGCGCCCGGTCGGCGTCGCCGCGCAGCAGCCCACGCGCCGTCGCGTGCGCGCAGAGGTCGCCCGCGGCGAGCACCCAGCCGAGGACGACGCCGGCGAGCAGGCCGGTGAGCGGGGCGACCACGTCAGAGCCGCGCGAGGTCCAGGAGCGAGCCCAGCTCGTCGCGGGTGAGGTCGCGCAGCTCGCCGGAGGCCAGCTGCCCCAGCCGCAGGGGGCCGATGGCGGTGCGGGTCAGCCGCAGCACGGGGTGGCCGACGTGGTCGAGCAGGCGGCGCACGATGCGGTTGCGGCCCTCGTGGATCACCAGCTCGACGATGCTGCGGTCGGGGTCGCCCTGACGCCGGGGGCTGGCCAGCAGCTTGATGCGCCGCACCTCCACCGGGCCGTCCTCGAGGGTGACGCCCTCGCGCAGCTGCTTGAGCACGCGGGGGAACACCTCGCCCTCCACCTCGGCCACGTAGGTCTTCTCGACCTCGAAGGAGGGGTGCGCCACCTGGTGGGCGAAGTCGCCGTCGTTGGTGAGCAGGATGAGTCCGGAGGTGTCGGTGTCGAGGCGCCCGACGTGGAAGAGCCGCTCGGGCCGGTCGGCGACCAGGTCGCCGAGCGTGCGCCGGCCCTCGGGGTCGGACATCGTGGAGACGACGCCGCGCGGCTTGTTGAGCACGAGGTAGACGTGCGGGCTCACCGGGGGCAGCCGCTTGCCGTCGACGCGGATCACCGCCGTGGTGGGGTCGACCTTCGTGCCGAGCCGCGTGATCACCTCACCGTCGACCTCCACCAGACCCTCGAGCATCAGCTCCTCGCAGCGACGTCGCGAGGCGACGCCCGACATCGCGAGCAGCTTCTGCAGCCGCACCAGGCCGTCGGCGTCGGGCTCGGGGCTGATGGCGCTCACGCCTGCTCCTCGGGGGTGGTGTCGGTCGGGGCGGCGCCCGCGGGTGCGTCCCCGGTGGTGGAGCCCGCCAGCTGCTCGGCCAGCTCCTCGACGACGTCGTCCATGTCGGGGAGGTACGGCGCCAGCTCGGGCAGCTCGTCGAGCCCGGTGACGCCGATGCGCTCGAGGAAGTAGGAGGTGGTGCGGTAGAGGTTGGCGCCGGTCTCGACGTCCTGGCCGGCCTCCTCGACGAGCCCGCGCGTCAGGAGCGTGCGCATGACGCCGTCGACGTTGACGCCGCGGATCGCCGAGACCCGCGCCCGCGAGACCGGCTGCTTGTAGGCGACGACCGCGAGGGTCTCCAGCGCGGCCTGGGTGAGCCGCGCCTGCTGGCCGTCGAGCACGAACCGCTCGACGACGACGGCGTACTCCTCGCGCGTGTAGTAGCGCCACCCGCCGGCGACGTTGCGCAGGTCGAAGCCGCGCTCCTGCTCGGCGTACTCCTCGGCGAGGGTCTGCAGGGTGCCGACGACGTCCTCCACCGGGTGGCCGACGGCGGTGGCCAGCGTGACGGCGTCGAGCGGCTGGTCGGCGACCATGAGGACGGCCTCGAGCGCGGGGCGCAGCGCCACCAGCGGCAGCATCTCGTCGGGCTCGCTCGAGCCCGCGGGCGCGGCGAGCGGCTGGTCAGTCATCGGGGGTCGACTCCTCGGTGTCGGCAGGCGGCGTGGGGGCGGCATCGGACGCGGCATCGGCGGGCGGGGCGCCGTCGAACTCGTCGGAGGCGGCCACCAGCGTCTCGACGTCGACGTCGTCATCACCGGTCCAGCGGACGCTGAGCTCGCCCAGCGGCGAGACCTGGTCGAAGCCGACGACGCCCTCGCGGTAGAGCTCGAGCAGCGAGAGGAACCGGGCCACGGTCGTGAGGGTGTCCGGTGAGTCGCCGCACAGGGCGCGGAAGGTCAGGGTGCCGCCGCGACGCAGCCGCTCGACGACGATCGCCGCCTGCTCGCGCACGCTGACGGCGGGGGCGTGGATGTGGTGGAGGGTCAGCTCGAGCTCCGGCTTGGGCGCCATCGCCTTGGCGGCGAGCCGCGCGAACTGCTCGAGCCCGATGCCGATGAGCACCTCGGGCAGCAGCCCGGCGTAGCGCTCCTCCAGGCCCACGGCTCGCGGGTGGCGCCGCGCCTCGCCGGCGAGCCGCTGCTCGAGGACGGAGGCCACCTGCTTGAACGCGCGGTACTGCAGCAGCCGGGCGAAGAGCAGGTCGCGTGCCTCGAGCAGGGCGAGGTCCTCCTCGTCCTCGACGTCGGCCGAGGGCAGCAGGCGGGCGGCCTTGAGGTCGAGCAGGGTGGCCGCGACCAGCAGGAACGACGTCGTCTGCTCGAGGTCCCATACCGGACCACCGGCCTTGACGTGGGCGATGAACTCGTCGGTGACCTGCGAGAGCGCGACCTCGGTGATGTCGAGGCGATGCTTGGAGATCAGGCCCAGCAGCAGGTCGAAGGGGCCCTCGAAGTTGTCGAGGTGGACGGCGAAGCCGCCGGTCTCCCCCGCGCTCCCGGACCCGGCGGCGCCGACCTCGGCGTCGACCTCCGCCTCGGCGTCGAGCGCGGTCATTCCCCGCGCAGCCGTCGCACCAGGGCGGCGTCCTCGCCCTCGGACTCCAGCTCGGCGAGCACCAGCGCCACCGCCTCGCGCACCAGGCGCCCGCGGTCGACGGCCAGGCCGTGCACGCCGCGCAGGGTGAGGCGGGCGTGCTCGATGGCCAGCAGCTCCTCGGAGGTGATGTAGACCGTCATCTTCTCGTCGTGGCGCACCCGGCCGCTGGGCGCGGCGCCTCGTCGACCCTTCGCCGGCGCGACCGCGGCGCCGGAGTCCGGCGTCGGGGAGGGCTCGGCGTCGGGCACGGCCCGCACGCGCGAGCCCCGCTCCTCGGCGCGCTCCTGGGGCTTCTCCTCGGGCGCGGTCGGACGGAAGAGGTCGTCGGCCGCGGGCAGGCTCACGCGTCGTGCGGCCATCGGGCCAGCACCTCCCGGGCGAGCGCGCGGTAGGAGTCGGCGCCGGTGGAGGAGGAGGCGTAGCTGGTGATCGGCTCGCCGGCGACGGTGGAGTCGGAGAACTTCACGGTGCGGCGGATCACGGTGTGGAACACCGTCTCGCCCCAGGCCTGCACCAGCCGCTCCATGACCTCGCGGCTGTGCAGCGTGCGGCCGTCGTACATGGTGCCGAGGACGCCGTCGATGTGCAGGCGCGGGTTGAGCCGCTCGCGCACCTTGTCGATCGTGGTCTTGAGCAGGGCGACGCCGCGCAGCGCGAAGTACTCGCACTCCAGCGGCACGATGACGCCGTCGGCCGCGGTGAGCGCGTTGACGGTGAGCAGGCCCAGCGAGGGCTGGCAGTCGATGAGGATGACGTCGTAGTGCGCCAGCGCCGGCTGCAGGACGCGCTGCAGGGTCTGCTCGCGGGCGACCTCGTGCACCAGCTGCACCTCGGCGGCCGAGAGGTCGATGTTGGACGGCAGCAGGTCCATGCCCTCGACGCCGGAGGGCACGACGACCTCCTCGAGCGTGACGTCGCGCTCCATGAGGAGGTTGTAGACCGTCAGCTCGGTCTCGTGGGGGTTGAGCCCGAGGCCCACCGAGAGCGAGCCCTGCGGGTCGAAGTCGACGAGCAGCACCTTGCGGCCGTACTCCGCGAGCGCCGCGCCGAGGTTGATCGTCGTGGTGGTCTTGCCGACGCCGCCCTTCTGGTTGCACAGCGCGACGACGCGGGCGCCGCCGTGGGTGGCCAGCGGGGTCGGCTCGGGGAAGGACGGCAGCGGGCGGCCGGTGGGTCCCAGCTCGTCGGCGGCCGACCCGCTGGTGGGACGCTCGAACGGCAGGGGCTCGTTCACGGGTTCATCTCCGATGGGGCGTGGGGCGGGCGGGATGCGGACCGTCGGGGGCTGGTCGTACGCCTCGGCGCCGCCCGGTCCGGGGACCATTCCACCATCGGCCATTGCGCGCTCCTCGCCCCGGGGTCGGGATTTGTCGACTCGACGACTTGTCCTGCGTGTCGCGCGAGCCTAGGAGTCCCGGGACGCGGCCACAACGGGTCCTCCGGCCTCCCCAGGCCCGGAGGCCGATCTGTGGAGGCGTTGTGGACGACCTGCCGCGGTCGCCCACAGCTGAGCGCTCGCCTGTGGAGCGATCTGTGGAGTGGCGCGGAGCGTCGGCCGGCGTCAGTCGGCGTCAGTCCGCCACCAGGTCGGCGTAGTCGGGGTGCTTCTCGATCCAGGCCCGGATGAAGGGGCACTGCGGGACGACGCTCCGCTCGCCGGCCGCACGGACGTCGTCGAGGGCGCCGCGCGCGATGGCCGAGCCGACGCCGCGCCCCTCGAAGCTCGGGTCGACCTCGGTGTGGGTGAACACGATCCGCGCGGGGTCCTCGCGCAGCAGGTAGGCGGCGAACCCGGCCAGGGCGCCGTCGAGATAGGCGGCGTAGCGGTGCTGCGCGGGCTCGTGGCGGACCTCGACGTCGCTCATCGGTCCAGCCTACGCAGCGCGACGGCCTGGAGGACCAGCTCACCCTCGCGGTCGGTGGCGTCGAGGTCGGCGACGGCGTCGACGACCCAGTCCAGATGGCCCTCGGGGTCGAGGACCGTCTGGCGGACGTCGAGCAGCCGACGGCCGTCCTCGACCCGGTCGGCGGTGGTGAGCAGCCGGGGCCCGCGGGCGTCGGGCCCGAGGTCGACGCGGTCGTGGTCGGCGTAGTAGCCCTCGAGCGCGGCGTCCCAGGCGGCGGCGTCCATGACCGGACGCTCCTCGAGCCGCTCGGCCGCGGCGGCGTCCAGCGCGGCCAGGGCGTCCACGGCGTCGCGGGCGATGAGCTCGACGCGGCGGAACATCGCGTTGCGCACCATGACGCCGAAGGCCCGCTCCTGGCGGGAGAGCGGCCGGGGCGCCGCGGGCGGGACGTGCTCGGTGACGTCGCGCGGCGCGTGGTCGGGGTCGCTGAGCGCCTCCCACTCGTCGAGCAGCGAGGAGTCGGTCTGACGCACGGTCTCCCCCAACCACTCCAGGAGCGTCTCGAAGGCGTCGTCGCGGAACCGCTCGGGCACCGTCTGGCGCAGCGCCTTGTAGGCGTCGGTGAGGTAGCGCAGCACGAGGCCCTCGGAGCGCGCCAGCTGGTAGCGGGAGACGAGATCGGTGAAGCCCATGCCCTGCTCGTACATCTCGCGGACGATCGACTTCGGCTCCAGGCCGGCGGCCGCGGCGTCCTCGGGCAGCCACGGATGGCCCGCGCGGTAGAGCTCGTAGGCGGCCTCGAGGCGCTCGGCCAGCGGTCGTGGCCAGGTGATCTCCTCGAGCAGCTCCATGCGCTCGTCGTACTCCAGGCCGTCGGCCTTCATCTCCGCGATCGCCTCGCCGCGGGCCGCCCACTGCTGGGCCATGAGGATCTGGCGCGGCGACTCCACGACCGCCTCGATCGTGGAGACGACGTCGAGCAGCGCGGCGTCCTCTCCCCCGGCCGGGTCGGGCTCGAGCAGCTCGAGCGCGGCCAGCGCGAAGTGGGCCAGCGGCTGGTTGAGCGCGAAGTCGTCGGGCAGGTCCACCTGGACGACGTAGCGCCGACCGTGCTCGTCGGGCTCCTCGAGGCGCGTCAGCACCCCCGAGCGGGTCAGGGAGCGCGTCAGCCGCAGGGCGCGCCGGGCGAGGCGCAGCTGCTGGCGTCGCTCCTCGTGGTTGTCCATGAGGAGGCGCCGCAGCACCGGGAACGCGTCCTCCTCGCGGCCCAGGACGCTGAGCAGCATCGCGTTGTCGATGCGCATCCGCGAGACCAGCCGCTCGGGCTCGCCCTCGACGAGCCGGGTGAAGGTCTGCTCGTTCCACACCACCGTGCCCTCGGGCGCCTTGCGCAGCTGGGCCTTGCTGCGCTTCTTGGGGTTGGCGGCGTTCTTCGCCTCGGCCTTGGCCTTGGCGCGCTCGTTCTCGATGACGTGCTCGGGGGCCTGCACCACGACGTAGCCGACGGTGTCGAAGCCCGCCCGCCCGGCGCGGCCGGCGATCTGGCGGAACTCGCGCACCCGCAGCACCCGCTGCCGGTGCCCGTCGAACTTCACCAGACCGGTGAACAGCACCGTGCGGATCGGCACGTTGATGCCCACGCCGAGGGTGTCGGTGCCGCAGATGACGAGCAGCACGCCGTCCTGCGCGAGCTGCTCGACGAGTCGCCGGTAGCGGGGCAGCATGCCGGCGTGGTGCACGCCGATGCCCTTCTTGAGCAGCTTCACCAGCGTGCGGCCGAAGCCGGCGGCGAAGCGGACGTCGCGCAGCCGCTCCTCGATGCGCTCCTTGGCGGCGGCGTCCAGCGCCCCGGAGAGCCACCCGGCCTGCAGCAGGCCCGTGGCGTGCTCGACGGCCGCGGCCTGGGTGAAGTGGACGACGTAGACCGGCGCCTGGCCGGTGGTGACGATCTCCTCGAGCCGCTCGGCGAGGGGATCGAGCGACCATTGGAAGTCCAGCGGCACCGGACGCTCGGCGTCGGCGATGATCGCCGTCGAGCGGCCCGTGCGCCGACTGAGGTCGTCGGCGAGGTCGCGCATGTCGCCGAGCGTGGCCGACATCAGCAGGAACTGGACGTCGGGCAGCTCCAGCAGCGGCACCTGCCACGCCCAGCCGCGGTCCGGCTCGGCGTAGTAGTGGAACTCGTCCATGATCACCAGGCCGACGTCCGCCGAGCGACCCTCGCGCAACGCCAGGTTGGCGAGGATCTCCGCGGTGCAGCAGATGACGGGGGCGTCGGCGTTGACCGACGCGTCGCCGGTGAGCATGCCGACGTTCTCCGCGCCGAGCACGGCGCACAGGTCGAAGAACTTCTCGCTCACCAGCGCCTTGATGGGCGCGGTGTAGAACGACACGCGGTCGGTGGCGAGCGCAGCGGCGTGGGCGCCGATCGCCACCAGGGACTTGCCCGAGCCGGTGGGGGTGGCGAGCACGACGTTGCTGCCGCCGACCAGCTCGATGAGCGCCTCCTCCTGGTGCGGGTAGAGGCTCAGGCCGCGGCCGGAGGCGAACTCCTCGACGGCCGCGTAGACGTCGTCGGGCGAGGCGCCCACGCGGGGCGGCCAGGACGAGGCGGCCATCAGCCGCGGGCCCGGGGGTGGGCGGCCGCGAAGACCTCGCGCAGCGAGTCGACGGTCACCAGCGTGTAGATCTGCGTGGTCGTCACCGAGGCATGACCCAGCAGCTCCTGGACGACGCGCACGTCGGCGCCGCCCTCGAGCAGGTGGGTGGCGAAGGAGTGCCGCAGGGTGTGCGGAGAGACGTCGCGGGTGATGCCCGCTCGCTCGGCGGCGCGCACCAGCACCGTCCACGCGGACTGCCGCGAGAGCCGGCCGCCGCGGGCGTTGAGGAACAGCGCGGGACCGGAGGTCGCCGTCACCAGGGCGGGACGTCCGCGCACCAGGTAGGCCTCGACGGCCTCCAGCGCGAAGGAGCCCACCGGCACCAGCCGCTGCTTGCCGCCCTTGCCGCGCAGCAGCACCGTGCCCTGGGCCTGGCCGGCCTCGATCTCGCGGTCGAGATCGTCGACGTCGAGCCCGATGGCCTCCGAGATCCGGGCGCCGGTGCCGTAGAGCACCTCCAGCAGCGCCCGGTCGCGCAGCGCCAGCCCGGTGCCCGCCGCACCGGCGGCGTCGAGGATCGCCTCGACGTCGTCGAGCGGCAGCGCCTTGGGCAGACGACGGCCCGGAGTCGGCGGACGCACGGCGGCGGCCGGGTCCTGCGTCGCCAGGCCGTCGGCGACGGCGAACTTGTGGAAGCCGCGCACCGCCACGACCGTGCGGGCGGCCGACGACGCGCTCAGCGCCGGATGGTAGGCGTCGCCCTCGCGCAGGCGCACCAGGAACCCAGCGACCACGTCCTCGGTGACCTCCGCGAGGCGCTCGACGCCGACCGCCGCGAGGTGCTCGCGGTAGCGCCGCAGGTCGCGTCGGTAGCTGGTGAGGGTGTTGGCCGCGAGCCCCCGCTCGACCGCGAGGTGGTCGAGGTAGGTGCGTACGGCGCGGTCGACGTCGCCCCCGGCCTCGACCCGGGGCGACGTCGCGGTGCCTGCGTCAGGCAAGCGCCTCCTCCAGCGGAGTCGCGGTGATGCCGACGGCCTCGCCCACAGGGGCGTTGGTGAGGTGGCCGGCGTGGGTGTTGAGGCCCAGGGCGAGGCTGGCGTCGTCGCGCAGCGCCTGCTTCCAGCCCTTGTTGGCCAGCGCCACCGCGTAGGGCAGCGTCGCGTTGGTGAGGGCGTAGGTGGAGGTGTTCGGCACCGCGCCGGGCATGTTCGCCACGCAGTAGAACGTCGAGCCGTGCACCTGGTAGGTCGGGTCGGCGTGGGTGGTGGCGTGGGTGTCCTCGAAGCAGCCGCCCTGGTCGACGGCGATGTCGACGAGCACCGAGCCTGGCTTCATCGCCGCGACCAGCTCGTTGGTGACCAGCTTCGGCGCCTTGGCGCCCGGGATCAGGACCGCGCCGATGACCATGTCGGCCTCGAGCACCTGCTGCTCCAGCGCCAGCTTCGACGACGCCAGGCCGTGCACGCGGTTGTCGTAGCGCCAGAACGACATCCGCAGCTTGTCGAGGTCGGTGTCGAGCAGGGTGACGTTGGCGCCCATGCCGAGCGCGATGTTCGCGGCGTTCTGGCCCGAGACGCCCGCGCCGATGATGACGACCTTGGCGTTGGCGACGCCGCCGACGCCGCCCATGAGGACGCCGCGGCCGCCGCGGGCCTTCATCAGGGAGTAGGCGCCGACCTGGGGCGCCAGGCAGCCGGCGACCTCCGACATCGGGTAGAGCAGCGGCAGGCCGCCGTTCGGCAGCTGGACGGTCTCGTAGGCGATCGCGGTGGTGCCGCTCTCGATGAGTCGACGCGTCAGCGGCTCGTCGGCCGCGAGGTGCAGGTAGGTGAAGAGGGTCAGGCCCTCGCGCAGCCGGTGGTACTCCTCGGCGATCGGCTCCTTGACCTTGAGCACCAGGTCGGCCTGGCCCCACACCTCGTCGGCGTCGTCGATGATCCGCGCGCCGGCGGCGACGTACTCGGCGTCCTCGATCGAGGAGCCGACGCCCGCACCGGTCTGCACCGTGACCTCGTGCCCGTGGGCCACCAGCTCGTGGACGCCGATGGGGGTGATCGCCACCCGGTACTCGTGGTTCTTGACTTCCTTCGGGACGCCGATCTTCACAGGTGCTCCTCGTGGTGTGGGGTCGCCCGGATCGCGGGCTTGCCTGAGTGTATGGCTCGGCTCCGACGACGTGACGCGGGCCTCATCCCACCCCGTGTGGAGGTCTGGCGCGACGGTCTAGCGCGGCGTGAAGTCGGGGTTGGCGCGCCCGGCGCGACAGGCCTGCGAGCAGTACTTCACCGAGTCCCAGTCGCGCTCCCACTTCTTGCGCCAGGAGAACGGACGACCACAGGTCTCGCAGATCTTGTCCGGCGGGGTCGAGCCGCGTCCCTTGCCTGCGTTGCGTCCGTGGGCCACGCCCTCAGCCTACGGACCGGCCCCGACGCACCGCGTGGGCGAGCACTGCGATCGCGAGCGGGCCGTCGGCGGTGCGGCCACCGACGACGGCGTCGAGGAGCTCCTCGAACGGCACCCAGCGGGTGGTGAGGTCGGCCTCCTCGTGGACGAGCTCGAAGTCGCCGCGCCCCACCTCGCGCAGCCCTCGCGCCACGAAGTAGTGCACGAGCTCCTCGCTGATGCCCGGCGAGGAGTACGCCGAGAGCAGGTGCGTCCACTCCTCCGCGGCGTAGCCGGCCTCCTCCTGCAGCTCGCGTCGCGCGACGTCCACCGGCTCCTCGCCCTCGACGTCGAGCAGACCTGCGGGCAGCTCGATCATCCGCGTGCGGGCCGGGTGGCGGTACTGCTCGAGGACGAGCACTCGCTCGTCCTCGTCGAGCGCGAGGACGACGACCGCGCCTGGGTGCTCGAGCACCAGCCGCCGGAACGGCTCCTCCTCGTCGGCACCGGGGCGCCGCACGAGGTCGGCGCGCAGGGCGACGACCCAGCCGTCGCGGTGCAGGTCGGTGCTGGACTCCACCGGCCAGGAGGCGGGCTGGTCGCCCAGCGGACGGCTGCGCTCACCCGACCCGCCGGCCCCGCCGCTCATCAGTCGGCCACCGGCTCCGCGTGCAGGCCGGTCTCGTCGATCGGGATCCGCAGCTCGCGCTGGCGGGTGATGGCCGCGCCCACCAGGCCGGCGAAGAGCGGGTGCGGACGCGTCGGACGCGAGCGCAGCTCGGGGTGCGCCTGGGTGGCGATGTAGTAGGGGTGCACGTCGCGGGGCAGCTCGACGAACTCGACGAGGCTGTCGTCGGGCGAGGTGCCGGAGAAGACCAGGCCGGCCTCCTCGAGACGGTCGCGGTAGGAGTTGTTGACCTCGTAGCGGTGACGGTGCCGCTCCTCGATCACGTCGGCGCCGTAGACGCGACGCGCCAGGCTGCCCTCCTTGAGCGCGGCCGGGTAGAGGCCCAGGCGCATGGTGCCGCCCAGGTCGCCCGCGCCCTCGACGAACGCCCGCTGCTCCTCCATCGTCGCGATGACCGGCTCGGGGGTGTCGGCGTCGAACTCCGTGGAGCCGGCCTTCTCCAGGCCGAGCACGCTGCGGGAGTACTCGATGACCATGCACTGCAGGCCCAGGCACAGGCCAAGGGTCGGGATGCCGTGGGTGCGGGCGTAGGTGAGCGCACCGAGCTTGCCCTCGAGACCGCGGATGCCGAAGCCGCCGGGCACGCAGATCGCGTCGACGTCCTCCAGCGCGCGGGCGGCGCCGGCCGGCGTGGCGCACTCGTCGGAGGGGATCCAGCGCAGCTGCACCTTCGCCTCGTGGGCGAAGCCGCCGGCGCGCAGCGCCTCGGCCACCGAGAGGTAGGCGTCGGGCAGGTCGATGTACTTGCCGACCAGCGCGACGGTGACCTCCTCCTTGGGGTGGTGGACCCGGCGCAGCAGGTCGTCCCACAGCGTCCAGTCGACGTCGCGGAAGGGCAGGTCGAGGCGGCGGACGACGTAGGCGTCGAGGCCCTCGCGGTGCAGGACCTTCGGGATGTCGTAGATCGACGGGGCGTCGGCCGCGGTGACGACCGCCTCGACGTCGACGTCGCACATCAGCGAGATCTTGCGCTTGATGCCGTCGGGGAGCTCGCGGTCGGCGCGGCACACCACGGCGTCGGGCTGGATGCCGACCTGGCGCAGCGCGGCGACCGAGTGCTGGGTGGGCTTGGTCTTCAGCTCGCCCGACGGCCCGATGTAGGGCACCAGGGAGACGTGGAGGAAGAAGACGTTGCTGCGGCCGATGTCGTGGCGCACCTGGCGGGCGGCCTCGAGGAAGGGCAGCGACTCGATGTCGCCCACGGTGCCGCCGATCTCGGTGATGACGACGTCGACCTCGTCGTCGCCGGTGCCCTGGCCCATGGCCAGGATGCGGTCCTTGATCTCGTTGGTGATGTGGGGGATCACCTGCACGGTGTCACCGAGGTAGTCGCCGCGGCGCTCCTTGGCGATCACGTCGGAGTAGACCTGGCCGGTGGTCACGTTCGCGATCGCCGAGAGGTTGGTGTCGAGGAAGCGCTCGTAGTGGCCGATGTCGAGGTCGGTCTCGGCGCCGTCGTTGGTGACGAACACCTCGCCGTGCTGGAACGGGTTCATCGTCCCGGGGTCGACGTTGAGGTACGGGTCGAGCTTCTGCATCGTGACCCGCAGGCCCCGCGAGCGGAGCAGGCGCCCGAGGCTGGAGGCCGTCAGCCCCTTGCCCAGCGAGGAGGCGACGCCCCCGGTGACGAACACGTGCTTGGCCTGGGGCGCGATCCTCATGGAACTCCATCCTATGGCATCGCGAGGGGTGCTCAGGACGCGCCGCGCGATCCCGTCTTGGAGTCGTGCGCCACCTCGAGCAGCTCTCGGGCGTGCGCGCGGGCGGTGTCGGAGTCCGAAAGACCGGCCAGCATGCGTGAGAGCTCGCGCTCGCGGGCCTCGTCGTCGAGCACCGTCAGGCCGGAGCTGGTGATGGTGCCGTCGCTGGACTTCTCCACCACGACGTGACGGTCGGCGTAGGCCGCCACCTGGGGCAGGTGGGTGACCACCAGCACCTGCGCGGTGCGGGCGAGCATCGCGAGGCGTCGTCCGATCTCGACGGCGGCCGCGCCACCGACGCCGGCGTCGACCTCGTCGAAGACAAACGTCGGCACCGGGCTGGTGGCTGCGAGCACGACCTCGAGCGCGAGCATGACCCGCGAGAGCTCGCCGCCCGAGGCACCCTTGTGGAGCGGACGCGGCGCGGAGCCGGTGTTCGCCGCGAGCAGCATCTCGACCTCGTCGATGCCCGACGGCGCGAACCGCACCCAACGACCATCGACGAGCAGCGGTCCGCCCGGCACGTCCTCGGCGGGGGCGTCGACCTCCTGCTGACGCACCTCGATGGTGATCTGCGCATGCGGCATGGCCAGCTGGGTGAGCTCCTCGCTCACCTGCTCCCCCAGGCGCGTCGCCGCGGCCTGTCGAGCGGCGCTGAGGGCCGACGCAGCCGCGCCGAGCTCCTCGCGCAGGCTGGCCCGCTCACCGCGCAGGGCGGCGATCTGCTCGTCGGTGCCGTCGAGGTCGAGCAGGCGGACGGCGGAGGCCTGCGCCCAGGCGAGCACCTCGGCGAGCGTCTCGCCGTACTTGCGCGTCAGCCCGGTGAGCGCGGCCCGGCGCTCGGAGACCCCGGCCAGCCGTGCAGGGTCGACGTCGATGGCGGTGGCGTAGGAGGCGACGTCGGCGGCCAGGTCGGCCAGCACGTAGGACACCTCGGCCAGCCGGTCGGCGAGGGCCGCCGCCTCGGGGTCGTGCTCACGCACGGACTCCAGGGCTCGACGCGCGGCGGCGACGGCGCCGAGCGCGTCGGGAGCGGACTCCTCGCTGGAGAGCGCCTCGCGGGCGGTCTCGGCGGCGGTGCGCAGGGTGTCGGCGTGCCCGAGCCTCAGCTCCTCGGCGGCCAGCGCGTCGTCCTCGCCCTCCTGCGGCTCGACGGCCTCGATCTCCGCCAGCCCGAAGCGCAGCAGGTCGGCCTCCTGGGCGCGCTCGCGCTGGTGCTCGACGACCTCCATGAGCCGCTGCTCGACGTCGCGCAGCCGCGCGAACAGCGCGCGATAGGTCTCGGCCAGGTCGGCCACCTCGGCGCCGCCGAAGCGGTCGAGGGCGGCCCGCTGCGCCCGGGGCTGCAGCAGCCGGTGCTGGTCGGACTGGCCGTGCACCGCCACCAGCGGCTCGGCGACCTCGGTGAGCGTGGCGATCGGCACGCTCGCCCCGCCGACGTAGGCGCGGGAGCGTCCCTCGGCCGAGACGTTGCGCGCGATGAGCACGGTGCCGTCCTCGACGTCTCCCCCGGCCTCGTCGACCGCGGCGGCGACGTCGGGCAGGGCGTCGACCGACACGACGCCCTCGACGCGGGCCGCCTTCGCGCCGGTGCGCACCGAGCCGCTGTCGGCACGGCCGCCGAGCAGCAGGCCGAGCGCGGTGACGATCATCGTCTTGCCCGCGCCGGTCTCGCCGGTGATCACGGTGAGCCCGGGACCGAGCTCGAGCGTCGAGGAGTCGATGACCCCCAGCGACGAGATCCGGATCTCCTCCAGCATCAGTCCTCCTGGGGGGCGGCGGGCGCGACGGCGGGGGCGGCTGCGCGACGCCGGCGTTCGGCCGAGCCCCGCCAGCCCTCGACCGGCAGGCCGAACTTCGCGACGAGGCGGTCGGTGAACGGCGCCTCGTGCAGACGGGCGATGCGCATCGGCGCTCCCCCGCGCCGCACCTCGATGCGTGCTCCGGGCGGAAGATCGACGGCGCGTCGGCCATCGCACCACAGGACGCCTGCGCCCTCGGTCTGGGCGAGCACCTCGACGGCGAGCACCGACGTCGGCGCCACCACGAGCGGACGGGCGAAGAGCGCGTGAGCGCTGATCGGCACCATGAGCAGCGCCTCGACGCCGGGCCAGACCACCGGGCCCCCCGCGCTGAAGTTGTAGGCGGTCGAGCCGGTCGGCGTCGCGCACACGACGCCGTCGCAGCCCCAGCGCGAGAGGGGGCGGCCGTCGACCTCGACGACCACCTCGAGCATCCGCTCGCGGGCGGCCTTCTCGACGCTGGCCTCGTTGACCGCGAAGGTGCGGTTGACGACCTCACCGCCCCGATAGACCCGCACGTCGAGGGTCATGCGATCCTCGGCGGTGTAGCGCTTGCCGACGACGGCGTCGATGACCGAGGCGACGTCCTCGTACTCGGCCTCGGCGAGGAAGCCGACGTGGCCCAGGTTGACGCCGAGCACGGGGGTGCCGCTGGCATGGGTGATCTCCGCGGCGCGCAGGATCGTGCCGTCGCCGCCGATGACGATCGCCAGCTCGCATCCGGCGCTGGCGTCGGGATGCGGGCCACCGCTGTCGGGACAGATCTCGATGGCCGGCGAGTGATCGGCGGCGTCGATCTCGAGGTCGGCGGCCTCGGCGGCCAGGAGCCGGACGATGATCCCGTGATCAGTGAGCGCCCGACAGAAGGCGAGCGCCACCTCCCGAGCCTCGGGCCGGCCGGTGTGCGCGAGCACCAGGACCCGACGGCCGGACGCGTCGGCAGCGTGGTCGGCGGTCATGACTCCACCCTCTCATCCGGGCGCAGTGCGGCGACGGGCGAGACGCCGCTGTGAGCGACGGTCTCCTCGATGACCGCCTCGGAGAGGCCGACGGTGTCGCGTCGGAGCCAGACGAAGAACTCCACGTTGCCCGACGGACCGGGCAGCGGGCTGGTGGCGACCATGTACACCGGCCACCCGCGCGCGGCCGCCGCCCGGGCGACGTCGAGGACCGCCTCGGCGCGCAGACCGAGGTCGCGCACGACGCCGCCCTTGCCCACCCGCTCCTTGCCCACCTCGAACTGCGGCTTCACCATCAGCGCGAGCGCTCCGGTGGGCGCGGTGACCGAGAGGAGCGCGTCGAGCACCAGGCGCAGCGAGATGAAGGAGAGGTCCCCGACCACGAGGTCGACCGGCGTGCCGACGATGTCCAGGGTCAGGTCGCGGATGTTGGTGCGATCGTGCACCTGGACGCGCGGGTCAGACTGGAGCGACCAGGCGAGCTGGCCGTAGCCGACATCCACGGCCACGACCTCGGCTGCGCCGGCGCGCAGCAGGACGTCGGTGAAGCCACCGGTGGAGGCGCCGGCGTCGAGACAGCGGGCGCCCTCGACCCTCAGGCCGTGTGGCGTGAACGCCTCGAGCGCGCCGGCCAGCTTGTGACCGCCGCGCGAGACGTAGCCGGGATCGCCGTCGTCCTCGGCCACCACGAGGGCGACGTCGGTGGTGACGCCGGTCGCCGGCTTCGTGGCGGTGGCGCCGGCGACGCTGACGCGACCGGAGGCGACCAGCTCGCTGGCATGCTCACGCGAGCGCGCCAGGCCACGACGCACCAGCTCGGCGTCGAGACGGAGTCGACGAGGTCCAGCCATGGAGACCTCAGGCCGGCTCGACGTCGGTGGCGGGCTCCTCGACGTCGTCGAGGGCTCGGCGCAGGGTCTCGTGTGCAGCGGAGAAGACCTCCGCGTGCTCCGACAGCGGACGCTCCCCCAGGGCGGCGACGGCCTCGAGGACGCCGTCGACCGTCGGCACGCCCGTGGCCGGGGCGGCCATCGCCTGCTGCTGACGGACGTCGGGCTCGAGGCTCATGCGCCGAGGCTATCGCGATGGAGGTCTGCGTCCGGCACCTGCACGCCGTCGACGCCCGGCGGCGTCCCGCTCTCGTCGGCCCAGGCCCAGCACGCCGCCGCGGCGGCGCGCCACCACGAGCTCGCGAGCCCTGAGCCGGACATCCGGAGGGCGCCGTCCTCCACCACCGCGTCCCATCCACCACACGACGTCGAGGCTCCGTCCCTCTCGACCGGGATCTGCGGCTCGAGCAGTCCGCGCAGGTCAGGAGCGATGTAGGTGGGGCGCTCCTCGGCCGTGGCGGCGGCCAGCACCGCCAGATCGGTGACGCCGGTGAGGACCAGCAGCGAGGCGACCTCGGCCCGCGTGCCGCCGGCGATGTCGGTGTCGAGCCGGTCGCCCACCATGAGCGGACGCGAGCCCCCGACCCGCGCCATGGTCTGCTGGAGCAGCGGTGGCTCGGGCTTGCCGGCCACCGTCGGGTCGATGCCGGTGAAGTCCTGCAGCATGCGCACCAGCACGCCGTGGCCGGGCGCCGTGCCGTAGTCGGTGGGGATGGAGAGGTCGGTGTTGCTGGCGTACCAGGGCAGACCGTCGCGCACCCGCACCGCGAAGCGCATCAGATCGCTCCACACGACGTCGGGGCCGTAGCCGGTGACGCCGGCGACCGCATCATCAGCCACGCCGACCACCGCCAGGCGCTCCGCCTCCATGGCCTCGAGCAGGCCCTCGCCGCCGAGGACCGCCACGCGCGCTCCCGCACCGAGCTCCTCACGCAGGAGTGCGGCGACCGCCTGGGCCGAGGTGACGACGTCATCGAGGCCCGCGGGCACGCCGATGCGCTGCAGATGGTCGACCACGGTCTGCGGCGGCCGCGAGGCGTTGTTCGTGATGAACGCCAGCGCTCGGCCGGCCTCGCGCCAGGCCTGGATCGACTCCGCAGCATGCTCGACGACCGCACCGCTGACGTACACGACGCCGTCGAGATCGAGCATCGCCAGGTCGTGGTCGTCGGCCAGCCGCTCGCTGGAGCCCAGGATCTCAGCCATGGCTCGACCCTAGAGGGCGGCCGAGGTGACCTTGCCGGCGGACACCGCGGCCTTGGTCAGCCGCCGGACCTGACGCACCTCGATCTCGACCCGCGACGCAGCCGCGCCGCCGGCGCGGAAGAACCTGCGCCGTACCGCCCCGTGCACCTCGACGGTGTCGCCGGCCCGGAGACGCAGCGACGTACGACGCACACCGGCGCCCCAGGCCGCGCAGTCGAGAGCGTCCACCGTCGCCGAGCCCATGCTCGACGTCGGATCGCGCCGGATCGTCACGCCCCACGTGACCACGGTGCTGCCGCTGGGCAGCTCGCGCTCGACGCCCTCCCGCGTGACGCGACCGACCAGCCGCACCTCGTTGACGCCGGTGGCGTCTTCGTTCTTCTGGACCATCCAGATCACCTCCGGGGACCAGCCTTCCGCCCCGAACCGAGCATGAGGAAGGGGTGCCACCCGGCCTGGGAATCGCGGTGTCCTGAGGCAGCCTGTGGAGGCGAAGCGGCTTCAAAAGACCCCAGAAATGGGTTCAGGGGCCACCCTGTGGGTGGCCCCTGAACACTAATGTTTGT
>NZ_JBUZJI010000038.1:12142-27293 GCF_055282735.1 Nocardioides sp. B129/18 | reverse complement strand
CCGCTGGGATAGAAGGTGAGCATCAGCCGCAGGGTGGCGTCGGCGACGGCGCGCCCGCCGGCGTCGAAGCCGAAGTGCTCGCGCTCGTAGTCGTCCATGAGGCGCGCGAACTCGTCGTAGGTCTCCGGGACGTCGCGGATGCCCATGTGGCGGCCCAGCGCGCGGTAGTAGTTCACCGACGCGCGCAGCTCGCCGTCGGAGAGGCGGCGCTTGCCGTAGTCGTCGAGCCAGCGCTTCGGGACGACGACGAACGTGGAGAGCACGTAGAGCATCTCGTGGTTGGGGATGTCGTAGCTGCGGTGCATCTGGTTGATCCGGCGGATCGCCGCGCGCGCCTCGGGGTGCTCGAAGCCGTGGGTGAGCGGCGGCTCGAGGAGCAGCGTGGTGTCGTCGTAGCGCCGCTGGGTGGCCTCGGTGAACGCGCCGGTGTCGTGCAGGAGCCGGCCGATGCCCGGGACGGCGTAGGTGCGGAAGAGCGCGAAGGAGAGCGCCTGGTTGAAGTCCCACGGGAACTCGTGCTGCACCACGACCCGGTAGATCTCGACGTAGTCGGTCTCGGGGTCGAGTGCGAGGTTGTGGCGCCACCAGTGGTCGCGCGCGACGCCGCCGAAGCGTCGGCCGCAGATCGTCAGGCTCATGCGGGCTAAACTAGAGCACTCGCTCCATTATTGCTAGGGTCACCTCGTGCGCCGCCCCCAGCAGTCCCGCAGCGAGACCTCCGCCGAGCGGCTCCTCGACGCCGCCGCGGCGCTGCTCGCCGAGGGCGGGCTGGCGGCGGTCACCGTCGCGGCGGTCTCGGAGCGATCGGGCATCTCCAACGGCTCGCTCTACCACCGCTTCGGCGACCGCTCCGGCCTCCTCTCCGCCCTGCAGGCCCGCGAGCAGGCGTCGATGATCGAGGCGACGCGCTCCGCCTTCGCCGACGCCGACCTCGTCGCGGACCCCGTCGCCGCCGCCGCCGACCTCGCTGCTGCAGCGCTGGCGATCTTCGCCCGCCACCGCGCCGCGATGCGGGCCTTCCTCGTCGAGCTCGCCGACGACGCCGACGTCGCCGCCCGCAACGACGAGGCACGCACCGCGATCCGCGACGTCGTCACCGCCTGGCTGCGCACCCGCCTGGACGCCGACGAGCGCGCCGCCGACGACGCCTTCGCGCTGCTCTACGCCCTCGGGCTCTCCCACGCGCTGCTCGGCGCGGCCCACCTCGGGCCCGACGCCGTCGCCCGCGCCGTGCTCGGCGTCGCTCGTCCGGCGTGATCGGGGCAGATCAGGTCAGGGAGAACTGGACGTTGTCAGGGGTAACTTCCCCTGACAACGTCCAGTCTCCCCGGATATCCGGGGAAGCTGCCCCGCCTCAGCCCCGCACCACCCACCACGCCGCATAGCTCGGGACGAGCACCTCGTCGCCGCTGACGATCGGGTCGCCGGAGAGGGCGTCGTGGAGGAGCAGGCCGGGGGCGCCGGGGAGCAGGTGCTCGAGGCGCTGACGGCTGAAGGGACGCGGCTCGGGGGTGACGTTGTAGAGCGCCACCATCGCGCCGGCGGGGTGGCGGCGGACGAGGACGAGCAGGCCGTCGTCGGTGTCGAGGAGCACCTCCGGGGTGACGCTGCCGTGCAGCTGGGGCAGCGACGCGCGGGTGCGGGCGAGGTGGGCGAGGGCGGTGAAGGCCCGGCCGGCGTCGGAGTCGGGGTCGAGGCGACGGGCGCGGTCGGCGTCGGTGACCCGCGGGCGGTGGGCCCAGCGGTTGTCGTCGCCGTGGCCGGGCTCGGCGGCCCAGTCGGGGTCGTCGGGCAGGGCGAGCTCGTCGCCGCTCCAGATCACCGGGACGCCGCCCCAGCCGGCGACGACGGCGTGGGCGAGGAGCATCCGGGCGAACGCGCCGTCGGGGTCGAGCCGGTGCGCGCCGAGCCCGGAGAGCGAGGCACTGGTGCCGCTGATGCGACGGTCGCCGGTGGCGGGGTTGTGCTGGAAGACCAGGCCCTCGGCCCACGATCCGTCGAACTCGCCGCCGTACCAGTCGGAGAGGAACGCGCGGTGCAGGTGGCCGGAGAGCCCGACGGCCGCGGCGTCGGCGTCGTCGACGGCCCAGCCGATGTCGTCGTGGCAGCGCACGTAGGTGATCCAGGTGGCCGTCGACGGTTTGGCGGGCAGCGCGGCGAGCGCGTGCCGGGCCAGCCGGGTGTCGCGCGCGGCGAGCATCGACCAGATCTGCACCATCAGCGTGTTGTGGTAGGCCAGATCGCTCACGCGGCCGGCGTGCTCGCCGGTGCCGAGGTAGGCGACGAGGTCGCGCGGGCCGACGATCGCCTCGGCCTTGAAGGCCAGCGCGGGCGCGGCGATGCGGGCCACCGTGCGCAGCGCCTGGGTGATGCGGTGCACCTCGGGCTCGTTCTGGCAGGTCGTGCCGAGCCGCTTCCAGAGGAAGGCGATGGCGTCCAGGCGCAGCACCTCGACGCCGCGGTTGGCCAGCAGCAGGACGACCTCCGCGAGCTCGGCGAGCACCTCGGGGTTGGCCCAGTTGAGGTCCCACTGCCAGGAGTTGAACGTCGTCCAGACCCAGCCGTCGAGGTCGGGGTCGTGGGTGAAGCTGCCGGGCGCGAAGTCGGGGAAGACCTCCGGCACCGTGGCCTCGTAGGCGTCGGGCACCTCGCGGTCGGGGTAGACCAGGAAGTAGTCGCGGTAGCGGGCGTCGCCGGCCCGGGCGGCCTGCGCCCAGGCGTGCTCACGGGCGACGTGGTTGAGCACGAGGTCGACGACCAGGCTCATGCCGCGCTCGCGCAGCCGGCCCGCGAGCGCGGAGAGGTCGTCCATCGTGCCGAGGTCGGCGCGCACCTCGCGGTAGTCGGCCACGGCGTAGCCGCCGTCGTTGTCGCCCTCGCGCGGACGCAGCAGCGGCATGAGGTGCAGGTAGGTGACGCCGAGCTCCTGGAGGTAGTCCAGCCGCTCGCCCACCCCGGCGAGGTCGCCGGCGAACCGCTCGGCGTAGCAGGCGTAGCCGAGCTGCTCGGGACGCTGGAGCCAGTCGGGGCGCAGCAGGCGTCGCTCGTCGAGCGCGTGCAGCTCCTCGTCGCGCTCGGCGAACCCGTCGGCGGCGATCGCGACCAGGCGCGCGGCGACGGCGTCGGGGTCGGCGTAGAGCCCCTCGAGCGCGACGCGCAGGTCGGGCCACCACCGCTCCAGGCGCAGGGCGAAGGTCGTGCGGCGGTGCGCGGGGAGGGCGGCGAGGCGCGCGTCGACGGCGGCCCGCACCGCGGCGGGCACCGGCAAGGACGCTGTGACGGGGATCACCACGCGCACATCATGGCGGAACCCGCGGTCACTGGCTGGAGCCGGCCCCCTCGAGGCGGAATCCGACGCCGCGCACGGCGACGACCTTCTCGCGCACGCCGACGCTCTCGAGCTTCTGGCGCAGCCGCCCGATGGTGACGTCGAGGGTCTTGGTGGAGCCGTACCAGTTCTCGTCCCACACGTCGGCCATCAGCCGGCCGCGGGAGACGACCTTGTCGCGGTGGGAGGCGAGGATCGCCAGGACGTCGAACTCCTTGCCCGTCAGGGGCACCTCGCGGTCGCCGGAGTAGACGCGACGGGCGTCGATGTCGATGCGCAGGCCGTCGGGGTCGACCTGCTCGACGGCAGCGGCCCCGCCGACGCGGCGCAGCAGCGCCCGCACCCGGGCCTGCAGCTCGGCGACGCCGAAGGGCTTGACGAGGTAGTCGTCGGCGCCGTAGTCGAGGCCCACGACGCGGTCGAGCTCGGCGGAGCGGCCGGTGACGATCATGATCGCGCCGGTGTAGCCGCCCTCGCGGGCCTGCTTGCAGACGTCGAGGCCGTCCATGTCGGGCAGCCCGAGGTCGAGGATGACGAGATCGAGCGGCGCGAGGCCGATCTCCTTGAGGGCCGCGGCACCGCTCTCGACCGAGCGGACCTCGTAGCCCTCACGCTCGAGGGTGCGCACGAGGGGGAAGGAGATGTCCTCCTCGTCCTCCACGACCAGCACCCGCTTCGACATGGGGAAACCCTAGCGTGCGATCACGCGACGTCCGGGGCGAAGAGGTCGCCCCGGCGCGCCACCCGCTCGAGCACGTCGGTGAACCGCAGCTGCTCCAGGCCGACGGGGTCCGCGGCACCCGCCGCGACCTCGTCCCAGGTGACCGGCGCCGCGACGCAGGGCAGCTCGCGCCCCCGCAGCGAGTAGGGCGCGACGGTGGTCTTGGCCGCGGCGTTCTGCGACCAGTCGAGGAAGACCTTCCCGCCGCGACGCGCCTTGGTCATCGTCGCGGTGACCTCGCGGGGCCGCTCCCGCTGGAGGTCCTCGGCGATCTCCTTGGCCAGGGCGGTGGTCTCCTCACCGGGACGCCGGCGCGGCAGCGGGGCGTAGAGGTGCAGGCCCTTGGAGCCCGAGAGCACGGGGAGGCAGGCCAGCCCGCGGTCGGCCAGCCGCTCGCGCACCAGCAGCGCCACCTGGCAGCACTCCTGGAGCCCGGCGGGCTCGCCGGGGTCGAGGTCGACGACGAGCCGGTCGGCGCCGCGAGGACGCCCCGTCCGGTCGACGCTCCACTGATGCGCGTGCAGCTCGATGGCCGCCAGGTTGGCCAGCCAGGTGAGCGTGGCGAGGTCCTCGACCAGCGGCATCGTGAGGGTGTCCGAGCGCGGCCGCTCCCCCGTCGCGCCCCAGGCCCGCGAGCCGGTGGTGGGCACGGTGACGGTGCGCACCCACGACGGCGTGCCGGCGGGCGCGTTCTTCTCCACGAACCCGGCGTCGCCCACCCCGTGGGGCCAGCGCATGCGGGTGATCGGGCGGCCGGCCAGGTGCGGGAGCAGCACCGGCGCGATCGTGGCGTAGTAGTGCAGCACCTCGCCCTTGGTGGTGCCGGTGCGCGGGTAGAGCACCTTGTCGAGGTTGTTGATGGTCAGCGTGCGGCCCTCGACCTCGACCCGCACCGACTCCCCCGGTGCGCTCGCCGGCGTCATCCGAGGTCCTCCGGCGCGAGGTCGGCGCGCACGCCCTGGAAGGACGGCTGCCGCAGCCGCTGGTGGCCGACGCCGTGGGTCTCGACGTCGACGACGACGCGCGCCTCGACCCAGCGCGTGCCCAGCGCGTCGGCGCGCGGCACCTCGTCGGCGAAGGGGCTGGCGTCGCTCTCCAGCGGGTCGAGCAGCTCGCGCAGCCTGCGGGAGAGCGTCGTCGAGATGCCGCTGCCCACGCGGCCACGGTAGGCCAGGCCGTCCGGCGTCGGCTCGCCCACCAGGACCGCCGCGAGCCGGTCGCTCGTGCCCTCCTGCGGACGCCAGCCCCCGACGACGTACGACGCCCGGGTGCGGTGCGGCATCTTCAGCCAGTGCGGGCTGCGCTCGCCGGGGCGGTAGCGGGAGTCGCGGCGCTTGCTCACCACGCCCTCCAGCCCCTGCGCGGCGGTGGCCTCGAAGAGCATCGCGCCGTCGTCGTAGGGATCGGGCACCTGCCAGGCGCCGAGGCCGTCGTCGCGCAGGCCCTCGAGGATCGCGCGCCGCTGGGTCAGCGGGAGGTCGGTGAGGTCGCGGCCGTCGAGGCGCAGCACGTCGAAGACCATCAGCACCGCCGGTCGCTGCCGGGCCCAGCGCAGCGCCTGCTCGCGACGGCGCACGTGGATGCGCTCCTGCAGCACCCGGAAGTCCGGGACGCCGCGGTCGTCGAGGGCGATCACCTCGCCGTCCACGAGCAGGTCACGGCCCTGCGGGCCGGCCTCGGCGACGTCGGGCCAGGCCGCGGTGATGGCGTTCTCGTTGCGGCTGGTCATCCGCACGCCGCCGTCGCGGCCGACCTCGACGAGCGCGCGGACGCCGTCCCACTTCACCTCGTGGAGCCACTCCTCCCCCGCGGGTGGGCGAGTGCCCTTGGTGGCGAGCATGGGACGCATGGGTCCATCCTTGGGCCCATGCGAGCCATCTGGAAAGGCGCGGTCTCCTTCGGCCTGGTCAGCGTCCCCGTGAAGCTGTACGCCGCCACCGAGTCCCACGACGTGTCCTTCCGCCAGGTGCACGTGAGCGACGGCGGCCGGATCCGCTACCAGCGCATCTGCGCCGTCGACGGCGAGGAGGTGCCCTACTCCGACATCGCCAAGGGCTACGAGACCGAGGACGGCGAGATGGTCGTCCTCACCGACGACGACCTGCGCGAGCTGCCGTCGACGTCCTCGCGCGAGATCTCGGTGGAGAAGTTCGTGCCCTCCGAGCAGATCGACCCGATGCTGTTCGAGAAGAGCTACTACCTCGAGCCGGAGAAGGCGGGCGCGAAGCCGTACGCCCTGCTGCGCCAGGCCCTGCAGGACTCCGACCGCGTCGCGGTGGTCACCGTCGCGCTGCGCCAGCGCACGACCGTCGCGGTGCTGCGCGTGCGCGAGGACGTCATCGTCCTGCAGACGATGATGTGGCCCGACGAGGTGCGCGTCCCCGACTTCTCGGTGTCGCTGGAGGACCTCGGCGAGATCAAGGACGCCGAGGTCTCCATGGCGCGGATGCTCGTCGAGACCCTCGCCGGCGACTTCGACCCCGAGGAGTTCGAGGACGACTACGCCGAGGCCGTGCAGGCGCTGGTGAAGGCGAAGATCGAGGGCGGCGAGGTGCAGCGCACCGAGACCTCCACCAAGACCTCCGGCGAGGTCGTCGACCTCCTCGCGGCCCTGCAGCGCTCGGTGGCCGCCGCGCAGGAGGCGCGCGGCGAGGAGCCGGCGGACTCGACGCAGGCGCCGGCGAAGGCCACGAAGAAGGCCGCCACGAAGAGAACTGCGGCGAAGAAGACGGCGGCGAGGAAGGCCCCTGCCAAGAAGACCGCCGCGAAGAAGACCACCGCCAAGAAGACCGCGAAGAAGGCCAGCTGACGCCTCCGCGGCGCCGTCGTGCACGGCACCGATGAGTTCCGGTGGCGGCGGCGGTCGAAGCAGGCATGACCCTCACACCCGCCCGCCACCAGGAGGCCGCCGTGCCCGCCATGCCCGCCAGGCCCGCCAGGCCCACCGCCCCCGCTCCGGGCCAGCCCGTCTGGGCCGAGCTCTTCACCCTCGACGCCGAGCGCGCCCGCGCCTTCTATCCCGCCATCCTCGGCTGGGGCTGCACCGAGCCGAACGCGGACTTCGGCGGCTACGCGAACTTCACCCGCGGCGACGGCTGGATCGCCGGCCTCATGGGCAACACCTTCGACCCCTCGCTGCCGAGCGCGTGGACGGTCTACCTCCACACCGACGACATCCACGCCACCGTCCAGCGAGCGCGTGACGCCGGCGCCCCCGTGATCGTCGAGCCCGCCCAGGTGGGCGAGCTCGGCTGGTTCGCGCAGGTCGTCGACCCCAGCGGCGCCGCGGTCGGCGCCTGGCAGCCGGCCGCGCACCACGGCTTCTCCGCGGTGCGCGAGGTCGGCGCCCCATACTGGTTCGAGCTGCACGCCGCCCAGGGCTACGAGGAGGCGCTGGCCTTCTACCGCGACGTGTTCGGCTGCACGCTCTCGACGATGTCCGACACCCCCGACTTCCGCTACACGCAGGTCGTGCGACCCGAGGCCGGCGCCGAGATCGCCCCCGACGACGCGCTCGCCGGCGTCATGGACGCCTCCGGCTGGCCCGGCGCGGTGTCGGCCTGGCAGGTGTACTGGATGGTCGAGGACGTCGAGGCGTCGGTCGCCGCCTGTGCGGCCGCCGGCGCGCAGGTGATCGACGCGCCGCACGAGACGCCCTACGGCCGGCTGGCCACGCTCTGCGACCCCACCGGAGCCGCCTTCAAGCTCGCCGAGGCGCTGCCGGAGTCCTGAGCCGCACCCGCCCCGTCCGCGCCGCCCCGCACCGTGGCCTTCGCGGCGGCGGAGTCGGGGAAGAGCGCGTCGAAGCCGGCGAAGAGGGCGTCGCTGAGCCGGGGGGCGAGGAGGTTGAACACCTCGCCCGCCCGGCCGGCGACGACGTCGAGCGTGATCGGCCGGTCCTCCAGGGCCCGCAGGATGCGACGCGCGGCCTGCTCGGGCGTCGCGCCGCGGCCGGCGTAGGCCTCGGTCGGCGCGGTCATCGGGGTCTGCACCAGCGAGACCCGCACGTTGGTGAAGGTGACGTTCTCCGCGAAGGTCTCGCGGCCGGCGATCCTGCTGAAGGTGTCGAGCGCGGCCTTCGAGGCCAGGTAGGCGGAGAACTTCGGCGCCTTGATCTGCACGCCCCACGACACGATGTTGACGACGTGCCCGAACCGCTGGGCGCGCATCGCGGGCAGCAGCCCGAGGGTGAGGCGCACCGGCCCGAGGTAGTTGATGGCCATGGTGCGCTCGAAGTCGTGCACCCGGTCGGTGCTGAGCGCCAGGCTCCGACGGATCGAGCGGCCGGCGTTGTTGACGAGGTAGTCGACCGCGCCGTGGTCGGCGAGCAGCCGCGCGACGAGGGCGTCGATGGCCTCGGCGTCGGTGAGGTCGCAGGCGTGCCAGGTGACGGATCCGCCCTCGGCGGCGATCTCGTCGGCCACCCGCTCCAGCTCCTCGGCGCGCCGTGCCACCAGCACCACGTGGGCGCCGACGCCGGCCGCGGCGTGGGCGGTGGCCTCACCGATGCCGGAGGAGGCTCCGGTGACGACCACGACGCGTCCGCGCAGCGGGCTGGGCAGGCCGAGCGGACCGGCCACGGCCCGTCGCGCCAGCGCCGTCGGACCGGCGAGCAGCGGCGTCGTGCGCGGCAGCGTCACCGGCGCGGCGAGGACGGAGCGGACCGAGGGCAGACGCAGCGAGGACACCCCTGCAGTCTGCCCCCTCAGGACGACGGAGCCACGCGCGTCCACGGGCGAGCGGCCTCGATCTGCGCCGACAGCGAGAGCAGCAGCGGCTCGCCGTCCGTGGGTCCGACCAGCTGCACCGCCAGCGGCAGGCCGTCGGCGCCGACGCCCACCGGCACCGACGCCGCCGGGTTGCCGGCCACGTTCCACAGCGCGGCGTAGGCGATCATCGGCATCGAGCGCAGCGCCATCGTCAGCGTGCCCGCCCCGAGCACGCGCCCCTCGAGCCGCCCGACCTTCGGCGGGCGGGTGGCCAGGGCCGGGGTGAGCAGCACGTCGATGTCGTCGAAGACGCGGTTGGCGGCGACGGACACCGCCTCGGAGCGGCGCAGCGCCCAGTCGCGCACCCGCGGCGTCACCCAGCTGCCGAGCCGGTAGGTCTCGCGGGTGGTGCGCTCGAGCCGGTCGTAGTGCTCGACGCCGTCGGCCTCGCTGCGGATGCCCGCGAGGAACTGCGGGACGAACGCGGCCGTCGGGTCGGGGTAGCGCGGCTCGATCTCGCGGACGTCGTGGCCCAGCGAGGTCAGCAGGTCGACGGTCTCCCGCAGGGCCTGCACGGAGGCGGCGTCGGGACGCACGCCCCGGGCGACCGGACGCGTCGTCCAGCCGATCCGCAGCCGACCCGGCTCGCGGGCGGCCGCCTCGGCGAAGGAGTCCACCGGCCCCGCGTGGAAGAGGTCGCCGGGCAGCGAGCCGCGGATGACGTCGTAGACGAGCGCGGCGTCGGCGACGCTGCGCGCCAGCGGGCCGCAGGTGCCCAGCGCCCACCACAGGTGCGGCTCGGGCGCGCTGGTGACGCGGCCCCGCTGGGGCTTGAGGCCGTAGAGGCCGCAGCAGGCGCTGGGGATGCGGATCGAGCCGCCGCCGTCACCGCCGATGGCCACCGGCACCATGCCGGAGGAGACCGCCGCCGCGGTGCCGCCGCTGGAGCCGCCGGGCGTGTGGTCGCGACGCCAGGGGTTGCGCGTGATGCCGGTGGCGCGCGACTCGGTGAACGGCCAGGCGCCGAACTCCGGCATCGTGGTCTTGCCGATGATCACCGCGCCCGCGGCGCGCAGCCGGCGCACGACCTCGGAGTCGGCGGACGCCGGCGTGCTGTTGCCGCGCCCGCCGAAGGTCGTGACGGTGCCGGCGACGGCCAGCTCCTCCTTGATCGCCACCGGGACGCCGGCCAGCGGGCCGAGCGTGCGGCCGGCGGCCAGGGCGGCGTCGATGGCGGCCGCCTCGGCCCGCGCGCTCTCGCGCAGCACGACGGTGAAGGCGTTCAGGCCCTGCGCACCGGCGTCGAGACGGTCGATGCGCTCCAGGGCGGCCTCGAGCACCGCGGCGGCGCTCACCTCCCCGGCGGCGACGGCGGCTGCGGTCTCGATGACTCCGGCGTGTGCGTCCACACGCCGGAGTCTCACACGAGGGCCGCCGGCTCAGGCCAGGAGTCCGCGCACCACGCGCAGGCCCACCGACATCCGGGCGAGGTCGGCGGCGTCGTCGGCGCAGATCTCCTCCAGGGTGCGGGCGGCGCGGCCGATGCGCACGGCGTCGGAGTCCTCCCAGGTGGCCACCCGGGCGGTCGCCGACTCCGAGCCGTCGGTGCTCTCGAGCACCTGCTGGGTCAGGGCCACATGGACGCCGTGGAGGTCGTCGCGCAGCGCCGCGCGGGCCATCGTCTGCCAGCGGTCGTCGCGGGGCAGGCCGTAGACCCGCTCGCTGAGCGCGGGCAGGCCCAGCCGCTCGCCGAGCGCGAAGTGCACGCGGGCCACCTCGGTGGGGTCCAGGCCCAGCGCGGTGGCGACGTCGACGACGCCGAGCACCGCGTAGGCCGGCGGCAGCACCGCGATGCGCGAGGCGAGCTCGCGCGGGACGCCCTGCTCGACCAGCTCGTCGCGACGCTGGTGGTAGCCGTCGAGCTCGCGGCCGCTCATGACCTCCGGCAGCTGGGCCAGGGTCTCCTGCACCGGGGCCGCGAAGTGCTCGACCGTGGCGGCGCTGTCCAGCGGCGGCCGCCGGTGCGTGACCAGCCAGCGCGAGGCCCGCTCCACCAGCGTGCGCATCTCCAGGCGCATCCGGGTCTGCAGCTCCGCGGGCAGCGCGTTGTCGAAGGAGGCGATCTCCTGGCGCAGCGGCAGCGAGGCGTAGATCTCGCGGGCCACGAAGTTGGCGCGGGTCAGCTCGGCCGCCGTCGCGCCCGTCTCCCCCGCCAGGCGCGGCCAGAAGGTCATGCCCGCGCCGTTGACGAGGTCGTTGACCACCTGCGTCACGATCACCTCGCGCCGCAGCGGGTGCTCCTCGATCTGCGCGGCGAACCGCTCGCGCATCGCCGAGGGGAAGTAGGCCCGCAGGTCCTCGTCGAGGTAGGGGTCCTCCGGGAGGTCGGACTCCAGCAGCTCGTCGGCGAGCACGATCTTGGTCCACGAGAGCAGCACCGAGAGCTCGGGCAGGGTCAGGCCCTCCTTGCGCTCGAGGCGACGACGCACCTCGGTGCGCGAGGGCAGGCCCTCGATCTCGCGGTGCAGCACGCCGCGCTTCTCCAACGCCCGCATCCAGTCCTCGTGGACGTGGAGCAGCGAGGGCGCGGCGAACGCGGCGTTGGCCAGGGCGAGGTTCTGCTCGTAGTTGTCGCGCAGCACGAGCGTGCCGACCTCGTCGGTCATCTCGGCGAGCAGCTCGCCGCGCTGCTTGACGGTGAGGTCGCCGGCGGCGACCACCCGGTCGAGCAGGATCTTGATGTTGACCTCGTGGTCGGAGGTGTCGACGCCCGCGGAGTTGTCGATGAAGTCGGTGTTGATGCGACCCCCGGCACCGCCGTTGCCCTGCTGGGCGTACTCGACGCGGCCGGCCTGGGTGAGCCCCAGGTTGCCGCCCTCGCCGACGCAGTGGGCGCGGACGTCGCGGCCGTCGACGCGGATGGCGTCGTTGGCCTTGTCGCCGACCTCGGCGTGGGACTCCCCCGAGCCCTTGACGTAGGTGCCGATGCCGCCGTTCCACAGCAGGTCGACCGGCGCCTGCAGGATCGCGCGCATGAGGTCGGCCGGCGTCAGGTGCTCGACGTCGTCGGCCAGGCCCAGCGCCGTGCGCACCTGCGGGCTGATCGGCACCGACTTCAGGCTGCGCGAGAACACGCCGCCGCCCTCGGAGATGAGGGAGGCGTCGTAGTCGCGCCACGACGAGCGGGGCAGGGCGAACATCCGCTGCCGCTCGACGAAGGAGCGCGCGGCGTCGGGGGCGGGGTCGAGGAAGATGTCGCGGTGGTCGAAGGCGGCCACGAGCCGGATGTGCTCGGAGCAGAGCATGCCGTTGCCGAACACGTCGCCGCTCATGTCGCCGACGCCGACGCAGGTGAAGTCCTCGGCCTGGCAGTCGATGCCGCGCTCGCGGAAGTGGCGGCGCACCGAGACCCACGCGCCCTTGGCGGTGATGCCCATGGCCTTGTGGTCGTAGCCCACCGAGCCGCCGCTGGCGAAGGCGTCGCCGAGCCAGAAGCCGTAGCTCTTCGCGACGTCGTTGGCGATGTCGGAGAAGGTGGCGGTGCCCTTGTCGGCCGCGACGACGAGGTAGGAGTCGTCGCCGTCGTGCCGCACCACGCTCGGCGGCGGCACCGTGACGCCGTCGACGAGGTTGTCGGTGAGGTCGAGCAGCCCGGAGATGAAGGTGCGGTAGGACGCGATGCCCTCGGCCAGCCAGGCCTCGCGGTCGACCGTGGGGTCGGGCAGCGCCTTGGCGACGAAGCCGCCCTTCGCGCCCACGGGCACGATGACGGTGTTCTTCACCATCTGCGCCTTGACCAGGCCGAGCACCTCGGTGCGGAAGTCGTCGCGCCGGTCCGACCAGCGCAGGCCGCCGCGCGCCACCGAGCCGAAGCGCAGGTGGACGCCCTCGACCCGCGCGGAGTACACGAAGATCTCGAAGCGCGGCCGCGGCTCGGGCAGGTCGGGGATCTGCGAGGGCTCGAGCTTGAGGCTGAGGTAGTTCTTCGAGAGCCCCTCGGCGTCGGGCTGGAACCAGTTGGTGCGCAGCGTCGCCCGGATGTGGGTGAGGTAGGTGCGCAGGATGCGGTCGTGGTCGAGGCTGGCGACGTCCTCGAGCGCGGCGTGGATGCGCTCGACGAGCTCCTCCTCGCCGCCGGACTCGCGCGCCACGGTGGCCGCGGGGTCGAAGCGCACCTCGAAGAGCCGCACCAGCAGCCGGGTGATGTCGACGTTGGCGCGCAGGCAGGCCTCGAGGGACTCCTGGGCGAACGGCGAGCCGCCCTGCCGCAGGTACTTCGCGTACGCGCGCAGCACCGTGGCCTGCCGCCAGCTCAGCCCGGCGGCGAGCACCAGGCCGTTGAAGCCGTCGATCTCGTTGCGGCCCTCCCACACGGCGCGCAGGGCGTCCTGGACGAGCTGACGGGCGTGGTCGGGCAGGGCCCCGCCGTAGCGCAGGCCGAACTCGTAGACGTGCGAGGGACGCGGCAGGCCCACCAGCGCGTAGGGCCGCTCGTCGACGATCTCGACGCCGAGGCTGGCCAGCATCGGCAGCACCTCGGAGAGCGAGAGCGGCGAGCCGACCCGGTAGACCTTGAGGCGGGCCTCGCCGCGGCCGGCGTCGAGCTGCTCGTAGAGGGAGAGGTCGAGCCCCTCCTCGCCCTCGATGTCCTCGAGACGGCCGAGGTCGACGGCCGCGGTGCGCGGGCTGAAGTCCTCCTTGTAGGCCTCGGGGAACGCCTCGGCGTAGCGGCGGCCCAGACCGGCGCCGTGCTCCTCGCCGTACTCGGCGATGACGGCGCCGAGGAAGTCGTCGCGCCAGTTGCGCGAGGCCTCGGCGAGGCGCCGCTCGAGGTCGGCGGTGTCGATCTCGGGCAGCACGCCGTCCTGCGGAAGCCGGACGACGAAGTGCACGCGGGCGGTCGTGGACTCGTTGATGCGCACGGTGAACTCCACCGACTCGCCGTGGAGGCGGTCGAGGAGGATCTGGCTGAACCGCTCGCGGACCGCGGTGTTGTAGCGGTCGCGCGGCAGGTAGACGAGCACCGAGACGTAGCGGCCGTAGGTGTCGCGGCGCACGATCGCGCGGACGGCCCGCCGCTCGCGGGCCTGCATGGCGGCCAGCGCCATCGGCGTCAGCTCGTCGACGCCGGTGTGGAACAGCTCGTCGCGCGGATAGGTCTCGAGGGTGTCCATCAGCGCGCGGCCGGCGTAGGAGCGCGGGTCGAAGCCGCTGCGGCGCAGCACCTCGCCGGCCTTCTCCCGCAGCAGCGGGATGCGGGTGAGCGACTCCGCGTAGGCGGTGGAGGAGAACAGGCCGAGGAACCGGCGCTCGCCGACGACCTCGCCGGCGGCGTCGAAGGTCTTGACGCCCACGTAGTCGAGGTAGGCCGGACGGTGGACGGTGGAGCGGGAGTTGGCCTTGGCCAGCACCAGCAGGCTCCTCTCCCGCGCCCGCACCTTGACGGCGTCGGGCAGGCGGTCGAAGGAGGCCGAGAGGTCCTGGTCGGCGCGCAGGATGCCCAGGCCGGTGCCGGGGACGGCGCGCAGCGCCTCGTCGACGCCCTCGCCGCCGTGGCCGGGCAGCTCCTCGAGGAGGTACTCGCGGTAGCCGAGGAAGGTGAAGTGGTCGTCGGCGAGCCACTCGAGCAGCTCGGCGCCCTGACGGACCTCGTCGGCCTCCAGGGGCGGCGGCGTGGCGCGCAGCTCCTCGACGACGTCGAGCATCCGCTGGCGGGTGCGCGTCCAGTCCTCGACGGCCTCGCGGACGTCGCGCAGCACGCGCTGGACGGCCTCGACGATCGGGGGGACGTCCTCGCCCTCGGGCAGGCGGTCGATCTCGACGTGCATCCACGACTCGCGCAGGGTGTCGCCGTCGGGGCGCACCGAGCCGTCCTCGACGGGCTCGAGGTCCTTCAGCGCGCCGGTGACGTCGCGGCGGACGTCGAAGTGCGGGTGGATCACCAGGTGCACGTCGCGGCGCTGACGGCCCAGCTCCATCGTCAGGCTGTCGACGAGGAAGGGCATGTCGTCGGTGACGACCTCGACGACGCTGTGCCCGCCGGCCGACCAGCCGTGCTCGGCGAGGGTCGGAGTGAGGACGCGCACGCGCGCGGTGCCCTGCGGACGCTCGCCGGCGAGCCGGTGCTGGCTGGCGAAGGCGCCCCAGACGTCGGTCTCGGTGCGGCCGGCGAGATCCTCGGCCGCGACGTGCTGGTAGTAGCCGCCCAGCAGCTCGGCGATCGCGGCGTGCGGCGGACCGCCGCTGCCGGTGCCGGAGCGCGCGGCCTCCGCGGCCCGCTGGACGAGGTCGGACAGGTCTGGATCATGCGTCGCCATTGACACGCCCTTCACGCTAGGGCCTGGCTTCGCGCAGGTCCACGCGGGGTCCCGGGTGGGGGGGGGGGGGGGGGGG
>NZ_JBUZJI010000038.1:0-12132 GCF_055282735.1 Nocardioides sp. B129/18 | reverse complement strand
CGATGGGTGTCTCGGGCCCGAGACACCCATCGGCAGGCCCGCGGCGCTCCTGACCGGCGGTCTGGTCCGGGCCTCGCACGTCCACCCCGAAGGACGGGGTCAGGCGATCGTGGCGGTGCGGTCGGCGACGATGCGGGCGACCTCCGGGATCGGCGCGCTGGCGCCGTTGCGCAGCAGCGCGCGCCACCGGGCGCGGCTGTAGGAGGCCGGCTGGGTGCCCTGGACGAAGTCGTGCAGGATCCGCACGAAGCGCTGCGGGTGGTCCTTGTGCGGGAAGTGGCCGGCGTCGGCGATCACCTCGACGCGCGCCTTCGGGGCGATCCGCGAGGCGGTGTCGGCGTGCGTGGCGGGGAGCACCTGGTCGTCGCGGCCCCACACGACGCACATCGGCATGGCGTCGGTGAGGTAGGCGCGGTCGGCCATGGTGACGATCTGGCCGCGCCAGTCGACGACGGCCCGCACCACGTGACGGATCGCTGCGCGCGCGGCGGGGTCGCGGAAGGTCTCGACGATGTCGGCGACCTCGTCGAGGTCGCGCAGCTGCTTGACCGGCAGGCCGGAGAGGGCACGCAGGGCGCCGGTGTTGACCTGGCGCACGCCCGGCAGCGTCAGCACGCCCATGAGCTGGTGGAAGCCCGGGCTGGCGATCGCGCGGATCGCGGGGGTGACCTCGGGGCCGAGGCCGCCGGAGGCGACGAGCACCATCCGCTCGGTGCGCTCGGGGAACTGGTAGGCGAACTGCATGGCCACGCCGCCGCCGAAGCTGTGCCCGACGACGGTGACCTTGTCGACGCCCAGCACGGTCAGCAGGTCGCGCATGCCGTTGGCGTACCCGCCGAGCGTGTAGTCGGCGCGGGGCTTGTCCGACGCGCCGTGGCCGAGCAGGTCGGGGGCGATGACGGTGTAGCGCTGCGCGAGGGCGTCGATGACCGGCTCCCACGTGGTGTGGTCGCAGCCGAGTCCGTGCAGGAGCAGCAGCACCGGGCCGCTGCCCACCTTGACGTAGGCCCGCCGGTGGCCGTGCAAGGTGACGAACTGGACCTCGGGGGGGCTGGTCGTCACGGTCACTCCTCACGCCGTCGCGGACGGCTCTCGGATCTGACCGTCCGAGACGGCCATTGAAGCCCAGAACCCTGTGCTCGTTGGGCTTTCGCCGTATTCGACCCCATCTGGACCCCTCAGCGGAAGGGTTGTCACCCGGTCGTTGCGGCGACGTTGCGAGCTCGTGGACGCCTCGGCGCGGATCGAGGAGGGGTGCTTCGAGGGCTAGGGTGCGCGATGTGGCGCGATCGGAGGACACCCCGCGCACCCGCGCGGCCCGCAGCCTGCTGCGCTCCACCGGGGCGCTCAGCACGGCCGCCACCGCCCGCATGGACGCCGACTTCCCGTGGTTCCGCGAGCTCAGCGCCGAGGAGCGCTCCTGGGTCTCGATGATCGTCCAGGCCGGCGTGCGCGGCTTCGTCGAGTGGTACGCCGCGGCCTCCCCCACCCCGGCCGTCGGGGGATCGCCCATCGCCGCGTCGGTGTTCGGCGTCGCCCCGCGGGCCCTGGCCGGCGCGATCACGCTGCAGCAGACCGTGGCGCTGGTGAAGGTCTCCATCGAGGTCGTGGAGTCCAACATCGACGGGCTCCTGCGCCCCGAGGAGGCCGACGACGTCCGCGGCGCGGTGGCCCGCTACGCCCGCGAGGTCGCCTTCGCCACGGCGGAGGTCTACGCCCGCGCGGCCGAGGCCCGCGGCGCCTGGGACGCCCGCCTCGAGGCCCTCGTCGTCGACGCCGTCCTGCGCGCCGAGACCGACGAGGCCGTCCTCGGCCGGGCCAGCGCCCTGGGCTGGACGGCGCAGGAGGAGGTGCTCGCGGTCATCGGGGCCGTGCCGCGCCAGCGCTCCGAGGCCGACCTGTTCGAGGACCTGCACCGCGTCGCCCGGCTCGCGCGCGCCGACGCGCTGTGCGCCGTGCAGGGCGAGCGCCTGGTGGTGCTGCTCGGCGGCAGCACCGAGCCGGAGCGCGCCGTCGCCGCCGTCGAGCCGCTCTTCGGGCCCGGCCCCGTCGTCACCGGCCCGGCGGTCGCCGGGCTCGCCCAGGCCCACGCCTCGGCCCGCGCCGCGCTGGCCGGCCTCCGGGCCGCGCCCGGCTGGCCGGAGGCCCCGCGTCCGGTCGCGGCCGACGACCTGCTGCCCGAGCGGGTGCTCGCCGGCGACGGCCACGCGCGCCGCCACCTCGTCGAGGACGTCTTCATGCCGCTGCTGGGCTCGCGGGGCACGCTGGTGGAGACCCTGGCGGCCTACTTCGGCGCCGGCAGCTCGCTCGAGGGCACCGGTCGCGCGCTGTTCGTCCACGCCAACACCGTCCGCTACCGCCTGCGGCAGGTCGCCGAGCTCACCGGCCTGGACCCCGCCGACCCCCGCGAGGCCCTGACGCTGCGGATCGCCCTCGCCCTGGGGCGTCAGTCGGGACGCTCGGCCGCCGCGACCCCGTCGACGACCGACGCCGCCAGCGCATCGACCAGCACACCGACCCCTCCGGCGTCTTTGTAGGGATCCGACAAAAGCGCCGCCCCAACTTGGTGTGCGCCGACGAGGAAACCTCCGGCCGGCTCGGGGCAGAGTGAGGGACGTGCTCGTCATCGTCGCCCCGGGTCAGGGCGCCCAGTCGCCCGGCTTCCTCTCCCCCTGGCTCGAGGACCCCGCCTTCGCGGCGCGCTTCGAGTGGCTCTCCACCGTCGCCGGCCTGGACCTCGCCCACTACGGCACCGAGGCCGACGCCGAGACCATCCGCGACACCGAGATCGCCCAGCCGCTGCTGGTCGCGACCGGCCTGGTCGCCGCGCTGAGCCTCTTCCCGCACCCGGCCGACGCGTTCTCGATGATCGGCGCCGTGGCCGGCCACAGCGTCGGCGAGCTGAGCGCCGCCGCCGGCGCCCGGGCGATCAGCGCCGAGCAGGCGATGGTGCTGGTCCGCGAGCGCGGCCGCCTCATGGCCGACGCCGCGCGGGCGACGCCCACCGGCATGACCGCCGTCCTCGGCGGCGACCGCGAGGAGGTGCTCGCCGCCCTGGCGCGCCACGGCCTCACCGCCGCCAACGACAACGGCCCCGGCCAGCTGGTCGCCGCCGGCACCCTCGAGCAGCTCGCGGCCCTCAAGGCCGACCCGCCCGCCAAGGCCCGCCTCATGCCGCTCTCGGTGGCCGGCGCGTTCCACACCGAGCACATGGCCCCCGCGGTCGACCGCCTGGGCCATCTCGCCCGCGCGGTGTCGACGCACGACCCCCGCACCCGCGTGATCTCCAACCGCGACGGCCGCGTCGTCCACAGCGGCCAGGAGGTGCTCTCCCGCATCGTCGGCCAGATCGCCAACCCGGTGCGCTGGGACCTCTGCCTGGAGACCATGCAGGACCTCGGCGTCACCGGCCTGCTCGAGATGCCGCCGGCCGGCACGCTGGCCGGCATCGCCAAGCGCGCGCTGCCCGGCGTCGAGACCTTCGCGCTGAAGACCCCCGACCAGCTCGACGCCGCCCGCGCCTTCTGCGAGAAGCACGGCGAGGCCTCCGACCTCCACCTCAACCCCACGTGGCGCATGGTCGTCGCACCCGCCAAGGGCACCTTCCACCTCGACGCCGAGGCGGCCGAGGCCGACACCCTGCCCACCGGCGCGCCGATCGGCGCGGTGCGCAGCCTGCGCGACGAGATCCCCGTCCGCGCGGCGCACGGCGGCCAGGTCGTCGAGTGGCTCGTCGAGGACGGCGACCCGGTCGCCCCCGGTCAGCCGCTGCTGCGCCTGCACCCCGAGGGCGCCGCCTGATGCCGGCCCACAGCCGCATCCTCGGCCTCGGCGCCTACCGCCCCTCGCGGGTGGTGCCCAACAGCGAGATCGTCGGCCGCATCGACTCCAGCGACGAGTGGATCCAGCAGCGCTCGGGCATCCGCGAGCGCCGCTGGGCCACGCCGGAGGAGACCGTCCGCTCGATGTCGGTCGAGGCCGCGCGCCAGGCCATCGAGCGCGCCGGCATCGCCCCGGCCCAGATCGACGCCGTCATCGTCGCCACCATCAGCCACTTCATGCAGACGCCGGCCGTGGCCACGCTCATCGCCCACGACCTCGGCACCGAGCAGGCCGCCGCGTTCGACATCTCCGCGGCCTGCGCCGGCTTCTGCCACGGCATCACGCTGGCCAACGACCTCGTGCGCGGCGGCAGCGCCGGGCACGTGCTGGTCGTCGGCGTCGAGCGGCTCTCGGAGATCACCGACCCCGAGGACCGCGGCTCGGCGTTCATCTTCGCCGACGGCGCCGGTGCGGCCGTGGTCGGCCCGAGCGACGACGAGGGCATCAGCCCGGTGGTCTGGGGCTCCGACGGCGCCCAGTACGACCTCATCACCCAGCGCGAGGACTGGCGCGACGTCCTGGAGTCCGACGCGCCCCGCATGCCCCATCTGGTGATGCAGGGCAACGCCGTCTTCCGCTGGGCCTCCTTCACCATGGCCAAGGTCGGTCTCCAGGCGCTCGAGCGCGCCGGCCTGACCGTCGACGAGCTCGACTGCTTCGTCCCGCACCAGGCCAACAACCGCATCACCGACGCGATGGCCCGCGCCATGAGGCTGCCCGCCACGGTGCGCATCGCCCGCGACATCGTCGAGCAGGGCAACACCTCGGCCGCCTCGATCCCGCTGGCCCTCGACCGCATGTACGCCGAGGGCGATGCCCGCTCGGGCGACCGCGCCCTGATCATCGCCTTCGGCGCCGGCCTGGCCTACGCGGCCCAGGTCATCGTCCTGCCCTGACGCGCACCCGCGCGACCCACGGTTCCCCGCAACACCACCACAGAAAGGTCGGCTCATGCCCACCACCGAAGAGATCCGCTCCTCCCTCGCCGAGATCGTCAACGAGGTCGCCGGCGTCGACGTCGACGACGTCCAGCTCGACAAGTCCTTCGTCGACGACCTCGAGGTCGACTCCCTGTCGATGGTCGAGGTCGTCGTGGCCGCCGAGGAGAAGTTCGGCGTCACCATCCCCGACGACGAGGTCAAGAACCTCAAGACCGTGGGCGACGCCGTCGCCTACATCGAGCGCGCCGCGGCCTGACGCCGAGCCGCTCCCGCAGCACCCGCAGCACCCGCAGCACCCGCAGCACCAGCAGATCCGTCGAAGCAAGGAGAGGTACCCGCCATGGCACGCACCCGCGTGGTCGTCACCGGACTCGGAGCCACCAGCCCCCTGGGCGGTGACGTCGCGAGCACCTGGGAGGGCATGCTGGCCGGTCGGTCCGGCGTCCGAGCCCTCACCGAGGAGTGGGCCGCCGACCTGCCCGTGCGCATCGCCGCCCGGGCCGCCGTCGAGCCCACGGAGGTGATCGAGCGGGTCAAGGCCCGGCGTCTGGACCGCTCCACGCAGCTGGCGATGGTCGCGGCCATGGAGGCCTGGCGCGACGCCGGCCTCGAGGGCGCCGAGATCGACCGCGAGCGCCTCGGCGTCGCGGTCGCCTCGGGCATCGGCGGGGTCACGACGCTGCTGGAGAACTACGACGCCATGCTGGCCAAGGGCCCCCGCCGGGTCTCGCCGCTGGCGGTGCCGATGCTGATGCCCAACGCCCCCGCGGCGAACATCAGCCTGTACACCGGAGCGCGCGCCGGGGCCTTCACCGCGGTCTCGGCGTGCGCCTCCGGCAACGAGGGCATCGCGCTGGCCGTCGACCAGATCCGCCTGGGCCGCGCCGACGTGATGGTCGCCGGCGGCACCGAGGCGGCCATCCACCCGCTCCCGATCGCCGCCTTCGGCAACATGATGGCGCTCTCGAAGAACCCCGGCGACCCCACCACCGTCTCGCGTCCCTGGGACACCGCCCGCGACGGCTTCGTGCTCGGCGAGGGCGCCGGCATCGTCGTCCTGGAGTCCGAGGAGCACGCCCGGGCCCGCGGCGCCCGCATCTACGCCGAGATCCTCGGCGCGGGCATCACCAGCGACTCCCACGACATCGCCCAGCCCGATCCTGAGGGCCAGGGCGGCACCCGCGCGATCCGCAAGGCGCTGCGCGAGGCCGAGATCGACGCCTCCGCCATCGCGCACGTCAACGCCCACGCCACCTCGACCCCGCAGGGCGACGTCGCCGAGGGACTCATGCTCCACGCGACGCTCGGCGCGCACGTCTCCGAGGTCGTCGTCACGAGCACCAAGTCGATGACCGGCCACCTGCTCGGCGGCGCCGGCGCGCTCGAGGCGGTCGCCACCGTGCTCGCGGTCCACCACCGCGTCAGCCCGCCCACGATCAACCTCGACGACCTCGACCCCCGCGTCGAGCTCGACATCGCCACCAAGGTGCGCGACCTGCCGGTCGGCGACATCGCCGCCCTCAACAACTCCTTCGGCTTCGGCGGCGCCAACGTGGCCGTCGTCGTCGGCAGCCACTGATCCCGGGAGCCCGCATGACGACCACCGCCGAGCCCGCCAGCACCACCGGCACCAGCCCAGCCCCCGCAGCGCCGGCCAAGCCGCCGCGCGAGCAGGACCCGCGCCACCCGCGCCACCGCCTCGCCGCGCTGCTCGACCCCGGCAGCCTGGAGCTGATCAGCCCCGACGACGACTCCGGCATGATCGCCGCGGTCGGCACCGTGCGCGGCGCCCGCGTGGTGGCGTTCTGCTCCGACCCCACCGTCATGGGCGGGGCCATGGGCGACCTCGGCTGCCGCGTCGTCGTCGACGCCTACCACCGCGCGCTCACCGACCGCGTGCCGATCATCGGCCTGTGGCACTCCGGCGGCGCGCGTCTGGCCGAGGGCGTGCTGAGCCTCCACGCCGTGGGCCGGATCTTCCACGTGATGACCCAGGCCTCCGGCGTCATCCCGCAGATCTCGGTGGTGCTCGGTCCGGCCGCCGGCGGCGCCGCGTACGGCCCCGCGCTGACCGACGTCGTCATCCTCGGGCCCGAGGGCCGCATCTTCGTCACCGGCCCCGACGTCGTCCGCTCGGTCACCGGCGAGGACGTCGACATGCTGCGCCTGGGCGGCCCCGAGCCGCACGGACGACGCTCCGGCGTGGTCCACGTCGTCACCGAGACCGAGGCGGAGGCGCTCGAGCGGGCCCGCTCGCTGGCCGACCTGCTCGGCTCGCAGGGCGCGCTGGTGCTCGACGACGTCGAGGACACCGACCTCGAGGCGCTCCTCCCGGAGTCCAAGAAGCGCGCCTACGACGTGCACCCGCTCGTCGAGAGCATCCTCGACGAGGGCACCGCCACCGAGCTCCACGCCCGGTGGGCGCCCAACATCGTCACCGCCCTGGGTCGCCTCGGCGGCCGCACGGTCGGCGTCGTCGCCAACAACCCGCTGCGACTCGGCGGCTGCCTGGACTCCCTCAGCGCCGAGAAGGCCTCCCGCTTCGTGCGGATGTGCGACGCGTTCGGCGTCCCGCTGGTCGTCGTCGTCGACGTCCCCGGCTACCTGCCCGGCGTCGGCCAGGAGTGGGACGGCGTCGTGCGTCGCGGCGCGAAGCTGCTGCACGCCTTCGGCGAGTGCGTCGTCCCCCGCGTCACCCTGGTGACCCGCAAGACCTACGGCGGCGCCTACATCGCGATGAACGCCCGCTCGATCGGCGCCACGAAGGTCTTCGCCTGGCCCGGCGCCGAGGTCGCGGTCATGGGCGCGGTCGCGGCCGTGCGCATCCTCCACCGTCGACGCCTGGCCGAGGTCGCCCCCGACCTGCGCCCGCAGGTCGAGCTCGAGCTCGCCGCCGAGCACGAGCGCATCGCCGGCGGCGTCGAGAAGGCGATGGAGATCGGCGTCGTCGACGAGATCGTCGAGCCGGCCCGCACCCGCTCGCGCCTGGCGCGGGCCCTCGTCGAGGCCGTCGAGACCGGCGGCGTGCAGCGCGGACGGCACGGCAACATCCCGCTCTGAGCCGGGCTCACGGGCGACTCACGGGCGCGTCGATGAGGGCTTCCTCATCGCCGCACCGTGAGACGCGCGTGACCCGGGTCTCATCGCACCGTTGGATGGGCAGAGACAGATCCGTTTGGAGGCTCCCTCATGTCCGTCAGCACCGTCACCGGGCTCCTCGCCGCCGGCTCCCTGCTCCTGGGGCTGGGCAGCGCCACCGACGCCCCGCCCAAGGCGTCCGGCCCGTACCCGATGGCCCAGTACGCCCGCGTGTACGCACCCGACGGCAGGCTGCTCTCGGGCTGCCACTCCTACCGGTACTCCTACCGCCTGACCCCGCCCACGGAGATCTGGGCCCTGGAGACCACCCTCGTCGACCCCCGGGGCACCGCGGTCGCGTCCGGCGCGTTCCTCTCCGGCAGCGACCCCACGGCCGGCAAGGGCTACTTCCGGTTCTGCAAGCCCACGACGACGCCGGGTCGCTTCAAGATCCGGGTGAAGTTCTCCTACAAGTCCACCCCGGGCGACCCCTCGATCGACGGCTCAGCACGCACGTTCACCTACTACCTGCGCTGAACCGCACCCCGACACGGCGAGAGCCCGTGACCGCCTGGCGGTCACGGGGTCACGGGCTCTCGCCGTGTCGGGGGCTTCGGGGCGCCGTGCTCAGACGACCTGGTGCAGCCAGCGGACGGGCGCGCCGTCACCGGCGTGCCGGAAGGTCTCCAGCTCGTCGTCCCAGGGCTTGCCGAGGAGGCGGTCGATCTCCAGCAACACGGTGGTCTCGCCGAGCGCGGCCTTGACCACCGCGGCCTTGAGCCGGTCCTCGGGGATCATGATGTCGCCGTGCAGGCCGGTGACGGCGTGGAAGACGCCGAGGTCGGGGGTGTAGGAGTAGCGCGAGCCCTCGGTGGAGGACGTCGGCTCCTCGGTGACCTCGAAGCGCAGGTGCTTCCAGCCGCGCAGCGCCGAGGCGATCTTCGCGGCGGAGCCGGCCTCGCCGGTCCACGACAGCTCCGACCGGTACGCGCCGCTCTGCGCGGGCTGGGGGATCCAGTCCAGGCTGACGGCGTTGCCGAGCACACCGCCCACGGCCCACTCCAGGTGAGGGCACAGCGCGGACGGCGCGGAGTGCACGTAGAAGACGCCCCTCGTCATCGGACGGGCGGCAGAGCGTGCGGTCACGGTGGGCCTCCTTCGTATCGGCGCGAGCTACGCCTTCCCCAGCGGTCTCGAGCCGTCATCACGGGAGTGCACCGAATGACAGGTATGTGAGTTGTGCGCCCATTGTGACCGATGGGGCGCCTGAGCACCAGCCTCCGCGTCAGGCCGAGGTCGGCGTGTCGCCGTCGAGGGCCATGAGCGTGGTGAGCACCTCCTCGGCGATGCCCAGTCCGCCGAGATGGCTCTCGCCGTCGATGACGCTCATGGTCGCCCTCGGCAGGCGGTCGACGACGTGCTGCCCGTGCCGGAACGGGACGATGTGGTCCTGGTCGCCGTGCCACCAGCGCACCGGCGCGGTGACGTCCGCGAGCCGGAAGCCCCAGGGGCGGGTGAAGAGCACCAGGTCGTTGAGCGGGGCGAGGGTCTGGAAGCGGCTGCCGTTGAGCAGGTCGTCGAGGAACATCGCCTTGAACTCCGGCCGCGAGAGCAGCGCCTTGTCGCCGGCCGGCTGCACGGCGGCGTAGAGGTCCAGCGCGGTGCCCGCCAGGGGACGCACCAGGCGGATGGCCTGGGTGAGGGTGACGCCGAGGGGCACCCGCGCGGCGTCGAGCAGCGGGGCGAGGCGGACGGCGAGCTGGATGGGTCCGCCCTCGACGGCGTCCTCCCCCACCGTCGGCGCGACGCCGCCGAGCACGCCCACCCCGCGCACCCGGTCGCCGAGCGCGGCGCCGGCCGCCAGCGCGTAGGGGCCGCCGCCGGAGAGCCCGATCATCCGGACGTCCTCGACGGCCAGGGCGTCGAGCAGCAGCTCGAGGTCCTCGGTCCAGTCGCGGACGTCGGGGTAGAGGTAGGGACTGGAGGAGCCGATGCCGGGACGATCGACGCCGATGATGCGCAGGCCGCGGCGGGCGGCCAGCGAGCGCGCCTCCACCGGGATCTGACGCCGGGCGCCGGGCGTGCCGTGCATCCACACCAGCGCGGGGCCTCGCGGCGCGCCGTACTCGGCGAAGCTGAGCCGGCGTCCGTCACGCACGGCGACGTTGCCCTCGAGGGCGGGACGGGCCAGGGAGGTCATGGGCGCAGTCTGGCAGCCGACCACGGCGTCCGGAGACCGGTTCGCGGACAGGACGCGCGCTCGCGCCGCTAGGGTCGCGCTGTGACCTCGACCGACGCTCCCGCGCGCGGCCTCGGCGTGCGCCCCGGTCGACGGGCCCTGCTCGCCGGTGGCGCGGTGGTCCTGGTGCTGCTCCTCCTCGCCACGGCCTGGGTGATCGCCCATCCCGCGCCGCTGCCCCGCAGCGACGCCAAGGTCACCGTGACGACGCCGACGGGCACGGCGGTCTACGTGGGCCTCTACACCCAGCCCGCGGGTCGCACGATCCACCTCGCCGGTGTGCGGGTGCACGCCACGGCGAGCGTGAAGGCCGAGGTCAAGCCGCTGCTGTGCCGCGGCGCGAGCCTGGAGTCGACCTCCGACGCCGGACTGTTCTGCCGGGGTCTGCTCGACCCCTCCGGCCAGACCCTCGAGCCGGGCGACAGCATCGTCGTCGCCGTCTCCAGCGCCCGCGCCGGCGCCGTGTACGTCGACGACCTGCGGCTGGCCTTCACCGAGGGACTGCGACGAGGCACTCAGGAGGCTGGCCGACAGGCCGTCGTCAACGTGGTGGAGCGCTAGGCGCTCACTCGGCGATCTGCGCCTCCAGGGCCGCTGCGCGCTCGGCGGAGTCGGTGATCTCCTCGGAGTCGATGGCCTGCGTGCGGTGGAACCACGTCAGCGCCTCCTCGTGACGGCCGGCGGCCTCGAGGGTGTCGGCGTAGGCGTAGCGCAGTCGCACCACCCACGACGCGCGGCTCTTGGAGGTCAGCGGAGCGAGCTCGAGGGTGCGCAGGGCGGCATCGAGCTGGCCCATGTCGCGCCGGGCGCCGGCCTCGACGATGGTCATCTCGGCCTTGGCCTCGGGCACGAAGTTGACCACCGACGGGCTCTTGGCGAGCTTGATGGCCTGCTCGGGCTGGCCGAGCGCGCGATGGCAGTCGGCCATGATCGGCAGGTAGGCGGTGGCGCCGTTCATGCGCTTGGCCGCACGCAGGTCCGCGAGCGCCTCGGCGTAGTGGCCGGCGGCATAGGCGGCCTCGCCGACGGCCTCGCGCACGACCGCGAGCCGGGAGGCACGGGCCCGTGCGGCGAGGGTGTGCCGGTAGGCGGTCTCGGGGTCCTCGTCGATCAGCTGGCCGGCGGCGACGAGATGCCGAGCGATGCGCTGGGCGAGCTTCTCGGGAAGACCCTTGAGCTGCGCGCTGATGGCGCGGTCGAGCTCCTTGCCGGTGATCTCATCGGGCAGGTCCGGGCCGTCGTAGACCTCCTGGTCGACGCGCTCACGCCGCGGCGTGACGCGCTCCCCGCGCTCTCCCCGCTGCTGGGCGCGCTGGTCCTCGCGACCGCGCCCGGAACCGCCGCGACGCTCGCCGTCGCGACCGGGACGACCGCCCGGCTTGCGGCGCTCCTCGAAGGGTCGCTTGTCGGATCGCTCGGACCGGGGGGCGCCACCGCGCGCGCCCTCGCTGCGGCCCTCGCCGCGTGCTCCGCCTCGGGGCGCGTCACCGCGTCCCTGGCCGGCGCCGCGACCGGCTCCGCCACTGCGCGACGGGCCGCCACTGCGACCCTGTCCGCCTCGGGCTCCGCCCTGGCCGCCGGAGCGACCACCTCGACCGCGATCGTTCTCCGCCATGACCTGCTCCATCTCGATCGTCGCGCGCCCGATGGCGCCGACGAGGTGATTCTCGTCCAGAAATGGGTTCAGGGGCCACCCTGTGGGTGGCCCCTGAACACTAATGTTTGTCCGGCGGCGTCCTACTCTCCCACAACCTCGCGGTTGCAGTACCATCGGCGCTGAAAGGCTTAACTTCCGGGTTCGGGATGGGACCGGGTGTTTCCCTTTCGCCATGGCCGCCGTAACTCTATTCAACACGCACCACACCTCGGGCGTGGAACGCCGTCGTGGGTGTGGGTGTTGAGACCCAATATTCAGCTATCACGCACCCGCCACCTTAGTGGGGCGGGTGTGGTGCTGTCGTGTGTGTGGTGTGGACGCGAGCAGCACTTGTC